>NZ_VFUX01000026.1:0-103662 GCF_006441275.1 Mesorhizobium sp. B2-4-17 | reverse complement strand
TTCCATCTGACCATGCTGCCGATGGCCAACGCACCGGAGGCCGACAGACAGGCACAAGCCCAGGCCTTCGAGGCCTTCCGGCGCAGCTATAATGAGGAACGCCCGCACGAAGCATTGGCCATGGACACCCCGGCACAGCATTACCGCCCCTCGACCCGTCCCATGCCGAAGACGACCCCCGAGCCCAACTATCCGGCCGAGGCGGCGGTGCGCGGTGTGCGCCAGAATGGCGCCGTCAAATGGCGGGGCGCCGAAATCTATGTCTCGGCCACATTGGCCGGCGAACCGATCGCCATCGAGGAGACTGAGATGGGCGATGCGCTTCTACGCCCATCCGCTCGGGTTCATCGACGAGAAGGCCATGAAACTGGTTCGCCGCAGCGCAGCGCCAACCCGACCGCTTGGCGCTGCGGCGAACCCATCATGAGGGAGAAAACTGTTACCTATCTATCCGGTTCAAAGTGTTACCCATCTATCGGCTGGACACCGGCAGGCGGATGAGGGGCAGCGCCGGCGGTCGAAGAATGGATTGAGCCGAGCGCGCCCTCCCATCGAGCGCTCTTACGGGCGCTCGAAAGCAACGATCCGGGGCTGGCGCGGCGCCACGCCTTCGACATCGTCGCCCTGCGCGACAAGGTGGGACGTGTCGAGGAGTTTCCCGATGTCGCCGTGCCCAAGCAGGCGGTTGGAGAGACGACGGAAACCGCGACAGCGTTGGAACTCTGGCTTGGGTTCGAAATGCCGACATCGCTCCGGCTCGATCGTCTGCTCGCCAACGGACTCGGTATCTCGCGATCAAGGCTTCAGGCGCTGGAAGAGTGACGATTGCTGCTCGTCGATCCAGGCGGCGCAAAAGCCCTGCGCAAGCCGGCCCGCGAGGGAACGACATTGCGTACCGACCTGACCGGCGAACCTGATCGGCAGGTCATTATCGCGGCAGCCCTCGGATGAAAATGAAAAAGGGGCGGCGCACTGGTGTGCCCCACCCCTTTTCAAATGGAGGAACGGAAATTACGCCGCGCCGACTGCCTTGGCCGACTTCTCGAAGCGCTTGCGCTCGTTGGGGTCGAGATAGAGCTTGCGGAGGCGGATGGTCTTCGGCGTCACCTCGACCAGTTCGTCGTCCTGGATCCAGGCCAGCGCGCGTTCCAGCGTCATGCGGATCGGCGGCGTCAGCTTGACCGCCTCGTCCTTGCCGGCGGCGCGGATGTTGGTGAGCTTCTTGCCCTTCAGCACGTTTACTTCGAGGTCGTTGTCGCGGGAATGGATGCCGATGATCATGCCCTGATAGACCTTCACGCCCGGATCGATGACCATGGGGCCGCGGTCTTCCAGGTTCCACATGGCGTAGGCGACCGATTCGCCCTGCTCGTTGGAGATCAGCACGCCATTGGTACGGCCGGGCAACTCGCCCTTGTAGGGCTCATAGGCGTGGAACAGCCGGTTCATGACGGCGGTGCCGCGCGTGTCGGTCAAAAGTTCCGACTGGTAGCCGATCAGGCCACGCGTCGGCGCGTGGAAGACGATGCGCTGGCGGTTGCCGCCGGACGGGCGCAGCTCGACCATCTCGGCCTTGCGTTCCGACATCTTCTGCACGACGACGCCGGCATGCTCCTCGTCGACGTCGATGACGACTTCCTCGACCGGCTCAAGCAGTTCGCCGTTCTCGCCCTTCTGCATGACGACGCGCGGACGCGACACGGCGATCTCGAAGCCTTCGCGGCGCATCGTCTCGATCAGCACGGCGAGCTGCAGTTCGCCGCGGCCGGAGACGAAGAACGAATCCTTGTCGGGCGATTCCTCGATCTTGAGCGCGACATTGCCTTCGGCCTCGCGCAGCAGGCGGTCGCGGATGACGCGGCTGGTCACCTTGTCGCCTTCGGTGCCCGCCAATGGGCTGTCGTTGACGAGGAAGGACATGGTCACCGTCGGCGGATCGATCGGCTGCGCATGCAGCGCCTCGGTCACGCTCGGGTCGCAGAACGTGTCGGCGACGGTGCCCTTGGACAGACCGGCAATGGCGACGATGTCGCCCGCCTGGGCTTCCTCGATCGGCTGGCGCTCGAGGCCGCGGAAGGCGAGGATCTTGGAAATGCGGCCGGTTTCGATCTGGGTGCCGTCATGGTGCAGCACCTTGACCGGTTGGTTGGCCTTCAGCGTGCCGCTCTCAATGCGCCCGGTGATGATGCGGCCAAGGAAGGGATTGGCCTCCAGGATGGTACCGATCATCCGGAACGGGCCGGGATGAACGGTCGGCGCCGGCACATGCTTGATGACGAGGTCGAACAGCGGCGCGAGCTGCTGGTCCTTGGGGCCTTCCGGATTTTCCGACACCCAGCCGTCGCGGCCCGAACCGTAGAGGATCGGGAAGTCGAGCTGCTCGTCGGTGGCGTCGAGCGCGGCGAACAGGTCGAACACCTCGTTGACCACTTCGACATGGCGGGCGTCCGGCCGGTCGATCTTGTTGATGACGACGATCGGCTTCAGGCCGACCTTGAGCGCCTTGCCGACGACGAACTTGGTCTGCGGCATCGGGCCTTCGGCGGCATCGACCAGCACGATGGCTGAATCCACCATCGACAGGATGCGCTCGACCTCGCCGCCGAAATCGGCGTGTCCCGGGGTGTCGACGATGTTGATGCGGGTGTCCTTCCAGTCGACCGAGGTCGCCTTGGCGAGGATGGTGATGCCGCGTTCCTTTTCCAGGTCGTTGGAATCCATGGCGCGCTCGGCGACGCGCTGGTTGTCGCGGAAAGAGCCGGACTGCTTCAGAAGCTGGTCGACAAGGGTAGTCTTTCCATGGTCGACGTGCGCGATGATCGCGATATTACGGAGTTTCATGTTCTGGTCTCGGGAGCGTTGCAGGCAGCAGGCCAAAGGCGCTGCCTCTTTCGGTTGCGCGGCTCATACAAGGTTTTTCGCATTTGCGAAAGAGGACGCATGACACCAAATCCTCATCAAATCTTAAGCATCCTCGTGTGAAATGATTTTGTTAACCAAGGCGGGAACCTTTCATGGCCTGGGCAGTTCGAACGTGATGACCGAACTCAACCGTTTTTGGCCGCTCGTCGCATCTGCGGCTTTCGCCACGCTGCTGGCGGCCAACGCCGCGCAGTCGGCCGCGGCGCTGAAGGAAGCACGGCCTGTTCTTCCGACAGATCCTTCTTCGGCCCAACAGGTCTTCGCCGACGCGCCCGATGGCGTTGACCCCGTGGTGACCGGCCCGGTCAGCGCCGCTTTCAAGCAGCGCCAGGACGCCGCCAATTGCGACGGCGCCGTCTGGCCGAACATTCCGATGGTCTGCTACCCGGATTGACGGCTGCTTCAACGGCCGTCCCGGGTCGCCTCACGCAGAGCGCACAGGGTCGAGCGTGACCTTGTAAAGCTCGTTGTCGTCACGATCCATCAACCGCACCGTCAGCTGCTCGGTGGCGCCGGATATATCGACCAGGCCGAAGAACTGCAGCCCGGCTGACGGCGGCAGGTTCTGGCCCTGCTCCGCGCTCGGCGCCTTGATGAATTTCAGCTCGGGGCCGAAGGTCATGTCGAAATCGTTAGGACCGAAGGTGCCGGCATGGATCGGGCCGGAGACGAACTCCCAGAACGGGTTGAAATCCTGGAACTGTGCCTTGTCGGGATTGTAGTAGTGGGCTGCCGTGTAGTGGACGTCTGCAGTGAGCCAGACGGTGTTGGTGATGCCGGCGTTCTTGATGTAGCGCAACAGGTCGGCGAATTCGAGTTCGCGGCCTTTCGGCGCGCCATTGTCGCCATTGCTGACCGCTTCGGCGCCAACCTTTTTGGTGCCGTCGTCCCAGACCACGAGGCCGAGCGGCATGTCGGCGGCGATGATCTTCCAGGTCGCCTTCGAGTTCGTCAACTCGCGCTTCAGCCACTTCGTCTGCTGTTCGCCGAGCATGCGCGACTGCGGCGTCATGGTGTCCTCCATGTCGGGGCCGTTGGGGCCGCGATAGGAGCGCATATCGAGGAAGAACACGTCGAGCAGCGGTCCGTGAGCGATCTTGCGATAGACACGACCCGGCTCCGATGGCTCGTAGCGGATGGTTGTCATCTCGTGGAAGGCGCGCGCGGCGCGGGCCGCCAGCACGTGGATGGATTTCTCCTTGTAGCGATCGTCGGCGCTAAGGTTCTTCGAATCCGACCAGTTGTTCAGCACTTCATGGTCGTCCCACTGGTAGAAAGTCGGGCAGATGGCGCTGAGTTCCAGCACGTTCTTGTCCGTCATGTTGTACTTCCACTGGTCGCGATATTCGTCCAGCGTCTCGGCCACCTTGCGCTTGCCGTCGATGAGAACGACGTTCTTCCACTTGCCGCCGCCGGGCAGGTCGACTTCGTCCTTCATCGCGCCATCGGCATAAATGGTGTCGCCCGAATGCAGGAAGAAGTCCGGCGTATGCTTGGCGATGGTGGAGTAGGTCTTCATGCCGGTCTCGTCGATGCCCCAGCCCTGGCCGGCGGTATCGCCCGACCAGGCAAAGCGCACGTCGCGCTTCGAGGACGGCGCGGTGCGGAAACGACCGACGATCGGCTCGGAGATGGCATTGATGTCGGAAAGATCGGCCGCCGACATGCGGTAGAAGATGTCCTGGTCGGAGGCGAGGTCGGTGAGCAGCCGCTTGACCGTATAGTCGCTGGCCGGCGACGTATCGAGCGGCGCCAGCTTCGTCGCATTGGCGAAGCTTTCCGTGGTCGATACTTCGAACATGACGCGCGCGGGGCGGTCGGTACGGGTCCAGACCATGCCGCTGACGGCGTCGACATCGCCGGACTGGACGCCATGGGTGAAGGCCGGACGCTGGCTGGCGCGGGAATAATAGGGCAATGCGAGCCCCGAGGCGCCGAGCAGACCGGCCGCGCTGGCCGAAGTGACGAAGGCGCGGCGGGTCATCGATAACTTCTTCATGGCTGTCTCCTGGATGGCTTTGAACGATGCCACCAAGCTCTGGCCTGAATGTTTCAGGCACATTTCGGAACCATGAAGTTTTGACAACAGCTGCCAATCTCCCCCCTCGAGGGGGAGATGTCGCCAAGGGCGACAGAGGGGTCGCCTCGCGTGAAGTGCTAACCTTCATCTGCCGCGGAACGTCGGCGTCCAGTCGAACCGACCCCCTCTGGCCGCTTTTGCGGCCATCTCCCCCTCGAGGGGGGAGATGGGCGTCCCGCCTCAAGCCGCTTGCGGCTCGGGATCGAATGCCGGCCTGTCGGTGTTGATCAGCAGTGAGATACAGGCCGCCGCGATCGCCGTCATGCCGGCGATCAGGAAGGCCAGCTCGTAATTGCCCTGCAGCTCGCGCATCGTGCCGCCGAAGGCAGCGGCGGTGGCAGCCCCGACCTGATGGCCGGCGACGATCCAGCCGAACACGATCGGCCCACTGCGATCGCCGAAAGCCTCGTTGGCGAGCCGTAGCGTCGGCGGCACGGTGGCGATCCAGTCGAGGCCGTAGAGCACCGCGAAAATGATCAGGCTGGTCGCCGAGAAGCCGGAATAGGGCAGGTAGATCAACGACAGGCCACGGATGGCATAATAGACGCCGAGCAGCTTGCGCGGGTCGTAACGGTCGGTGAGCCATCCTGACAGCGTCGTGCCGATCAGGTCGAAAATGCCCATCATCGACAACAAGCCGGCGGCCTGCACCTCACCGATGCCCATATCGCCGCAGAAGGCGATCAGATGCGTGCCGACCAGCCCGTTGGTGGTGAAGCCGCAGACGAAGAAAGTGGCGAACAGATACCAGAACACCCTTGTGCCGGCGGCGCGGCGCAACGTGTTGAGCGTGTGCGCCAGGAAATTGCCCTGCGAAGCGGGCGAAACCGGTGGCACGTCGTCGGCTCCGGCACCATAGCGAACCATACCGATCGAGGCCGGACGCTCGGGCACCAGCAGCCAGACCAGGGGCAACAGGCAGGCGGTGGCGACCGCGACCGCGATTGCGACCGGCTTCCAGCCGCCCGATTGTGCCAGGGAAGCGATCAGCGGCAGGAAAATCAGCATGCCGGTGGCGCTGGAGGCCGACATTAGCCCCATGACCAGGCCGCGATTGGTCTTGAACCAGCGGTTGACGATGGTGGCGCCGAGCACGCTGGCGACGGCGCCGGAGCCGATGCCGGAGAAGACACCCCAGGTGATGAACAGGTGCCACGGCTTGGTCATCAGCAGACTGAGCGCGGTCGAGGCCGACATCACCATCAGGGCGGCAAGCAGCGTGCGGCGCAGCCCGATCCGCTCCATCAGCGCGGCCGCGAACGGACCGGTGAGGCCATAGAGCAGGATGCCGACGCCAGCCGCCAGCGAAATGACATCGCGCCGCCAGCCAAAACTGTTTTCGAGCGGCAGCATCATGACGGCGGGCGCGGAACGCAAGCCGGCCGCGATCAGCAGGCAGAGGAAGATGACGCCGACCACGACGAAAGCGTAGCGCTGGCCAAATGGACGGGATTGGGCTACCATGTTACTGACCGGTACGTTGCAAGATGGGAGCATGTATACGTACCGATCGGTAACATTGTCAATCGAGTCCCATGATGCCAACTGACAAAAATATTGAACTGACCATCAGCGACGGTCATGCACCGGCGCCGCCGAAGGCCGCCAAGAAGATCCTCGACGTGGCCTATGAGCTGTTCTACCGGCGTGGCATAAGAGCGATCGGTGTCGACGAGATCGTCAAGCGCGCCGGCGTCACAAAACCGAGTCTCTATCGCAGCTTCCCCTCCAAGGACGAACTGGCCGCGTCCTATCTCAGGCAATACGACCTTGAGTTCTGGGAGCGCTTCGACGAGGCCGTCGACGCCCATCCGGGCGATCCGCGCGCGCAGATCATTGCCTTCCTGACCCGCGTCGGCAAGCGCACGCAGAAACCGGACTATCGCGGCTGCGGCATGACCAATGCGGCCGTCGAATATCCCGAGCGTGGCCATCCAGCACGCGTGGTGAGCGAGGAGAACAAGCAGGAACTGCGTCGCAGGCTGCGTACCATGGCTGCGGCGATGGGCGCGCCAGACGCCGATATGCTGGGCGACGGGCTGCTGCTGCTCATCGAGGGCGCCTATATCAGCGGCCAGCTGTTCGGGCTCGGCGGGCCCGCGCAATCGGTCGCCCGCAACGCCGACCTGCTGATCGAAGCAAGCTTGAAGAAATAAGACTTTCAGGCGCTGGCGCAGCCCCTCACCTGCCTGCCGGCATCCTCTCCCCGTACAGACGGGGAGAGGGGGCGCTCTCATCATCGATTTCGCCAATCGACGGCGTTGCAAAGAGAGCGCCGAGGTAGCGAACGTCCCCTTCTCCCCGTCACTATACGGGGAGAAGGTGCCGGCAGGCGGATGAGGGGCAGCGCAGACGAGACGCGGAGCTTCGCCTAGGGCAAGGACAGACACACCGTCATCGGCGATGTGCCGCCCTTCGGCCGGTCGATAATTAGCCTACTTGCTCGCCTTGGCGCGGTCGACCGCGTCCATAATCATCTTCTTGGCATATTTGGAATCATGCCAGCCTTCGATCTTGACCCATTTGCCGGGCTCGAGATCCTTGTAGTGCTCGAAGAAGTGCTGCACCTGCTGGCGGGTGATGTCGGGCAGATGCGTGTATTCGGTGACATTCTCGTAGCGCAGCGTCAGCTTCGGCGACGGCACGGCGATGACCTTCTCGTCCTGGCCGGCATTGTCTTCCATGATCAACACGCCGATCGGCCGCACATTGATGACGCAGCCCGGCACCAGCGCGCGCGTGTTGCAGACCAGCACGTCGATCGGATCGCCGTCGCCCGACAGCGTGTGCGGCACGAAGCCGTAATTGCCGGGATAGCGCATCGAGGTGTGCAGGAAGCGGTCGACGAACAGCGTGCCGGCCTCCTTGTCCATTTCGTACTTGATCGGCTCGCCGCCGATCGGCACCTCGATGATGACGTTGACGTCTTCAGGCGGATTCTTTCCGGTGGCTATGGCTTCGATGCGCATGGTTTTGTCCCTCTCTCGGTTGGGAGACCGATAGCGGGCGGCGCAAAATGGCGCAATGCGGCGAATGGTGTTCACGCATGTCAGGCGAGACGCGATCGCGTTCGACGCGTTCAACAATCAGCACAAGATGTTTCAGCGTCGTGATTTTTGCGCGGGATACCTTCTGTAGTCTTCGCCTTCCGCGATTATCCCTCGGCAGTCACTCCCAGATGAAAGCGACCTTCTTCAGCGCTTTCTGCTCGAAGATCTCGACGCCTTCGGCAATGTCGCGGCCGCCGGCGCCGGCATAGAAAGCCAGCGCGTTCTGATTGTCTTCCAGCGCCCACACCACCATGCCTTTCAGGCCATGGTCGGCGAGACGTGCCCTGGCTGCCGAAAACAGCCGCCGGCCTAGACCGATGCCCTGATATTCCGGGCGCAGGTACAATTCGTAGATCTCGCCCTGCTGCTTGAGTTCCCGGGCGCGGTTCTTGCCGATCGTCGCATAGCCGGCGATCGTGCCGCCGATCTCGACCACCAGGACGGTCGCGGCGCGGCGAATCGCATTCGCCCACCAGTCGGCGCCGCGGCGGTTGATCATCGATGTCAGCGTGCGATGCGGAATGATGCCGCTGTAGGCGCCGCGCCAGGCCTCGAGATGCACTTCGGCGATGGCGCCGGCGTCGCGCGGTTCGGCTTTGCGGATGTCGATCGTCAGCGTATTCATGATTTGTTAACCATAAACCCGCATCGCCCGATTGCAAAGAGTCAGGGCGGCCCGCCGACCGCTTTCTCGCAATCGGTCCCGACACTGCTGACATTGGACAAAGCCATCTGAGAACGCGTTCAGCCGAGACGCATGACGTGGTTTTCGAGAACCGAAGCGCGGCGGGCGGGCTTTTCAGATTTCGACCAGATGGTCGTCGAGCTCGTTGGTATCGTCCGGCGTGACCGGGAAGTGCTCGGCCAGCACTGCCCCCACCTGCTCGATCGCCTTGACGAAACCGTCGGCAAGCCGGTCGTCGCCGGCATGCGCGGTGAGATCCCGCACGACGCCATCCCAGACCTGCTGGCCGACCTTGTCGTCGATACCCGAATCGGCGACCACCTCTGCATAGCGTTCGGCGATCGACACGAAGATCAGCACGCCGGTGCGCGCCGTGGTGCGATGGACGTTGCGGGCAAGGAACTGCTTGATCGCGTTGGCGTGTGCCGCCTGATAGCGCAGCCGCCGTGGCACCATATGGATGCGCAGGCCGGGCAGCGCCCACAACAGCGCCAGCACGCTGGCCAACGCCAGAAGCTCGGCGATGACGAAATGCGGCAGGCGAATGGCGAGCCACCATGCCTCCAGCCCATAGGCGACGGCGAGGCTGACGATCAGCATGCCGAGTGTCGCCATCAAGGCGGCGGGGGAGAAATAGCCGTCGCTGGCACGCGCCACGACGCAGTAGATCTCGCCATCGGTCCTGGCCTCCGCGGCGCGGATCGCGTCGGCGATGCGTTCATGATCCCGCGGGCTGATCGGTCGTGTCGCCATGCCGTTGCCTCACCAGCCTCCTGACGAACCGCCGCCGCCGGACGAACCGCCGCCGCCCGAAAAACCGCCGCCACCGCCACCCGAAGACCAGCCACCGCCGGAACTTCCGGAAGACCAGCCACCACCGGATGAGGAGCGCCGGCCAGGCTCGAAGGTCATGCCGAGCCAGCGATAACGGCCCGGCCCGAGTTTCTGGCCGAAGATCGGCGGCAGGACGGAAGCCGCGATGCCGCCGAAGAAAATGATCGCCCAGATGCCAATGAAGATGGCGAAGAACAGGTTGTCGGGATTCAACGGCGCCTGCTGGTTGCGCTTGCCTCGCGCTTCGAGTTCCTCCGGATTGCCTTCCAGCACCATGACCATGTCGTCGACGGCCTTGCTGATGCCACCGGAGAAGTCGCCGGCGCGGAAGGCCGGCACCATGTCGTTCTCGATGATCAGCTTGGTGTGCAGGTCGGTCAGCGTGCCTTCCAGCCCGTAGCCGACCTCGATGCGCATCTTGCGGTCATTCGGCGCGACCAGCAGCAGGACGCCGTTGTTCTCCTTGGCCTGGCCAAGCTTCCAGAAGCGGAACAGCCGGTTGGCGTAGGGCTCGATCTCCTCGCCGCCGAGGCTCGGGATGGTGGCGACGACGATCTGGTCGGAACCCTTTTTCTCGAAATCGGCGAGCTTCTGCGTCAACGCTGCTTTGGTGCCGGCATCGATGATGCCGGCGTAGTCGACGACACGCCCGGTGAGGGCGGGAAGATCGGCGGCGAAGACGGTGAGGGGCAGAAGGAGGAGGCAGAGAAGAAGGCCAAGAGTGTTTAGGCAAGCGTTCCTTCGCGCCCCCCTCTGTCCTGCCGGACATCTCCCCCTCAAGGGGGGAGATCGGCCGTAACCACGACCTTCGCCAATCGCCGACATTGCAAGCAGAGCGCCGCCTGCGAAATTGCCAATCTCGCCCCTTGAGGGGGAGATGTCCGGCAGGACAGAGGGGGGTATCAACACGCCAGCGGTCCGTCTTCGCAGAATCAGATGGTAGTCGTTCACCCGCCCTGCTTCGTGCTCGTGCCGAAATCGACCTTCGGCGGCTGCATCTTGTCTTCGGCGACGGTGAAATTGGCGAAGGGCTCGTTGCCGCGGAACCAGAGTGTCGCCCACAGCACCGACGGGAACGTCCTCAGGGTCAGGTTGTAGTCCCTGACCGCCTGGATGTAGTCGCGCCGCGCCACCGCGATGCGGTTCTCCGTGCCTTCGAGCTGTGCCTGCAGCGCCAGGAAGTTCTGGTTGGCCTTGAGGTCGGGATAGGCCTCGGACACGGCGATCAGCCGCGACAGCGCGCTGGTCAGCCCTGCCTGGGCATCCTGGAACTTCTTGAAGGCCTCCGGATCCTTCAGCGTTTCCGGCGTCACGGTGATCTGCGTTGCCTTGGCGCGCGCCTCGACAACCGCGTCGAGCGTGTCTTTTTCGTGCGCGGCGTAGCCTTTGACCGTCTCCACCAAATTGGGGATGAGATCGGCGCGCCGCTGGTACTGATTCAGCACCTCGCTCCAGGCCGCCTTGGCGTTTTCTTCCGCCGTCGGGATCGTGTTGTAGCCGCAGCCGGCGAGCAGCGGCAACACGATTGCCATCATCAGGAAGGCGGGCAGCGTACGGAATATCGATGGTCGGGCAAGGCGCTGGGCAGACATGATGGGTCCCTCGGTAGAAGTTGCATGCGAAGCATTATCACAATCGGCGCGCAAGAAAACGGCTTCGACGGGATGGCTGTCGGCACGGGTACCCTCGGCTGCAAGCCCCTGTGATTGCCCGCGCGAACACGATAAGGTTCGGTCGAAACGGGACATCATCATGGCGGAACGCCAAGACAGCGACACGGAATCGCGCCGTATTCTCGAGCGCGTCGCGCGCGAGACCGATCCGGCCGGCAACTCCTTCGTGGCGAGGACGACGAAAGGCATGCGCGACCATGTCGCGGCGGCCGACGCCGACCGCTCGGACCCAATCGAGGTCTGGGGCACCCGCCTTGGCAGGATACTCGGACTGCTTCTGGCGCTGGGCCTGATGGTCTGGCTCGTGCTTTTCCTCACCCGGGGCAGCTAGGAATCAAAAAGAGAATGAGCGCCGAAAAACCCGACGCACCGCGTGCGGTCATCGTCATTTCCAGCCATGTCGCCCGCGGGTCAGTCGGAAACCGCGCCGCAGTGTTCGCCCTGGAGACACTGGGCTTTCCGGTCTGGGCCGTTCCCACGATCATCCTGCCCTGGCACCCCGGCCATGGGCGGGCGACACGCATCGTGCCGCCGCTCGACCAGTTCAAGGCGCTGATGGCCGACCTCGAGCGGGCGCCATGGCTGGGCGAGGTCGGCGCGGTGCTGTCGGGCTATCTCGGTGAGGCCGGTCAAGCCGAAGCCGTCGCGTCACTGGTCGCCGCGGTGAAGGCAAGGACACCCGGCGCCGTCTATATCTGCGATCCGGTGATGGGCGATTCGGGCGGCCTCTATGTGCCCGAGCCCACCGCCGCCGCCATGCGCGACCGGCTGATGCCGATCGCCGATATCGCCACGCCCAACCGCTACGAACTGGAATGGATGGCCGGCGCGCCGCTGCCCGACCTGAAATCCGTGATCTCGGCCGCGCTCCATGCCGGCCCATCGACGATGCTGGTCACTTCGGCACAGTCGATGATGACTGGCGGAACCGGCAATCTGCTGCTCGACGGCAACCAGGCGCTGCTCGCCGAGCATCGCCTCATCGACAAGCCGCCGAACGGCCTTGGCGACCTCACGGCGGCCGTCTATCTGGCGCGCATCCTCTCCGGTCAGCCGCCGATCAAGGCGCTGCAGTCGACCACGGCGGCGGTCTACGAGATCCTGGCGCGCACCGCCAAGCGCGGCGGCGACGAATTGCAGCTCGAAACCGATTCGCAGAGTCTGTCGCACCCGATGGCGATGGTGCAGCTTCGCCACCTCACGCATCCCGGGCGGGACCGCCGGGCTTGACCACGGCCACCGTCGTGCTTGTCGGCGCCGACGGCTGCAAGGCCGGCTGGATCGCGGTGCGGCGCGATCCGGATGCGGCGCCTTCGGTGAAGGTCTTTGCCAGCTTCGCGGCGCTGCTTGCGGCAGTTCCCGACGACGCTATTGTCGCCGTCGACATGCCGATCGGCCTGCCCGAGTTTTCGAGCAAGGGCGGGCGCGGACCGGAGGCTCAGGTCAGGCCGTTGCTGGGGGCACGTCAGTCCAGCGTGTTTTCGATCCCGTCCCGCGCCGCGCTTTATGCGGACACCGCCGACTTCACCACGATCGATGCCTGGTACGCCGCGTATATCAGGGCAAGCGAGGTCGCCAAGGCTACCTCTGATCCGCCGCGCGGCGTTTCGATCCAGGCCTTTGGCATTTTTTCGAAGATCCGCGAGATCGACAGCTTGCTGATCGCGCGGCCCGATCTACGCGGCCGTGTCTTCGAATCGCATCCGGAAGTGGCGTTCTGCCGGTTGAATGGAGATCAGGCCATGAGTTTGCCGAAAAAGATCAAGGGCAGCATCAATCCGGCCGGCATGGCGGAACGCAAGGCGCTGCTCTGCCGCCACGGCTATGACATGGACTTCCTCGGCCAACCGCCGCCGCGCGGAGCGGCCGCCGATGATTTCCTCGATGCGGCGGTGATGATGCTGATCGCCGGCCGCATCGCCGGCGGCAAGGCCAGGCCGTTTCCGGACCCGCCGCTGGCCGACGGTTTTGGAATACCGGTCGCCATCTGGGCATGACAGTGTCGGCGGACGTCCGATTTTGGCGCATGGCATTTATGGCCAGCCCGCGCAATTCTGCATTGCTCGTTATAGGCTTTTGCCGCTAGAGCCTTTCTCGACCGCAACGCATCGGCCTGAAAACCGAATTCGGGTTTCGGAAAGCACGATGCGTAAAGCAGAATTTGAGCTGCCGCCTCCAACACGGAAAGCCGCCTATGCCTCATCTTCCCGACCACCTTCTCGCCGGTTATCGCAATTTCATGAACGGCCGCTACCTCACGGAGAGCGGCCGCTATCGCGAGCTCGCGCGCGAAGGGCAGGCGCCGGAGACGATGATCGTGGCCTGTTGCGATTCGCGCGCGGCGCCCGAGGCGATCTTCGACGCCGGACCCGGCGAACTCTTCGTGCTGCGCAATGTCGGCAACCTGGTGCCGCCCTACGCGCCGGACGGCGAGTTCCATTCGACCTCGGCCGCGCTCGAATTCGCGGTGCAGAGCCTCAAGGTCAAGAACATCGTCGTCATGGGCCATGGCCGCTGCGGCGGCATCCGTGCCGCGCTCGACACCACGTCCGCGCCGCTGTCTCCCGGCGATTTCATCGGCAAGTGGATGAGCCTGATCGCACCGGCCGCGGAGACCGTCGCCTCCAGCACATTGATGACGGCGACGGAGCGCCAGACGGCACTGGAGCGCATCTCGATCCGCTATTCCATCGCCAATCTCAGGACCTTTCCTTGCGTCTCGATCCTCGAGGGCAAGGGGCGGCTGTCATTGCACGGGGCCTGGTTCGACATTTCGACGGGCGAGCTCTGGGCGATGAACAAGGAGACCGGCGATTTCGAACGGCCGGTGCTCGAATGAACGGGACGGCGCGGCACCTGATCATCGTTCAGTCGGTCGTCTTCACGGCGGCCGCACTGCTGATGACGATCATGGCCGCCCACGCCGATGATGGCGCCCTCATCGGCCGCTGGTATTCGGCGCTGCTGGTCGCCGACCGCACCGAACTTTCCGAGCTGCTCGCCGACGACGTCCGCATCAAACTCGACGACCTCGGCATCGTCCAGAGCAAGCAGGAATTCATCGCCTCGATCGACGAATGGAAGAGCGCGGTCGCCGGGGCCGCGATCCGCCACCGCACCGAGGAGAGCGGGGGCGGCGTCACCACCGTGATCGCGTGCTACGACTTCCCCGACAATGACATGCTGATGCGGGAAACCTTCGCAGTGAAAGACAACCGCATCACCGCCAGCTCGCAGGCGGCAATCGCCGAAAACTGCGACGGCTACTGAGGCAGACCGGCCGACTGTCATATTGCGGGCTCGCGGGCCGCGCCCTACATCGGTGACACCCTCTCTTTGACGCCAGCGAAAGACCCTCCATGTCCTCCACAAAAGCCGTCGACCTTGCCTCCCATCCGGTGACCGCGTGGCAGGGGCCGCTCGGCCTGCCTGATTTCACCCATATCGGCGACGGCGACTTTTCCCCGGTCTTCGACGCGGCGCTGCAGGCGCATGAGGCGGAGATCGACGCGATCGCCTCCAATAAGGATGCACCGACGATCGAGAACACGCTTCAGGCGCTGGAACTCGGCGGCGAGGCGCTCGATCACGTCTCGTCAATCTTCTGGTGCCGCGCAGGCGCCTACACCAATGAGGACATCCAGGCGCTGGAGCGTGACATTTCGCCGAAGATGTCGAGGCATTTCTCGGCGATCTCGATGAACGAAAGGCTGTTTGCCCGCATCGACGATCTCTACCACCGCCGCGAGAGCCTGGGGCTCGATGCCGAGACGCTGCGCGTGTTGGAAAAGACCTGGAAAGGCTTCGTCCGTTCAGGCGCCAAGCTCGACGCCGAGGGCAAGAAACGGCTGGCCAGAATCAATGAAGAGCTGTCGTCGCTCGGCACGACTTTCGGCCAGAATGTGCTGGCCGACGAGCGCGACTGGGCGCTGTTCCTCGACGAGGCAGACCTTGCCGGCCTGCCGGACTTTTTGAAGAGCGCCATGGCCGAGGCCGCCGAAATGCGCGGCCAGAAGGGCCGTTACGCCGTCACCCTGTCGCGCTCTATCTACGAGCCGTTCACGACCTTCTCGGAACGCCGCGACCTGCGCGAAATCGCCTTCCGCGCCTTCACCATGCGCGGCCAGAATGGCGGCGCCACCGACAACACATCCGTGGTACGCGATATGCTGAAGCTGCGCGCCGAAAAGGCGAAACTGCTCGGCTATGCCTCCTTCGCCGCGTTGAAGCTCGACGACACGATGGCCAAGACGCCGGAGGCCGTGCATGCGCTGCTCGATCCGGTTTGGGAAAAGGCGCTGCAGAAGGCTGCCGCCGACCAGAAGGAACTGGAGCGGCTGGCCGCCGAGGCCGGCAGCAACGAAAAATTCGCCGCCTGGGACTGGCGTTTCTACCAGGAGAAGTTGCGCGCCGAGAAATTCGCTTTCGATGAGGCGGAACTGAAACCCTATCTGCAGCTCGACCGCGTCATCGACGCCTGCTTCGACGTGGCGATACGGTTGTTCGGCATCAGCTTCGAAGAGAAAAAGGGCATTGCCGCCTGGCATCCGGACGCGCGCGTGTTCGTGGTCAGGAATGCCGATGGCAGCGAGCGCGGCCTGTTCCTGGCCGACTATTTCGCGCGGCCCTCGAAGCGTTCCGGCGCCTGGATGAGTGCGCTGAAGTCCGGCTACAAGCTTGGCCACGGTTCGAAGCCGGTAATCTACAACATCATGAATTTCGCCAAGCCGCCTGTGGGCGAGCCCGCATTGCTGTCGGTCGACGAGGCGAAGACGCTGTTCCACGAATTCGGCCACGCGCTGCACGGCATGCTGACCGATGTCACCTGGCCTTCGGTCTCCGGTACCTCGGTCAGCCGCGATTTCGTCGAACTGCCCTCGCAGCTCTACGAGCACTGGCTGACGGTGCCGGCGGTGCTGGAGAAGCATGCGCTGCATGAGAAGACCGGCAAGCCGATGCCGAAGGCGCTGCTCGACAAGATGCTGGCCGCCCGCACTTTTGGCGCCGGCTTCGCCACGGTCGAATTCACCGCCTCGGCGCTGATGGACATGGCTTACCACGCCAGGCCGGACGCGCCTGAAGCACCGCTTCGATACGAGGCCGAAACGCTGGAAAAACTCGACATGCCTGACACAATAGCGATGCGTCACCGCACCCCGCATTTCGGCCATGTCTTTTCAGGCGACGGCTACTCGGCCGGCTACTATTCTTACATGTGGTCCGAAGTGCTCGACGCCGACGCCTTCGCTGCTTTCGAGGAAACCGGCGATCCCTTCGATCCCGCTCTGGCCGAGCGGCTGCGGAAGAACATCTACGCCGCCGGCGGCTCGAAGGATCCGGAGGAGCTCTACACCGCGTTTCGTGGCAAGATGCCTTCGCCCGATGCGATGATGATCAAGCGGGGGCTCGTATAGCGCCAGCTAATCTCCCCCCTCGAGGGGGAGATGGCCGCGAAGCGGCCAGAGGGGGGCGTTGCGCGTGGAGCGCTAGCCTTCCTTTTGCCGTTGCATGGCGTCGCGGCAGTTCGGGCAACCCCCTCTGTCGCCTTCGGCGACATCTCCCCCTCACGGGGGGAGATCAGCAGCCCCAAGGATCAGCCACCCTCGGCCACACCGGCCGCTTCAGCTTCTTGTAATCCGTCACCGCCGGGTTGCTGGGATAGGAACTCGGCGCCGTGACATAGATGATCTCGGCGGCTATCGGGGCGAAGCCGGCGTAGAAATGGTTAGTCGATTTGATCAGCAGCATGTCCTTGGCCAGCGGATCGACGCCGATGTTGGAAAAAATATCCGGCTCGAAGGTCTGGGTGCGATTGGTGTTGAGGATGACGTCGACCTCGGTACCTTCGATCCGAACCAGCGCGGTCGGCCCGAGGGTCACCCGGCTCGGCCCGAAACTCTGCCAGCCCTCCGGAACCGCCTTCAGCACCTTGACGCGCGCGTCGATCGGCTCGCCCCCCTGAGGTCCAGCCTTGCCGCCGAAGCGCAGGTCGATGACCGCGCCCTCGCCCGCCGCCAGGCAGAAGGTCACGGCGATCGGGTCCCAGATCGTCGCCACACCGACCTTGTCCAGGCCGCGCACCAGCATCTGGCGCAGCACGAATGTGCCGTCGCCGGGAACGCCGCCGCCGGGATTGTCCCAGATGTCGGCGATGACCACGGGCTTGCCGGGATTTTCGGCGCGAACGGCCAGCGCCCGATCGAGACCGTCGGCGGTGGAGAGCATCGTCATCGCCGTCTTTTCGCGCATCGCGTAGAGCTCGCGCCCCAGCCGCTCCGCCAGCGCATCGCCCCTGGCTTTGTCATTGTCGGTGATGACAAGAATGCGCGTGCCCATTTCCGGCACGTCGGCGGCCATGAAGCCATGGACGACCGACACCGACAGCACGCCGTCCTTGCCGTGCAGCGCCTTGATGCGGTCGACGAAGGACCGCATCGGCTCGCGGCTGGTCGGCAGCACCTGGATCATGCGGCAGTCGAAGGTCGAGATGACGGGCTTGATCTCGCCGCGCGCGGCGGCAAGGCCGAGCTCGACGACATGCTCGCCGCGCTCGTAGAAGTCGGTGTGCGGGAATTCGAGAAAATAGGCCATGATGTCGGACGCCGCCACGCGCTTCGGCGTCAGATGGCTGTGCGGATCGAACTCGGAGGCGATCACCACGTCAGGTCCCACGATCGCCCGCACGCGCTCGAGCAGGTCGCCCTCGCAGTCGTCATAGCCTTGCGCCACCATGGCGCCATGCAGGCCGAGAATGACCGCATCGACCGGCAGTGCCGCCTCGAGCTGCCCCAGGATCTCGTCGCGCAATGCCTCATAGGTCTGGCGCTGCACCAGGCCGCCGGGCTCCGCCCAGGTGGCGGTGCCTTCGATGACGGTCAGGCCTTCGGCGGCCGCGCGCCGCCGCAAGGCGATGATCGGCGAGGAGCACAGCGTCGGTGTCTCCGGGTGCTTGCCCGGTCCGGCGTAGAACGCCATTTCGAACGAGGCCCGGTCGGTCGGCACCGGCGAGAAAGTGTTGGTTTCCGTCGCCAGTGAGGCGGTAAAGATGCGCATGAAAGCTCCGTGGACAATTACTTACGCTATTTGACCGCCCCGAGCGCCAGTCCGCGCACCAGATAGCGCTGCAGCCAAATGAATAGGATCGCCACCGGCAATGTCGCCAGCAGCGTGGCCGCCATCACATGGTGCCACTCGATCGTGTAGCGCCCGGCAACCAGCGAGAACACCTGGATCGGCAGCGTGTAGCTTTCCTGGCTGCGCAGCATGGTCAGTGCCACGACGAACTCGTTCCAGGCATTGATGAAGGTGAAGATGGCGGTCACCGCGATCGCCGGCAGGCAGAGCGGCAGGAACACCTTGCGCAGGGTGAGCCAGCGCCCGGCGCCTTCCATCCAGGCCGCCTCCTCGAGGTCTCGCGGAATGGTGTCGAAATAGCTCTGCAGCATCCAGACGGTGAAGGCGACATTGAAGGCCATGTAGATGAAGCCGAGCGCGGTCGTCGATTCGACCAGCCCCCAGGCCGCCATAAGCCGGAACAGGCCAAGCACCAGCACGATCGGCGAGATCATCTGCGAGATCAAAAGGAACTGGCGGAAGACACCGTAGCCGGCAAAGCGAAAGCGCGACATGGCATAGGCGGCCGGAACGGAGATGAGGATGGCACCGACCGTGGCGATAACAGACACATAGAGCGAATTGGCCAGCGCCTGGCCGAAACCGGTCGCCACCCACATGTCGGAGAAGTTGGACCAGCGGAACTCGCTCGGCCACCATGTCGGCGATAGCACCTCGGTCCGCGGCTTGACCGCGGTCAGGAACATCACCGCGAAGGGAAAGATCGTCACCACGATCAGCGGCGCCAGCAGCAGCCAGGCGATGATGGTGCGCTTCAATTTGGCCGTCATGAACCCATTTGTCATCCGCGTTGCTCCCGCATCGCCAGCCGCACATAGATCATGGTGAAGATCAGCAATATGGCGAACATCACCAGCGACACCGCCGAGGCCTCGCCGAGTTTGCCGATGCGGAAGGCGAGCTTGTAGAGATGGGTGACCAGGATGTCGGTCGAGTTGGCCGGCCCGCCCTGCGTCATCACCCAGATGATCGGGAAGGAATTGAAGACATAGATGGTGTTGAGCACGATGGCGATGTTGATGAACGGCTTCAGGAGCGGAAAGGTGATCTCGCGGAACTGCTGCATTGGCGTTGCTCCTTCGAGCGCCGCCGCCTCATAGAGATCGTCCGGGATCGACGACAGGCCGCCAAGGAAGATCGTCGTGGTGAATGGCACCGTCACCAGTATGCCGATCAGCACCTGCATCGGAAACGCCGTTTCGGCGCTCGCAAGCCACTGGATGTTGTGGTCGATCAGGCCGAGCCCGATCAGCGCCGAATTGAGCATCCCGCTTTCGCCGCTCAACGCCCAGCGCCAGACCACCGCGGTCATGGTCAGCGACACCGCCCAGGGCAGCATGATGATGACGCGGGCCAGCCCGCGACCATGGAAATCGGTGTTGAGGATCATCGCCACCGGGATGGACAGCAGCAGCGCACCGCCGACCACCAGCACGGTCCACAGCCCGGTGCGCCACAGCGCGGCGACGAAGTCGGGATCGGCAAACAGCGCCGAGAAATTGGCAAGGCCGCTGAACTCGCGCAATTGCCCGAAGCGATTGACGTCATGGGTCGATATCTGGATCAGGTCCCAGACCGGCCAGAAGATGACGACCGCCGCCAGGAACAGGCTGGGCAAGGTCAGGAGATAGGGCAAGGTACGATTTCGCATCGGCTGACCTGTACCGCGTTGTGAGGCATCAGCAGTGCTGGCTTGCCAGCTGGACTAATTCTGATCTGTTCTTCGCTCAGTTTCGAACTCTTTCCCGGCGTCGGCGCTGCCCCTCACCTGCCTGCCGGCATCCTCTCCCCGTATAGTGACGGGGAGAGGGGCGCTCTCGCCGCCGCTTTGACCAATCACCAGCGTCTCAAAGAGGACGACAAGATCGCGGCCAGCCCTTTCTCCCCGTCCCTATACGGGGAGAAATGCCCGGCAGGGCAATGAGGGGCGGCGCGACATCGGCGATCTATTCCCTGTACGAAGTGGTTGTCCCGTCGGCGTTCGACGCTTTGCGCTTAAGCCCGAAAACTGTGGCGCGCCCCGCCTGAGTTTGGGGCGCGCCACGGGCGCAGGGAGATACGCCCTATTTCTTGAGCACGGCCCCTACTTCTTCAACACTGCGTTGGCTTTCGCCGCCGCCTCCTTCAGGCCTGTCTCGGGGTCGACGCTGCCGAGATAGATCTTCTGCATAGCGTCGGAGGTGATCTGGGCGATCTCTTCCCAGCCCGGAATGACCGGCGCGAAACGGGCGTCGGGCAGGAGCGCGGTGAAGGCGGCCAGATCGGCATTGTTGACATAATAATCCATCTTGGCCTCTTCCTTGTTCACCGGCAGGAAGCCTTCGCCTTGCGTGAACTTGGCGCGTTGCTCCTTCGTGAACAGGAAGTCCATCAGCTTCCAGGCATCGTCCTTGTTCTTGGAGTTCCTGAACATGATCATGGAATCCGTGACGCCATACGTGCCGCGCGCGCCGGTCGGCCCGGCCGGAATGGCCGCCACGCCGTATTTCAGGCTCGGCGCCTCTTCCTTGATCTGGTTGGACAGGAACGGTGCGGTGATCATCATGCCGACCTTGCCCTGCTTGAACAGGTTCTGCACGTCTTCACGGTTGTTGGAGGTGACGCCGGGCTCGGTTAACCCTTCATCGATCATCGACTTATAGAGCTTGGCTGCTGCAAGCGCGCCCGGCGTGCTCAGGCCGGACGTGCCGTCCTTGTTGAGGATCTCGGTGCCCTGCGACCACATCGCATAGTAGTAATAGACGTCGGTCTCGATCTCCTTGCCCTGCAAGCCGAAGCCGAAGCTGCCGGACCCCAGTGCCTTGATCTTGCGGGCATCGTCCTGCAATTCGGTCCAGGTCGCCGGCGGCTTGGCGATGCCGGCCTTCTCGAACAGTTCCTTGTTGTAGTACATGGCCCGAGCCGAGGCTGCGATCGGCAGGCCATAGGTCTTGCCATTCATGATCGAGGGCGACAGGAAGGTCTCGATGAAACGGCCCTTGAATTCGGGCGTGATGTAGCTGTCGAGCGGCTCGGCGACATCCTGCTGGACGAAGTCGATCAGCCAGCGCGTGCCGATGATCGAGAGATCCGCATTGGTGCCGGCGGTGATGTCGGTGGTCAGCTTCTGCAGCAGCACATCCCACGGCACGACTTCGAACTTGACAGTGATGCCGGGGTTCTTCGCCTCGAACTCCTTCCTCACCTCTTCGAAATAAGGCCCGGTCTTGGCGCTGTATTCGGCGACGGTGACGCGCACTTCACCCGCATTCGCCTGCGCCGCGAAGGCCAGCATGCTCATTCCGGCCACCAGGCCGACAGTCCATTTGGCAAGGCTCATCCGATCTCTCCCATTTGTTCCGCGCTTTTTGCGCTCCTTGCGCCGATGGCTGGCACAAGATTTATGTGACTTTCCTACATTATCGACGAATCCCCTGCATGCAAGCGGATTATCATGTTGCTTAATTACATTCCATTCCTTAGCCTGCCGGCATCTGCCTGATCTGCGGGAGGAACAAGCACCGTGGTTTCGAAAGCCGAATTCGAGGGCCGCACGGTCGTTGTCACGGGTGCCGGCGGCGGCCTTGGCTCGGCGATCGTCGCACTGCTGGCCGCAAGGGGCGCGCGCGTGGTCGGCTGCGACCAATCCGAGGAGGCGCTGGCAAGCCCGCACCTTGCCTCGCGCCATGTCTTCAACCTTCTTGACCGCGCGTCCGTAGAGAAGGCGATCACCGCCGTGCTCGACAGGGACGGCGTACCCGATATCCTGATCAACAACGCCGGCTGGACGCGCGCCGAGACGCTTGCCGCGCTGACGGCGGACAGGATCGAGCACGAGCTCGACCTCAATTTGACCGGGGTGATGACGTTCGCCGACCCTATCGTCAAGGCCATGGCCGACCGCGGTTCAGGGAGCGTCGTCTTCATCTCCTCCGTCAACGCCATCGCGCATTTCGGCAATCCCGCCTATGCCGCCGCCAAGGCCGGCATCAATGCCTATGCCAAGTCGATCGCCGTCGAGCTTGGCCGCAGCGGCGTGCGCGCCAATGTCGTCTGCCCGGGGTCGATCCGCACCGCCGCCTGGGACCATCGCCTGGCCAAGGATCCGGAAATCCTCGGCAAGCTCAAGCGGCTCTATCCGCTCGGCCGCATCGTCAACGCACAGGAAGTCGCCGAAGCGGTGGCTTTCCTTGCCTCCGACCGCGCCTCGGGCGTAACAGGCGTGGTGATGCCCGTCGATGCCGGGCTGACCGCCGGCTGCCTGCCGTTCATCGACGACATATTGGGAGCGTGACCATGACCGACGTCCTGTTTCGCAACTTGTCGAAATCCTTCGGCCAGCACAGGATCCTCGAGGACATCAACCTCGATATAAAAAGCGGCGAGTTCGTCGTGCTGGTCGGCCCGTCGGGCTGCGGCAAGTCCACCCTGCTGCGCATGCTAGCCGGCCTGGAGACGATCAGCTCGGGCGATCTGCTGATCGGCGGCACACGCGCCAACGACCTGCCGCCGCAGCAGCGCAACATCGCGATGGTGTTCCAGTCCTACGCGCTGTTCCCGCACCTGAAGGCCTCCGACAATATCGGCTTCGGCCCGAAGATCCGTGGCGAGAACCGCGCGGCGGTCGACGAAAAGGTCAAGAAGGCGTCCGGCGTCCTCAACCTGTTTTCCTATCTCGACCGCTACCCGCGCCAGCTCTCGGGCGGCCAGCGCCAGCGCGTGGCCATGGGCCGCGCCATCGTACGCGAACCCTCGGTGTTCCTGTTCGACGAGCCGCTCAGCAATCTCGACGCGCAGTTGCGCGTGCAAATGCGCACCGAGATCAAGGCGCTGCACCAGCGGCTGAAATCGACGATCGTCTATGTCACCCACGACCAGATCGAGGCCATGACCATGGCCGACCGCATCGTCGTGATGGACCGCGGCAGGATCCAGCAGGTCGGAGCACCGCTCGAACTCTATGACAGGCCGGCCAACAAGTTCGTTGCCGGCTTTCTCGGCTCACCGTCGATGAGCTTTGTCTCCGGGGCTCTCAAGACGACGCCTGAGAAGACCTGGTTCGAGTCGGTTGGCGGCGGCCGGCTTGCGCTTGCCGGTAAGCCGGTGCCTTCGGGAAGCGTGGTGGAGGCCGGCATCCGGCCCGAGCATTTCATCATCGGCGAAGCCGCCGACGCCATGGGACTCAAGGTGGATGTCGTCGAGCCGACCGGCTCCGAGATCCACGTCTATGGCGCCATCGGCACCGACACGGTGCGCGCTGTGTTCCGTGACAGGGTGCCGATCAGGCCGGGCGACCTGCTTCCGGTTTCGGTCGATCCCGGCAACATCCATCTGTTCGACAAGGCAACCGGCCTGCCGCTGTGAAAACACCGGGATGACGACGAAGGTACAAGAATGAAGACGCCGGCCGACATCATCACGCGGCTGCAGCTGATGTCGCAGGACGGCACCAAGTCGGACCGCCGCCTGGCCGGCCTCGTGCTCTCCGACCTCGATTTCGCCTCCAAGGCGGCGATCTCGGAGATCGCCTCACGCGTCGGCGTCAGCGAGCCGACGGTCACCCGCTTCTGCCGCAATCTCGGCTGCGAGGGCCTGCGCGATTTCAAGTTCTATCTGGCGCAGGCCATCGCCATCGGCGGCCAGTATCTGTCGCCGGAGCCACTGAGCCGCGATGCCCGCGAGCAGCGCATCGCCTCCGCCATCACCGAAGCGGCGATCTCGGCCATCCAGCGCGCCAGCGAGAATCTCGACATGACGACGCTGGTCGCGGTCGCCGAACGGTTGGCGATTTCGGGCAATGTTCTGTGCATCGGCTCCGGCGGCATCTCCTCGATGATGGCGACCGAGATGCAGAACCGGCTGTTCAGGCTCGGCTTGCCGGTGCTGGCGCAGATCGACGGCCAGTTGCAGCGCATGTATGCCGCCGTTGCCACGCCCGAGACCACTCTGGTCGCTTTTTCGGTGTCCGGCTATGCGCGCTCGGTCATCGAGGCCGTGCAGGTCGCGCAGCAATATGGCGCCATGACAGTGGCGGTCACCGCCCCCGACTCGGCGCTTGCCAAGGTCGCCGATACGGTCATCCATCTGCAGCCGCTCGAGGATGGCAACATCTACAAGCCGACATCGTCGCGCTACGCCCTGCTGGCGATCGTCGACATGATCGTGACATCGGTGGCCGAGACGCGCGGGCCGAAGGTGCTGGAGAACCTGCGCCGCATCAAGCAGAGCGTAAACACGCTGAAGGTCGACGATCCGCGTTTGCCGCTGGGCGATTGACTCCGAAGGTCGTGCGGCAAGGAGACCTATGCACCGAACACCTCGACGCTTCTTGCCAGTGTCACCGGTTCGCCGACAACGCGCAGCGTCTTGAGCCGTGCCGTGCCGCCGGCAACGACCGAAACGGCCGACCCTGGCACCCCCAGCGCCTTGGCGACCAGCTTCTCCAGCGCCTGATTGGCCGCACCGTTTTCCGGCATGGCGCGGACCCGCGCCTTAAAATGGCTGCGCCCGTCCGCCGATGTTTCGACGCCTTCCAACCTGTCCACCGAAGATTTCGGCGTTAGCCGGACAAACAGCTCGATGCCGTTTTCGCGGATACGGAATGGCGCGCTCATGCAACCGCCGGACTCACAGCAGCAGCGGCGCCACCGTGGTCAGAATGAACTGCCTGACGAAGAACAGGATCAGCAGCAGGATAATCGGCGAGATGTCGATGCCGCCAAGGTCGGGCATGAACCGGCGGATCGGCCGCAGCGCTGGCTCGGTCAGCCGGTAGAGCATGTTGCCGATGCTGCCGACGAACTGGTTGCGCGAGTTGACGACATTGAAGGCATAGAGCCAGGAAAAGATCGCCGAGGCGATGATGATCCACCAATAGAGGTCGAGCGCCATGACGATGGTTTGAATGAGGGCGAGCATGCCGGTCTCCAATTGTTGCCGACATGTAGCCATTGCGCACCAAACCGGCAAGAGCCGCCGGCCGGCGCGACAGACAGCAAGGATTTCGGCAAAACGCCGCCTTGACAGAAATCCGCCGCGCCCGATAAATGCGCCATCCGCTGGACGGGGCTGTAGCTCAGCTGGGAGAGCGCGTCGTTCGCAATGACGAGGTCAGGAGTTCGATCCTCCTCAGCTCCACCAGCGGAATAATCGGTGGTCCGCTTTTTTGCCGCAAGGCGCGGACGGCATCCGTTGCGACGCGCGGCGGCAATGCTCCCCCAAAAGGCCATATACGATTTCGCGGGACTTCCAGGGCAAGACAATTGTCAATTGGACTTATGGCGATGGTCGCCGTCGGATCGGCACTATTTTCTTTGGAAGTCGCCCCATTAGACTGGCGTTACCAGATCAGTTTTTTCTGTGTGTTGTGACTGGGCGTTTCGGCGGGGGCGACCGAAGGCGCTATATGGATTTCGAGTCGAAATGAAGAATTCGCCTGCGAAAGCAAAGACGTGTCCATTCGCGAGAATCTCGCTGCAAATCTCAGACGGCTCTGCAAGGACCATGCATCCATCAGCGCGGTATGCCGTGAGTTGGGGATCAATCGCACGCAGTTCGAACGCTATCTGCAGGGCCAGACCATTCCGAACAAGGCCACGGCCAAGCTGATCTGCGACTATTTCCGCATCCACGAAGCCGAACTGTATCAGGGCCCCGGCATGCCCGAGCCTGCGGTTGCCGGCCTGCCGCCGATCTCCGAAAGCCTGTTCAACCAGATGATTCGGCCTCCCGCCCCGTCGATCGCGGGAGGCACCTATTTCACCTATTTTTCGATCCCGGCCCGTCCCGATCTCCTGATGCGGTCGGTGACTTTCGTGCGTCGCGAGGCCGAGTTGGTCACATTCCGCAGGGTCACCGGATGGTCGGAGCGCCGGGGCTCGACATGGGCGCGGGCGCGCGGCAACCACTACGGCGTGGCGATCTCGCGCCTGAACTGGATCTATTTTAGCGGCGTCAACCGTCGCCAGACCGGCGAGCCATCGCTGATCTCCGTGCAATGGGCTCCAATCTCGGAACCGGTGCTCGTCGGCAAGGCCATGCTTCTGACCGAGGCCGGGCCGGCATTCGTATCGGTCATCATGCGGCAGGATATGTCTGGTATCCGAGCACGGCATGCGATCCGTATGGCGCATGTCGTCACGCTTGACGATCCCGCCATCGATCAGCTCGTCGTCAGCCTCACCCAGGACGGGCTGAGCTAGGAGCACCAGCGGCTGGTTACGCTAAATAAGAACAAGAATATCTCGAAAAAGCGTATGCCAGCGAGTACCTACTCCATATCTGAGTAAAATCGATTTTTTAGACTTTCTTGGAAAGAAAGATATTATAGGTAACGTTAGATTTACTGTAATTTTAACACACAATTAATTCTTTCGAACTTACCTTTCTTCTCGCGGGTCCCGCTGTGGGGGATCTTTTAACAGATCCCATTGGGGGTCGGGAAAGGGACGAAAATGGCCAAGAAAGTAAACAACGCCCCGAAGCTGACGGTTGCCGCAGGCACCCGGACCGTCTTCTTCTCGCAGGGCATGCACTACAACAAGCGCTGAAGTCGTTCGGCGCCGACGGGCTGTCCGCCCTGTCGGCGCCTTGCTTTCAAAAACGGCATCCAGCATCATGAAAATGCGCTCCTCAAAAACACTTGTGTTCTACCCCGGGACCAACAAGCTCACGGCGTGCAATTTCCTGACCCGAAGCGTCTTCGAATGCAGCCCCGCAGTGGTTGGTCTTCTCGCATCCTGGGACGAATGGGCCTCCACGGGAGAGGTCGCGCGCGCTCATGGATGGTCGAAATCCGACCTCAATGCCGTCGTTCCGCAATTGCTGGATTATTCCGCCCTGGTCACCGCCGGCTCGCCGCTGGCCGAACGGGAGACGCAGTTCTCCGGGCAGTGGAACTGGGGCATTCCGACCGCGCTGATGCATTTCTGCGTCCAGGACAGCGAATTCATGACCATCGAACAGGCCGAAGCACGGCAGATCGAACGCGCCGGTCATATCGCGCAGCCCGACCTTCTGCTGAAAAATGCCACGGATGCCATTCGGCTGCCGAACGCACTGGACGACAACGAACTTCTGGCCCTGATGGCGCGGCGTCGCACCAACCGCACCGCGGCCGCGCCCACCATCACCGCGCGGCAGCTCTCCGACTGTCTGTTCGCGGGCATGGGCATAACCGGCGAAACCAATAACTGCGTCGGCGCCCTGCCGCTGGGCATGACCCCCTCGGGCGGCGCGCGCAATCCCTATGAGGCCTATGTGGTTGCGCTTGGCGTCGAGGGTCTTGAGCCGGGTGTCTATCACTATTCCGCCGCCGATCACGACCTCGGCAGGATCTCGGCCAGCCATCTGCCGAGGATCTCGGAGCTGGTCGGCGGGCAGGAATGGGCCGATACCATGCCATGCCTGGTTCTGCTTTGCGCCAGGCTCGACCGGACCATGTGGAAATATGAGGATGCCAACGCCTACCGCGTCGTCCTGATCGAGGCTGGCCATATCGGCCAGAACATGATGCTGGCGGCGACCAGGCATGGTCTGTCGGCGTGTCCCACCGCAGCTCTCAGCCACTCGGCGATCAAGCGCATTCTTGGCCTCGACCGCCTCAACGACGCGCCCATCTATGCCTTGACCCTCTCGACCCCGGAACCAAGCCCGCATGCCGCCGGTCAATCCATCAATTAGCCGCCTCGGTATGTCCAGTGTAGCCAGTAACGCGTCCCTGAGTTCCATCCGATAAAGGAGCAGCACGTGGCAAATCAGTCCTTACGTCAGTCAGAGATCGATAATCTTCAATATATCGCATCAATGGCCAATGAGCTCGTGCAGATTGCCGACGCAAGCCGTTTTCCCATGATCTCCTATTTGCTTGGCATGGCCTATGCCGAAGCATTCGATATTCTGCGCGGCGCCCGGCCGGCAAGGCTTGCGCAACTCAGCGGCAACCCCATGCATCCCAAGCCGTATGCAAAGGACCACGCTCAGCCAAGGAGGGCATAGCGGATGCAGCCGTCAGTCCTGTGTGCGCCGGCGAGCTTACGGCCGAACCGGCGGGAGACACCTTGTGCGCTGCAAGGTCTGCTGCCGGAAAAAGCCGCCGCCGAGCCTGATCGCACCGATATGGTCTGGCGGTTCGAGCAGCCAATGCCGAGGCTGCCAACATCGGGGGCCGGCGATCGGATCCGGCAGTGATCGCCGCCTTGATCGCTGGCAGCCCGCAAAATGAACATTCATGCGCAGAGATTTGAGGGGAACCCGCAGATGAACATGCTTGCAACCGTCCGGACCGTCGACGCCAGGGAAAGCATCTTCGGCCGGCTCCATGCCCTGATCGCAGCCCGGGCGGCATCGCCGGACTCGGCGCGGGTCGAGGCCCGGCAGTTGATTTCCATGGCCATGGCCGACAGCTGGCAGGCCGACAGCCTCTGGGGCGCGGCAGACGCCTTTCATGCCCATTTCGATTTCATGATGCAAACCATCGAGATCAACGGCGCCGACGACCCGAACCTGAGAATCCTGCGCACGAAATGCCGCTTCTACCTCGAGCAGGTCGAAGCACTATGTCAGTCGCTGAGCTGAGCCGTCCTGGAGCGGTTCAGCGTTTGATGGAATCGTTGACCCGCTCTAACTCCTTGCTTTTAGCACTCCCGGACCTCGTCGTTCACACCGAGGACCGATCCGCGGCACGCCCGCCGGGCGCCCACATTGCGCCTCGTCGCCTTGACGCGGAATCGCTAGAGTGGCTCGACAGCAGGGAGCTCCGGATGATCAAGGCAAAGCCCTTCGACTACCCCTATGACGGCAGGCTGGTGCCGGAAAACACGGCTTTGGTTGTCATCGACCTGCAGCAGGATTTTCTATCGACGACGGGCTACTTCGCCAGAAAGGGCTATGACCCCTCGCCGCTGAGGGCGATCCTGCCCACCGTGAACCGGCTGATCGCCGCCGCGCGCAAAGCCGGTGTCGCGATCATCCACACAAGGCAGGGCTATCGTGCCGACATGGCCGACATGACGGCCTACGAGAAATGGCGCCGCAAACGCGCCGGCCTCGACGGCACCGACGTGCTGCTGCGCTCGGGCCAGGGTTTCCAGATCGTCCCCGAAATCGATGTCGACCCGCACGACATCATCGTCGACAAGACCTGCAACAGCGCCTTCACCTATACGGATTTCGAGCTTGTGCTGCGCGCGCAGGGTATCACGCATCTGATGTTTTCCGGCTGCACGACCGATGTCTGCGTCCACACCACGCTGCGCGAGGCCTGCGATCGCAATTTTCAGTGCCTGACGATTTCGGACGCCTGCGCCAGCGGCGACCAGAAGGCTCATGAGGCAGCGCTGCACATGGTGACGGTCGAGGATGGCGTCTTCGGCACCCTGGCCGATTCCGCTGCCGTCATTGATGGCCTGTCACGGCTTGGCGACAGGCGTGAGCCGACAGACGATTGACGCGATCGGCATTGCCATTTCCTCCATTTCTGGACTCACGGGATGCGGTGATCACCGGTCGCGCGAAGGCAGACCGGAATCCGGTTCATCGACTGCGAATGCATGGAAGCGCCGGGCCGCTAAACCCAGGTGATTAAAACGTTCAGGGAATGAAGCCCAGGACAACGGCCCCGGTGAACACGAACGCAAGGGCAAAGACGAAATAGGCAAAGGCACCGGCATAGGCCGGGCGGAAGGTCTGGGCATTGGCCAGCCTCTGGCCGCTGCTGTCGGTCTGAGCGTTCTGGATATAGGACATATCGACCTCCGTCTCGTCAATTAATCTATAAAACTTGTAGACTTTGTCGAGTGCTATTTTCGGGCACGCTGCAGAATAATTTTCTCACATTCGGCCGAAAATTGACGACGGTTTGCTTATTGGCGCTGTCTGGAGGGCCCGCGGCGTGGGTTGTGGGCGCCGCAACGCCAGCCTCTGGACCTGTCCCCTGTCCCTGCAGACCCAATTCGCGCATTGGCCGCTCCGCGCATCAGGGATAGCATCGAACAACAAGACGTCATCCAACGGGATATGGGAGTGGAAAAATGGGCGCGAGACTTGCCGGTAAGGTCGCCATCGTTTCAGGCGGCGCGACGGGAATGGGCGGAGCGGCTTCAGAGCTGTTCGCCGCCGAGGGCGCCAAGGTGGCGATCATCGACCGCAACGGCGAAGCGGCAGCGGCGACGGCGGCGGCGATCCGGGCGCGCGGTCATGTCGCCGAGCATTTTGTCGCCGACGTCTCTGACGAAGCGCAAGTCGAGACGGCGGTGAAAGGGGCGACGGAAAAACTCGGCCCGGTCACCGTGCTGTTCAACCATGCCGGCACCATCGTCATAAAGCCGTTCCTGGAGACGACGCTTCAGGAATGGGACTGGCTGCATGCCGTCAATGTGCGCTCGATGTTCCTGATGACGCGCGCCGTGCTGCCCGGCATGATCGCGGCGGGCGGCGGCTCGATCGTCTGCACCTCGTCGATCTCGGCGGTGGCGGCGACGCCGAACGAAGTGCTCTACGACACCACCAAGGGCGCCTGCCACATGTTCGCGCGCGCCATCGCCGTCGAGTTCCGCGACCGCAACATCCGCTGCAACGCGGTCTGCCCCGGTTTCATCCGCACGCCGCACGGCCTGCGCGAGGTCGCCGATCTTGGCAAGCTCGGTGTCGATGTCTCGGACGCAGCTCTTGCCGCGCAACAGGGGCGCATCGGCGAGCCGGAAGAGGTGGCGAAGGCAGCACTTTACCTAGCCAGCGACGAATCCAGCTTCGTCAACGGCGCGCATCTGTTCGTCGATAACGGCTTTACGGCGATGTGATGCTTTTCCTCGCCCCCACGGGAGTGGGGGGAGAAGTGGCTCGGGCGAAGCCCGAGACGGGGCGGGGGATGCCCTGCGTGAAGCCAGAACCGACTGAGAAGCTGGCGCAAGGCGCGGCCCTGAAAAAGCGACCATTCGACAGTCAGCGCAGCCCCTCTCCGACCGCTTCGCGGCCACCTCTCCCCGTTTTGTGGGGCGAGGAACCTAAGCCTGCGTTACCGCTCCTCTCGCCGAAAAGGCTTGAGCAACGCCGAGGGAGCGACAGCATTGCGCGACATGAAAGCCATGGCGACGATGGTGAAGATGAAGGGCAGCATCAGGAACGCTTCGTAGGGAATGTGCCCAAGGCCGCTCGCCTGCATGCGCAACTGCAAGGCATCGACAAAGGCGAACAACAGCGCCGCACCCGCCGAGCGCCATGGATCCCAGCGGCCGAACACGACCAGCGCGATCGCCACCCAGCCGCGCCCGGAGACGACGCCGAAAGTGAAGGCGTTGAACTGCGCCATCGACAGGAAGGCGCCGGCCAAACCCATCAAGGCGCCACCGAGGATCACCGCCTGGAAGCGCGTGGCGATCACGCTGACGCCGGCGGAATCGGCGGCACGCGGGTTCTCGCCGACCATGCGCACGGACAGGCCCCAAGGTGTGCGGTAGAGGATGAAGGCCGCCAGCGGGATGGCCAGGATGGCCATGTAGACCAGCGCGAACTGGTTGAACACCGCCGGCCCGAGCACCGGAATGTCGGACAGCACCGGGATCGGCAGAGTCTGAAAACCCATGATGCTCGGCGGGACCGATTGCTGCCCGAAGATCAGCCGGTAGAGAAAATAGGCGAGCCCCGAACTGAACAGGGTCACGCCGATGCCGCAGACATGCTGGCTGAGGCCGAGCGCCACGGTGAACAGCGCATGCAGCGCGCCCATCAGCATGCCGGTCAGCACTGCCACCAGGACACCCAGCCACAGGCTGCCGCTGAGGCTGGTGGCCGTGAAGCCGGTCATCGCGCAGAGCAGCATGATGCCTTCGATGCCGAGATTGAGCACGCCGGCCCGTTCGGAGAACATCTCGCCAAGCGTGGCAAAGGCCAGCGGCGTGGCGATGCGGATGATGGCCGCCAGGAAGCCGACCTGAAAAATCTGTTCCAGCACCACGCTCATCAGGCTGCTCCGACGCGGCGGATGCGGTAGGCGGTGAACAGCAGCGCCACCAGCATGGCGAGCAACGCTGTGCCCTGGATGACATCGCTGAGGAAGGCCGGAACACCGGTCGCCCGCGACATCGCCTCGGCCCCGGTCATCACGGCGGCCAGGAAGATCGCCGCCGGCACGACGCCGAGCGGGTTGAGCCGCGCCAGCATGGCGACGACGATGCCGGAGTAGCCGTAGCCCGGCGAGATGTCGCTCATCACCTGGAAATGCACGCCGCCGACCTCGCCGACGCCGGCGAGCCCCGCCAATGCGCCGGAGAGCAGCGCCGTCGAGAGCAGCACGCGCTGGACATTGATGCCTCCATAGCGTGCTGCCTCCGGGTTTTCGCCGGTGACCCTGATTCTGAACCCCAGCGTAGTGCGCACGATCAGGAACCAGATCAACGGCGCCGCGACCAGCGCCACGACAACGCCGAGATGCAGCCGCGTGCCTTCGATCAGCACCGGAAAATTTGCCGAATCCTCGATCGGCGGCGAGATCGGATAGCCGCTGAAGCTGTCCTTCCACGGCCCCTCGATCAGCGCCATCAGCGCGTAATAGATGACCGAGTTGAGCAGCAATGAGCTGACGACGTCATCGACCTTGAATTTGACCCGCAACGTCGCCGGGATGAGCGCGACGGCGGCGCCGGCCGCGGCGCCGGCGATCGCCATCAACAGCATGGCGAGCGGACCCGGCATCGGGATCGCGCCGACAAAGCAGCTGGCCACCGCGCCGGCGAGCAACTGCCCCTCGGCCCCGATGTTCCAGAATTTGGCCCGGAAGGCGACGGCCACCGCCAGACCGGTGAAGATCATCGGCGCGGCGCGCACCAGCGTTTCGGTGATGGCGTAGCTGTCGCCGAGCGAGGCCGTGAACATCACGCCGTAGGATTCGAGCACGCCAGCCCCGGCAAGCGCGATGAGGCCGCTGCACAGGATGAGCGTGGCGGCGATCGCCAACAGCGGCAGCGCCAGGTTGAACCAGGCGGGCGTCGAGGTGCGGACTTCGAGGCGGAACATCAAATATGGCCCTCCGCCCGCCAGGCACTGGCGCCGCCCCTCATCCGCCTGCCGGCACCTTCTCCCCGTAGAGGGACGGGGAGAAGGGAGTTGGCCGCATCCCGGGCACCTGTCCTGCAACGTTGGTGAGTGGCGAAAGCGGCGATGAAGGCGCCCCTCTCACCGTCACTATACGGGGAGAGGATGCCGGCAGGCAGGTGAGGGGCGGCGCTGACGTTGAGCCTCAAGCGATCACCTAGGACGAAGTCATTTGGGCAATCTGCGAAGGATTGACGAAGCAAACCCATGCGCTACGCCCTCCCCTCCGCGCCGGTCATCAAGAGACCGAGCCGGGCGATGCTCGCCTCCGCGCTGTCCAGCGTGCCGACGATGCGGCCCTCATACATCACCGCGATGCGGTCGCAGAGTACGAGCAATTCTTCCAGATCCTCGCCTATGACGACGATGCCGCAGCCCTTGGCCCGCATGTCCAGGAACTTTTCATGGATGAAGCGGGCAGCGCCGATGTCGAGGCCGCGTGTCGGCTGCGAGACAACAAGCACTTTCGGATCGAAGGCAAGCTCTCGCGCCAGCAGCGCCTTCTGGAGGTTGCCGCCGGACAGCGCTCCGGCGCGGGTCATCGGCCCGGGGCAGCGTATGTCATAGGCCTTGATCTGCGCTTCGGCGAAGGCGCGGATCGCGTCCGGCTTGAGCAGGCCCTTGCTGCTGAACGCTGATGTGCCGATGCGCGGCAGCACCATGGAATCGGCCAGCGGCAGGTTGGTGACCAGGCCGGTTGTCATGCGATCTTCCGGGATGCGGCCGAGACCGAGTGCCTGCACCTCGCGCGGGGTGAAGCGCGCCACTTGTTTGCCGGCTATGGTCATCCGCCCGGCCTCGGGCGAAATCATACCGGAGATCACCTCCGCCAGCGCCCGCTGGCCATTGCCGGAGACGCCGGCGATGCCGAGGATTTCGCCAGTGCGGACGGCAAGCGATACGCCGCGCAGCACCGTGCCCGAATGCTTCGAGGTGGAGATGCCGTCGAGGGTGAGCACCGGTTCGCCCGGCGTCCATGATCCCCTCGCCGGCGGCACGATCTCATGGCCGCACATCAATTGCGCGATTGCCGCGGACGTCGTGTTGGCCGGATCGTCGACGCGGCCGGCGACGCGGCCATGCCGCAGCACCGTGCAGCGATGCGTGAGCGCCCGCACCTCGTTGAGCTTGTGCGAGATGAAGATGATGCCGAGCCCCTGTGCCGCCATCGAGCGCAACGCTGAAAACAACCCGTCGACCTCGCTCGGCGCCAGCACGGCGGTTGGCTCGTCGAGAATCAGGAGCTTGGCGCCGCGAAACAGCGCCTTGACGATTTCCAGCCGCTGCTGCTCGCCAACCGACAGCGCCGAGACCGGCACGTCGGGATCGAGCGTCAGCCCATGCCGCCGGCCGATCTCGGCCAGCCGCGCCAGCCCGCCGGCGCGGTCGATCCGCCCCGACTTGCCGGGAATGCCGATGAGCAGGTTCTCCAGCACCGTCAGCCGTGGCGCAAGGTGAAAATGCTGGTGCACCATGCCGATGCCCGCGGCCAGCGCGTCCGCCGAACTGGTGATCCGCACCGGCTGGCCTTGGATCAGTATCTCGCCGGCATCGGGCGCATAGGCACCGAACAGCACATTCATCAGCGTCGTCTTGCCGGCGCCGTTCTCGCCCAGCAGCCCAAGGATCTCGCCCGGCGCGACGCTGAGGTCGACAGCCTCGTTCGCCTTCACCGCGCCGAAGCTCTTGGTGATGCCGCGCATTTCGATGAGTGGGGCAGGCAAGGGTTTCTTCCGTTGAAATGGCTTGGCGTGGCTCTTCACCCTCCCCCTTGTGGGGAGGGTCGGTTTGCGATCGCAGTGTAGCGAAGATCGCGAGACGGGGTGGGGTGCGCCCTACGAGACCCCCACCCCGATCCGCTTCGCGGATCGACCCTCCCCACAAGGGGGAGGGTGAAATATCAATCCGAAACCGGCGTGTTCTCGTCCACATCGACGCGAAAATTGCCTTCCAGGATCTCGGCCTTCTTCTTCTCGACCAGATCCTTGACGTCGGCGGGCAGCGTTTTGTCGAATTTGTGGAAAGGCGCCAGATACGAGCCGCCCTTGGCCATGCGCGAGAAATCGCCATAATCCTGCGCCGTATAGACTCCGGCCTTGACCAGTTTGATCGCCTGCTCGACCGTCGGGTACATGTCCCAGACCGGGCCGGTGATGACCGTATCGGGACCGAGGCTCGACTGGTCGGACATGTTGGAGATGGCGAATACCTTCTTCTCCACCGCCGCCTCAATGACGCCGAACCGTTCGGCATAGATGACATCGGCGCCGGCATCGATCTGTGCGACCGCCGCCTCCTTGGCTTTCGGCGGATCGAAGAAGGAGCCGATGAAGGCGACCTTCTTCTTGACGTTCGGATTGACCTCCTTGGCGCCGGCGAAGAAGGCGTTGACCAGCCGGTTCACCTCCGGAATGCCCATCGCCGCGACGGCGCCGACCGTACCCGACTTCGACATCTTGCCGGCGATCATGCCTGAGAGATAGGCCGGCTCATGGATCCAGTTGTCGAACACACCGAAATTGGGCTCGGCAGGGCCTGCGCCGGAGCCGAACAGGAAGGCCGTCTTTGGGAACTGCTTGGCGGTGCGGCGCGATTCGCGCTCGGCGGCGAAGGCATCGCCCAGCACCAGTTCGTATCCGCCTTGCGCATATTCGCGCATGACGCGGCTGAAATCGGCGGTCTGCACCTTCTCCGACCATTTGTATTCGATGCCCAGTTCCTTCTCGGCCTTCTGCAGGGCGACATGGATCTGGTTGTCCCATGGCTCCTCGATGGGCGTGGCGAAGATCGCCGCCACTTTCAACTTCTTGTCCTTGGCGAAGGCCGCGCCCGGCAGCATCGCCGCCGCCAGGCCAAGCGCGCCCAGTTCCAGCACGTTGCGCCGCGACAGCCCGTCGCGTGCCGATTGAGATTTATTCTTCCGGTTTTCCATTGCAGTCCCCTCTGTTCGACAGCCGTGTCGAGCCGACTGTTCTAAAAATCAGACGGGGAACTATGGAACGGGTCCGTACTTTTGTCCACATGGTCAAATTTGACGGACCCGATCCAGGCACTCTGCTGCTGGCCGGGCCGGGAAATGTGGCCGATCAGACCCGTTCGAGCGCGATGGCGATGCCCTGGCCGACGCCGATGCACATGGTGGCGAGTGCATAGCGCCCGCCACGCTCGCGAAGCTCCAGCGCCGCGGTGCCGGATATGCGGGCGCCCGACATCCCAAGCGGATGGCCGAGCGCGATGGCGCCGCCATTCGGGTTGACGTGCCCGGCGTCCTCGGCGATGCCGAGTTGGCGCAGCACGGCGATGCCTTGCGAGGCAAAGGCTTCGTTGAGTTCGATGACATCGAACTGTTGTGGCGTCAGGCCGAGCCGCGCGCAGAGTTTCTGCGTCGCCGGCGCCGGACCGATGCCCATGATGCGCGGCGCGACGCCGGCGGCGGCGCCGCCGAGGATGCGGGCGATCGGCGTCAGGCCGTATTTCTTCGCCGCCGCTTCCGAGGCAACGATCAATGCCGCGGCCCCGTCATTGACACCCGACGCGTTGCCGGCCGTCACCGTGCCGCCTTGCCGGAACGGTGTCGGCAATTTCGCCAGCGCCTCGATTGTTGTTCCGGCTCGGGGATGCTCGTCTTTCGAGACGACAATCGCATCGCCCTTGCGCTGCGGGATTGTCACGGGCGTGATTTCCCTGGCCAGCCGGCCATTGGCCTGCGCGGCGACGGCCTTGTCCTGGCTGCGCACAGCGAAGGCATCCTGATCGGCGCGCGAGACGGCAAAATCCTCGGCGACGTTCTCGCCCGTCTCGGGCATCGAATCGACGCCATACTGCTTCTTCATCAGCGGATTGACGAAGCGCCAGCCGATGGTGGTGTCGTAAATCTCGGCATTGCGCGAGAACGCCGCGTCGGCCTTGGGCATGACGAAGGGCGCGCGGCTCATGGATTCGACGCCGCCGGCGATCATCAATTCCGCCTCGCCGGCCTTGATGGCGCGCGCCGCGATGGTCAGCGCATCCATGCCGGAACCGCACAGGCGATTGACGGTCGAACCCGGGATTTCCTTGGGCAGCCCAGCCAAAAGCAGCGCCATGCGCGCCACGTTGCGGTTGTCCTCGCCAGCCTGATTGGCGCAGCCATAGACGACGTCGTCGACCGCTTGCCAGTCAATGCCCGGATAGCGCTCGAGCAAAGCCTTCAGCGGTATCGCGCCGAGATCGTCGGCACGCACCGATGACAGCGAGCCGCCGAAACGGCCGATCGGCGTGCGGATATAGTCGCAGATATAGGCCTCGGCCATGTCATGCAGCCTTTGCTTTTCCGGTTCCCTCATGCGCCGCCTTGGTGCGGGCCTGCAGGTCGCGCAACGTGTTGAGTTCGAGATCGCTTGGCGCCGGCGTCTCGTCAAGCGCCTCGGCGAACCTGACGACCCAGCCACAGGTCTCCTGCACCTGCTGGCGTGTGACGCCGGGATGCAGCGACACGACCGTGAATTCCTTGGTCACCGGGTCTGGTTTCCAGATCGCAAGGTCGGTGATCAGCAAAGTGGGCCCGGCCGTCTCGATGCCGAGCCGCTGGCGATGATCACCGCCCTCGCCGTGGCCGAAGGAGGTGAAGAAGTCGATCTTTTCGACCATTCCACGCCTTGTCTGCGCCATGGTGATGTAGATCTCCTTCGACGAGGTCGCGATCTCCGGCGCGCCGCCGCCGCCGGGAAGCCGGGTCTTGGGGTGGAAATAGTCGCCGATGACCGTGGTGTTGATGTTGCCGAACTTGTCGAGTTGGGCAGCCCCGAGGAAACCGATCGAGATGCGGCCACCCTGGAGCCAGTAGCGGAACATTTCCGGCACCGCGACGGTGGTGACCGCGGTTTCGGACAGTTCGCCGTCGCCGATCGACAGCGGCAGCACGTCAGGCGCGGTGCCGATCGTGCCGCTTTCATAGATCAGCGTGATGTCGGGTGCATGCGTCAGCCTCGCCACGTTGCAAGCGGCGGAGGGCGCACCGATGCCGACGAAACAGACATCGTCGTTCTTCAACGCGCGGCTGGCTGCGATCGTCATCATCTCGTTGGGAGTGAAACCCCGTTCGCTCATGCCGCTTTCCTCAAATGTTCGACGCGGGCCGCGAAATCACCGGCGCTCTTGCCGATGACGTTCGCCTGCATCCACGCCTGGAACTTGCCACGGTCAGCGGCGATCTCGTCCCATTCGAGATAGGCGGCATTGTCGCGCGCATAATAGCCATGCGCGTAGGAGGGGTGCGATCCACCGGGTACGACCGAGATCGCCGCGATCGTCCAGCGCGGCAGCACAGTCAGATTGGGGTGCAGATCGTCGAAATTGTCGACCACTTCCTCCACCGTCACCACCGCGCGCCTGGCCGCCAGCACAGCCTCCTTCTGGATGCCGATGATGCCTTCAACCAGAACATTGCCTTTGCGGTCGGCCTTCTGCGCATGGATGAAGGTGACGTCGGGCCGGATCGACGGCACCGCTGCCAGCACCTCGCCAGTGAACGGACAGGTGACTGACTTGATGTTCGGATTGACATTGGCCAGTCCGGCGCCGCGATAGCCGCGGAACACCGCGCAGGGCAGGCCGGCCGCCCCTGCCTCATAGGCGTTGGCCATGCCGGCATGGCTGTGCTCCTCGATCTCGATCGACCTGGGGAAGCCGTTCTCGATCGAATCGCGGGCACGCCGCAGCAGGCCGACGCCGGGGTTGCCGATATAGGAGAAGATGATTTTCTTCGCCATGCCCATGCCGATCATCTGGTCGTAGATCAGGTCCGGCGTCATGCGGATCAGGGTCAGGTCGCGAAACCCCTGGCGGATCGCCTCATGCGCCGCCGCCGTCGGGATCAGATGGGTGAAGCCTTCGAAGGCGACGGAATCACCATTATTGAGGTTCTCGGCCACCGCCTTTTTGAGCGGCAGGAACTTGACCATCGCCAGGGCTCCAATCCCGAAAGTTCGCATTGAGAACATATGTATTGTATGTGATACTTTCTAGGCTGACCGGAGCCCCGAGTCAATCCGGGCGGACGGCAGCCTTTGGTATGGAGGTCAGATGGACGAAGGGGCTGCTTCGCGTGATCACGTCGGCTCGCTTGAACGCGGCCTCGCCGTCATGGAGATCCTCGCCCGCCACCCTTCGGGCATGACGCTGACCGAAATGGCGGAGGAAGCCGGCCTGACCCGGGCTGGCGCCAGGCGATTCCTGCTGACCTTGGTCGCGACCGGCTATGCCACACAGGCTGGCCGCGTGTTTTCGCTGTCGCCACGTCTGCTGACGGTTGCGCGCACCTGGCTCGGCGGCGCCTCGCTGTGGAGCTTCGCGGCCCCCATCATGCGCGCGGTGGCGGCGCAGCTGAACGAAGCCTGTTCGGCGGCGATCCTCTCGGGCGAGGATGTCGTCTACGTCGCCCGTATTCCTGGCCGCCGCATCCTCAGCGTCTCGCTGGATGTCGGCACCAGGCTGCCGGCCTATTGCACCTCGATGGGGCGCATGCTGCTCGCCGGGCTGACATCTGAAGAATTGGACACCTTTCTCAGCCGCGCGGCGATCGAGAGAAGAACGGCCAAGACGATCATCGACAGGCCCCTGCTGGCGAAGGCCATCGCCAAAGCGAGGAAGGACGGCTTCGCCATCGTCGACGAGGAGTTGGAACTCGGCCTGCGCTCCATCGCCGTGCCGATCCGCGACCGCTCGGGAAACACGGTCGCGGCCATCAATGTGTCGACACAGTCGGCGCGGTTCTCGGTTGCCGAGATGGAACGGGAAATCCTGCCCGCGCTGCTTGGGGCCAGGCAGCGCATCGAGGATTTCTTTGTGGTTTAGGAAAGTCTTGTTGACCTTCCCAACATCGGCGGGACAGCGCCCCCCACTGCCCTGCCGGGCATCTCCCCCACTTGGGGGGAGATCGGACGTCAAGCCGGCTTTCGCCAATCTCCAACGTCGCAGGAGAAGGCGAATCGATGAAACTGCCAATCTCCCTCCTTGTGGGGGAGATGTCCGGCAGGACAGCGGGGGGGCTGTCCCGCCGACCTCTCCTCAAAATGGCGACGCTAAGCGACCTCAGTGCTTGATCCTATCCCGCATCGCGTACCACAACATCCCGAGCACATAGAGCGGGCCGCGCAGCGCCGTACCACCCGGGAACGGCATCGGCGTGAGCGTCGAGAACAGGTCAAGCCGCGAGGCGTCGCCGGTGATCGCTTCGGCGAGCAGCTTGCCCGACAGCGTCGACAGGATGACGCCCTTCCCGGAATAGCCATGCGCGAAATAGACCTCGCCATAGTGCCCGACATGCGGCAGGCGCGATGTCGTCACCGACACCAGCCCGCCCCAGGCATGATCGATGCGGCAGCCCTTGAGCTGCGGGAAGGTGCCTTCCATGTGCGGCCGCACGAAGCCGGCAATGTCGGCCGGCGGCGACGGCGTGTAGCGCTCGCCGCCGCCGAACAGCAGACGGCCATCCGCCGACATGCGGTGATAGTTGACGACGAAGCGCGTGTCGGACACCGCGACGTTGGCCGGGATGACGTTGCGCTTGCCTTCCAGCGGCTCGGTGGCGACGATGTAGTTTCCGACCGGCATGATGCGGCTGTTGACGCGCGGCTCCAGCCCGTGAAGCAAGGCGTCGCCCGCCAGCACGACATGTTTTGCGCGTACCGATCCCTTTGCTGTCGAGACCCGTATGGAAGGCTCGCGCTCCAGCCGCGTGGCCACCGAATTCTCGTGGATGGTGACACCGGCTGCGACCGCCGCGCGGGCGAGGCCCAACGTGTAATTCAAGGGATGCATGTGGCCGCCAAGCGGCTCGTACATCGCGCCATGATAGGGCGTGTCGACCTTGGCCCGGGCTTCCGCCGCCGACAATATCTCGACGTCGCGGAATTTCATCACGCTTTCGAGGCAGCTGGCCTCCTCCTCCAGATCCCTGAGGTCGGAGCCGTTGACCGCGCCGACCAGATGACCGGTCAGCCTGAGGTCGCAATCGATGGCGTTGCGCTCGATGATGTCGAGCACCAGCCCACGCGCCTCGAAAGCGAGGTCGAACAGCACCTTCGCCCGCTCGGGCCCGTAGAGTTTGACCAGGCCCTTGGCGCCCTTGCGCAGGCCGGGGATCATCTGGCCGCCATTGCGCCCCGACGCCCCCCAGCCGATCTTGCCGCCTTCGAGCAGCATCACTTTCAGGCCGCGCTCGGCGGCGTGAAGGGCGGCGGACAGGCCGGTGCAGCCGCCGCCGACGACGACCAGGTCGGCGTCGACATCGCCCACGAGCGCTGCATGATCCGGCGCCGGATTGGCGGTGGCGACATAGTAGGATTTGCCGATATCGAGACCGGAATTGAAACCCGTCGAAGATGCCATGATCACACCTTCAACAGCAGGTGGTCGCGTTCCCAGCTCGTCACCACGCTCTGGAACAGGTCGAGCTCGACGCTCTTGACGCGCAGATAGGTCTGGAAGAAATCCTCGCCGAGCAGCGTCCGCACCGGCTCGCAAGCCGTGAAGCGGTCGAGCGCCTCCTCCATGGTCTTCGGCAGCGTGCTCTTGATCTTGTAGGCATTGCCCGACGCCTCGGCCGAGCGCGCCAGTTTCTGTTCGACGCCGAGATAGCCGGCGAGCAGCGAACCGGCGATCGCCAGATAGGGATTGCAATCCGCGCCCGGCAGGCGGTTCTCGACTCGCCGCGCGGCACGGCCACCGGCGGGCACGCGCAAGCCGCAGGAGCGGTTGTCATGCGACCACTCGATGTTGGCTGGCGCGCTGTGGTTCGGCCGGATGCGGCGATACGAATTCACGTTCGGCGCGAACAGCGGCATGATTTCGGGGACATATTTCTGCAGCCCGCCGATGAAGTGTCCGAACATCTCGGTGTCGGCGTCATCGGTGCCGGCAAACAGCGCGTTGCCAACCTCGTCGACGATCGACATGTGCAGGTGCATCGAGCTTCCTGCCTGCGCGGCGATCGGCTTGGCCATGAAGGTGGCGTGCATGCCGCATTGCTGCGCGGCCTGGCGCGTCAGCCGCTTGAACAGCAGCACCTGGTCGGCCAGCGGCAGCGCGTCGCCATGCAGCAGGTTGATCTCCAGCTGCGCCGTGCCCGATTCGTGGATCAGCGTGTCGAGCGGCAGCCCGGCGGCCGCGGCATAGTCATAGACGCGCCTGATCACCGGCTCGAACTCCTCGAGTGCCGCCATGTCATAGGGGTGCTGCACGCCCTCGGCGCGGCCATTGGCGCCGACCGGGGCGGTCAGCGGTTTGTCCGGATCGGGATTGGGCGCGGTGAGGTAGAATTCAAGCTCCGGCGCCACGACGGCCCGCCAGCCACGCTGCCGGTAGAGGTCGAGCACGGCCCGCAGCACATGGCGCGGCGAGGCCATCCATGGCCTCCCATCCATGTGGAAGGCGTCGGCGAAGACATAGGCCTTGCCAGGCCCGGCGCCGGGCGCCAGGCACAGCGTCGAGACATCGGGCACCATGCGCATGTCCGGGTCCGAATAGGCGAAACCCTCGTCGATCGAGCCGGAATAGCGGCCGTCGATGCTGACCAGGAAGGCGCTGCTCGGCAGATAGAGCGCGCGGTCCTCCAGCGCCTTCAGGAATTTCGCCGTCGGCAGCGCCTTGCCGCGCAGCACGCCGTTCATGTCGGGCACCAGGCATTCGACTTCATTGATGCCATGCTGCGCCAGCCAGGCCTTGGGATCGTTGCCGCCGGAGAGCGAGGTGTTGGTGTTCTTGTCAAGCATTTCGTTCAATTCCGTATCAGAGAGAGTATGGCTTGCGCGGCCAAATCCGTTCCGGGTTCCAGCGCCATCCGGGCTGCATTGTCCCTCAGGGGCGCGCATGGCGTCGTCGGCCAGCAGGCCGACAATGGCTCTCTCCATACTCCTTCTGTCCAGCCGTCACGGCCGATATGGTCGCCGACGCCGGTCTCTCCGGCGCGCCACGCATTGTCATGGCCGTCCCTGCAATAGAGCATGATCAGCGACGGCATGCCGAAGCGTAGCGCCTCGCAAAAGCGCGCGCCCCGCGCACGCAACGACCGCGCAATGCCGACGCAATTCAACGCCGCGCCGAAACTGGCTTCGGGAAACAGCGCGATGGTCGGACTGGCTTTGCGCGTCAATTATTTCCTCTTCAATCGGGCCGGCTGATCATGCCGAACAGCGCGGGGGCGCCGCGGCTGGCCGCTTGCGATCGCTGGCTGCGGGAGAGCCGCAGGTGGATACGAAGCAGATCGGCAGCCACCTCATACTGCCGGTTTTCGAGATGGTCGAGTATGTTCAGGTGTTCGCGCAAAGATTGCTTCAGGCGGAACACATTGACCCCGGCATAATGCCCGGCAGCCGGCGCAACCTTAGATGATCCGACAGCGCATCGGTGAGGAAACGATTGGCACAGCCCTCGGCGATCATGCCGTGAAAATCGATGTCCAGCCGCTGGAATTCGCGCATCGAACGCGGCGTCCGGCAGCGCGGCCTGCGCCTCCACGCCCTGGCGCAACGCCACGGCCCGCATCCCGTCCAGCCGGAAGCCGGGCGTCAGGATTACCCCGGCGCCCGGTCGAGCAGATCCTCCTCCGTCGGTCTGTTAATCCCCTGATCGACAATTGCGCGCTACCCTTCGGCGGCTGGAAAGCATCCGGACTCGGCCATGAACTCGGCCGCCAGGGCTGGATGCCTTCCGCCGCTCGAAGATGGTGATCGAGCACAAGCCGGCGATCCAGGAATGGTGGTATCCCTATCCCGACAGCTGGCTCCGCGCGACCGGCGGCCGCAAGCACGTCCAGGCCACACCGGCTTTCCTTTCGAAGGCAAGCAACAGGAACCTCGGCCAGCGAGGATGGTTGTTCCCTTGAATGGTCGGCGCGGCAGGCGGTCTTCGGGAGCGACGAGATGGACGGCAGGATTGAAACGGGCGCCTGTTTTTGCGGGGCAATTGCCGCCGAGATGCAAGGCGAGCCGTTCTGGGTCTGCTCCGACCATGACGACGATTGCCGCCGGGCAATCGGCAGCCCATTGACCGTATGGGTTGGCTACCGTCCGCATCAGGTGCGGCTCACTCGTGGCCGGCCGAAGGAATTCTCCAAGACCAAGGGCATTGTGCGAACATTCTGCGGAGATTGCGGCACGTCGATCGCTTATCGCGACGAAGGGCTGAGCGACGAACTCTACGTCACGATAGGCTTTTTCGACCATCCGGAGCGGTTCAGTCCGCAAGCGCACGCCTATTGGCGCCTGAGACTGCCTTGGGTGGAATTCTCGGACGACCTGCCGCGTATCGATACCTATTCGCGGCCACGCGATCCCGCGTTCGGAAATCCTGCCGACCGTAAATAAGTGTCCTTCTACGCCTGGATCGCTTCGGTCAAAGCGCGCGAGACGGAAGCAATAGGCCGTCGCGGAGAGCGAGGCGGCGATGCAAATCGTTGGAAACGAGCTCAGCCCGCCGCGCCACCGTCCCAAGAGCCGGTTTCGGCCATTCGTTTCAGCAGCGGCGCAGGCTTGAAAACTGGCCTGCCGGTCCGCTGGTGCCAGTACTCAAGCCTTTCGACGATCCGCGCCGACCCTTCAAGCCCGGCCCAGAACATCGGGCCGCCCTTGCCGACAGGAAAGCCGTAGCCGTTGACCCAGACGACATCGATATCGGAGGCGCGTGCCGCGATCCCTTCGTCCAGAATTTTCGCTCCCTCGTTGACCAGGGGATAGAGCGTGCGCTCGATGATTTCTTCGGCGCTTATCGCACGCGGCGCGATGCCTTGCTCGGCCGCCTTGCCGCGGATCAACGCCTCCACTTCGGGGTCGGCAGCGCCCGCCCGCGCGCCCGCCTCGTAGAGGTAGAAGCCACGGCCGGTCTTCTGGCCGAAACGGCCCTGTTCGCACAGCGTGTCGGCGATTACGGCCGTCTGGCCGCGTGCCTTGCGGTTGCGCCAGCCAATGTCGAGGCCGGCGAGATCGCCCATCTGGAACGGCCCCATCGGCCAGCCGAAATCGGTGAAGGCCTTGTCGATCTGGCTGGGTGTCGCGCCCTCCAGCAGAAGCGCTTCGGATTCCGAGCCACGCGCCGCCAGCATGCGGTTGCCGACGAAACCATGGCAGACGCCGACGACGACAGCGACCTTGCCGATCCGCCGTGCCAGATCGACGGATGTCGCCAGCGCGTCGGGCGCGGTCTTTTCCGCCCGCACGATTTCCAAGAGCTTCATCACATTGGCCGGCGAGAAGAAATGCAGGCCGAGCACATCCTGCGGGCGAGAGGTCGACGCGGCGATATCGTTGATGTCGAGATACGAGGTGTTGGTGGCGAGAATCGCGCCCGCCTTGGCCACCGCGTCGAGCTTGCCGAAGATTTCCTTCTTGACCGCCATGTCTTCGAACGCCGCCTCGATGATCAGGTCGCAATCGGCGAGATCGGCGTAGTCGGTGGTGCCTTTGAACTGGGCGAGCCGCTGCCGCTTGGCCTCTTCACTCAGCGAACCACGCGAGACGGAGACGGTGTAGTTTTTCTCGATCGTGCCCAGCCCGCGCTGCAAGGCTTCATGACTGGCTTCCAGCAAGGTGACGGGAAAACCGCCATTGGCGAAGGCCATGGCGATGCCGCCGCCCATCGTGCCGGCGCCGATGACACCGACGCGGGCAATCCTGCGCTTGACGATGTCCTTGCCCGGAAGCTTTGCCGCCTCGCGTTCGGCGAAGAACAGATGGCGCTGCGCCCGCGACTGGTCGCTGGCGACCAGTTTCACGAAAAGCGCGCGCTCCGCCGCAAGCGCTTCGTCGAAGGGCAGCGTGACGGCATTGCGCACCGCCTCCGCGCAGGCGATCGGCGCTTCCAGGCCGCGGGCTTTCCGGGCGAGATCTGCTGCCTCGGCATCGAAGGCAGCAAGGTCGGTTTCCCTAAGCAGATCATTGCGATCGCGCACCGGTGTGAACGGCCCGCCCTTGCGGGCGATTTCCCGGGCGAAATTCACTGCATGCGTGGTCAGATCGCCTTCGAAGACGGCATCAACCAGCCCCGCGGCGTGCGCTTCATCGGCCCCGATCGGCGTGCCTGAAACGATCATCTTCAAGGCCTTCAATGCCCCGACCAGCCGTGGCAGCCGCACCGTGCCGCCGCCGCCCGGCAAGATGCCGAGCTTCACTTCGGGAAGGCCAAGCCTGGCGCCGGTGTCGGCGACGCGGAAATGACAGCCGAGCCCCAGCTCCAGCCCTCCGCCGAGCGCTGTGCCGTGAATGGCGGCGATCGTCGGCTTGGCGATGGTCTCGAGCAGAGCCAAAATGGCGCGCAGGTCAGGCTGCTCCACCGGCTTGCCGAACTCGGTAATGTCGGCCCCGGCTACAAAGGTCCGCCCGGCGCAGGCGAGCACGATCGCGGCAACCGAAGCGTCGTTGCGCAAGGCAACCAACGCCTGCATCAGCGGCTCGCGGACATGAAAACTCAGCGCGTTGACCGGCGGGTTGTCGATGGTGACGATGGCGACATCGCCGTCGCGGCTGACCTTCAGGGAATCGGACACGCAAAAACCTCCCAGCAACGGTGAGCGGCTGGCCGCCGCTTGAACGGGATTTATAGCGCCATGACGCGGATGGGAACCGGCCTCCAGTCTGGCACAACGATTAGTGCCGGCCGGCGGCCTCCGTTGCCATCATCTCCGGCATGGCGTCGCTGGCGGTGCGTCCGCCGCGCCAAGAGGCAAAAGCCGCGACCAGATAGAGGATCGCCGAGAAGGTGAAGGCGAAGACCAGCCCGTGCTTAAATGGTCCCGACATCAGCTCGGGGAAGAAGGCGTGGCCGGTCAGCGTGTCGATGCTCTGCTTCCGGCCGAAGGCGACAACGAGCACCGCCGTGGCGATCATGTAGCCGATGATCGCCCACAGGAGGTAATTGATGTTGCCGGGGTCGAGCGCCTTGAGGCCGATGCCGCGAAACACCGCCGGCAGGCTGATCAGCAGGATCGACCCGTTGATGGCGGCGGCGAGCATGCCGAGCGTGGTGTTGCTCAGAACCATCCATTTGTGGCTCTGCGGGCGGCTGTCAACGGCGGTATTCATGGTGGTAATAACTCTCGACGGTGCTGGCGCGGTTGCCGACAGCACTATATATGAGGATAGTCTCAGGTTTGGAAATATGAGGATGGCCTCGGAAAAAGCAAGAGCCTTATGCATGTCGCCCAAAAGTGAGCTCGGTTTTGGGATAACGACATGCATCAAAACAAAGACCGGAAGCGCGTTGCATGAATTCGGGTAGACGCGACGCGCTTTCGGTCGCGAATCCGCGTGCACCGCAGCAAAAAAGAGGGCGCGAACGGGTCGCGGCACTGATGGCGAGTGCGGCAGCGCTGTTCGTCGAGAAGGGTTTCGATGCCACGACGATGACCGAGATTGCCGCACGCGCGGGCGCGGCCATCGGCACGCTCTATCTGTTCTTCCCGACCAAGGAGGCCCTGGCACAAGCCATTCTGGCCGAGAACGCGGAAAGCCTGTCCACGCGGCTTGACGCCTTGCAGGAACGCGCCATGGGCCTGGCGCCGACAGCGATCGCCGATGCGCTGTTCGAATTGCTTGGCGATTTTCTCGCCACGCACCCGGCCTATTCCGCGCTGCTCGATCTTCCCGGCGACGAAGGCTGGCGGCGCAAGATGCGGGCCCGTCGGCGTGAGCAGATCGCCGCCCTGTTCGCGCAGGCCGAACCGCCGCTCCCCTTGGGCCAGGCCGAGCGGCTCGCCGTCATCGTACCGCAGCTAATGCGCATCCCGCTGGCACTGGTCGGCGAAAAAAGACTGCGTGACGGCGTGCTGGAGGAATTGCGGCTAATGCTGGCGCGGCATTTGGAAGTGGGGGGACGAGGTGTGACGCAGTAGCCAAAACGAAGCCGTTGCGATCCTTCCCACCCCCCTCTGTCTTGCCAGACATCTCCCCCGCAAGGGGGAGATTGGCAGTGTCAACGCTTCGCACTTTCTCACGACCTTGGAGATTGGCGGAAACGGAAGCAACGTCTGATCTCCCCCCTTGCGGGGGAGATGTCCGGCAGGACAGAGGGGGGTGCTGTCCCGCCAGCGTCACCGTTCTGCAATCGTCAGAACTATCGCAGCGCCTTCTCCCCACCTGCCACCGTGATGACGCCGACGATAATCAGCCCGGTCAGCAGCAGCCGCACGCCGGCACTCACGCCGAACGTGTTGAGCATTGTGAGCAGCAGCACCAGGAACAGTGCGGCGCCCCAGACCCCGGGCACGTTGGCCTTGCCACCCGCCACCGACGTGCCGCCGATGACGACGACGGCGATCGAGGCGAGCAGGTACTCATTGCCGATATCGACATTGGCGCCGCGGAAATAGCCGGCGAGCAGCGCGCCATCGATGCCGCCGAGCGCGCCCGACAGAGTGTAGGTGAGGAAGCGGATGCGGCCGACATTGATGCCGGCCAGCCAGGCGGCGCGGATATTCTGCCCGATCGCCAGCACGGAGCGACCATAGATCATGCGCTGCAAAGCTATGCCGGCGCCGATGGTGAACAGCACGGTCAGCATTGCCAGCACCGGAATGCCGAGAATTTGCCAATTGGTGAAATCGGCGAAGCCTGGCGGCGGCTTGATCTGCAGCCCGCGCCCATAGCTGATGTCGACCGACTGGATGATGAAGCTGGCCGACAGCGTGGCGATGATCGGCGGGATGCGCAACGCCCAGATCAACAGGTAGTTCACCGCGCCGATTGCGGCACCGCAAGCCAGCGCGGCAATCAGCCCGACCACGATCATGGAATCGCTGCCGCCCATCACCTTCATGGCGACGGCACTGGCAAGGCCGATATTGGCCGGCAGCGACAGGTCGACATTGCCCGGCCCGAGCGTGATGACGAACATCTGGCCAATGCCGACGATGACCGTGAACACGGCAAGCGACAGGGCAGCCGTGACCATGCCGCCGGCGCCATAGCCGCCGGTGAAGGCGATCGTCGCCAGCCACACCAGCAGCGCGCCGAGAAAGGACCAGATCCACGGCTTGGCGGCCAGCGACTTCACCAATGTCATCGCTCACCTCTCCCTGCGGCTGATCAGCACCCGCGCCGCCAGCACGATGATGAGGATGGCGCCGTTTGCGGCCACTTGCCAGTCGGGTGGGATGTGCATGAAGGTGAGCAGCGGAGATGCGGCCAACGCCAGCGTCAGCGCACCGATCACGGCACCGATCGGCGAGACCCGGCCGCCGACGAATTCACCGCCGCCGAGGATGACGCCGGCGATCGAAAGCAGCGTGTAGCCATTGCCGATATTGGCGTCGGCCGACGTGGTGATGCCGATCAGCGCCATGCCGGACAGCACACCGAACGCGCCGGCGAGCGCAAACAGCACGACCTTGGTCTTGAGCAGCGACCAGCCGGCGCGCCGAAGGGCTGCCGCATTGCCGCCGGAGCCGCGCAGGATCACACCGTAGGAGGTACGCATCAGGCCGAAATGGACGATGAGCCCAATCAGCAGCGCGGCGATGATCGGGAAAGGAACGAAGGGCGGTTTGAACGACAGGATCGCCAGCAGCCAATCCGGCGCCTTTCCGCCTGGTTTGGGCAGGACCAGGATCGCCAACCCTTGCCAGACGAAGCTCATGCCCAGCGTCACCACGATCGACGGCAGATTGCGTAGATGGATCAACGCGCCGAGCAGCGCATAGATGCCGATCGACCCGAGCAGGATGGCGACACCTATCAGCGGCGCGTCCTTCAGCCATGTCGCGGTGACACAGCCGGCAAATCCGACGAAGGTGCCGATCGACAGGTCGAGTTCGTTGCCGGCGATGACGAACATCTGCGCGATCGTTGCCAGCGCGATCGGGATCGCCAGGTTCAGCATCAGGCTGAAGCCGAAATAGCTGATCGCACGCGGGTTGAGCCAGGCGATGGCGAGCAGCACAAGCACCAGCGACAGCGCTGGCAGTAGCCCGCGCAGCAGTCGGGCACGTGCCGCGCTCCCGCGCGCCGGGGATGGTTTGAGACCGGTTTCCACAGTTGCCGCCGTCATCTCAGGCTGCGTCGCCGAAGGAGGACTGGATGATCTTTTCTTCGCTCAGCTCGTCGCGCGTGAGATTGGCGACGATGCGGCCGTTCTTGAAGACGTAGATGTGGTCGCAATTGTCGAGCTCTTCGGTTTCCGTTGTGTACCAGAGGAAGGTGCGGCCGCGCCGGGCTTCCTCGCGCACCAGATCGTAGACTTCGAGCTTGGTGCCGATATCGACGCCGCGCATCGGATCGTCCATCAGCACGATCCCGGCATCGGAACCCAGTGCGCGCGCAAAAAGAGCCTTCTGCTGGTTACCGCCCGAAAGCGAAAAGATGTTGTTGTTCATATCTGGCGTGCGGATGCCGATCTTCTTCTGCCACGACGCGGCGAGTTCGGCCTCGCGTCGCGGCGAGATCAGCAGCCCGTTGCGCAGGCGGGCCAGCGAGCGGATGCCGATGTTCTGCGCGATCGACCATTGCGGGAAGATGCCGTCCGACTGGCGATCGCCGGCGACCAACGCCACTGGTGCCGTTACCTCGACGCCGGCCCTGGCGCGTGACGCGGCATTGAAGATCGCCAGCAGCAGGTCGGTCTGGCCGTGGCCAGCCAGCCCGGCAAGGCCGATGATCTCGCCGGCGCGGGCGACGAGGTCAACGCCGTCCTTCTGCACGGCGGGACGCGCCCGAACCCGCAGCGGACCGGCCCCTGGCCTGGCCCCTATTTCGGCCGCCATCTTCTGGCGTGCTTCCGCCCCGCCCATCACCGCCACCAGCCGGTCGCGGTCGAAGGCCTCCGCGGCTTCCGACGCCACCACCTTGCCGTCGCGCATCACCACGATGCGGTCGGCATTTCTCAATACCTCGCCCAGCACGTGCGAGATGAGAATGCAGCTTTTGCCGCTGGCGACGAAGCGGCGCACGAAGGCCAGAAGTTGCCCAGCGGTATGGGCGTCGAGAGACGATGTCGGCTCGTCGAGGATGACGAGGTCGAGCCGGTCATGCGTGACCGTGAAGGCGCGCGCCACCTCGACCATCTGGCGCCGGCCGATCGAAAGGTCGCCGACAATGTCGGATGCGGAGATGCCGTGGCCGGGAAAGATCTCGTCGAGCTTGCCGGCGATCAGCTCGGCCGCCCTGCCGCGCCAGCCGAAGCCGGTGAGTGAGGCGTGGTTGATGCGCGTGTTTTCGGCGACGTCGAGATTGGGGCACAGCGACAGTTCCTGGAATACGCAGCGTATGCCGAGCTGCTGTGCCCTCGACACCGAGTAGTTCTCCTCGATGCCGCCATGCACGCCGATCTTGCCGCTGTCGGGCGTCGAGGTGCCGGCCACCATGTGCATCAAGGTCGACTTGCCGGCGCCGTTGTGGCCGACAAGGCCGACGCACTCGCCTGGGCCGACATGGAAATCCACCCCGCTGAGCGCCCTGACGGCGCCGAAATGCTTTTCGACACCGTCAAGTCTTACGATGTCAATATTGGCGGCGCCGAAATATTTTTCGGCGCCGTTCAGCCTGATGATGTCAGCGTTGCCTTCAGCCATGCTCAACGATACCCGCTCGGCGATATGGACGGCAACGCTGCCGCGATTTCACTTGATGTTGGCCTTGATGGCAGCGATGGCGTCTTCCTGGCTGTATTCGTGGGTGGCGACGCCGCCCTCCTTGATCTTCGGCAGGGCTGCCTCGAAATCGTCCTGGGTGAAGGCCAGATACGGCACCAGAAGGTCATGCGGAATGTCCTTGCGGCCGTCGAGCACCTGTTGTGCCACCCAGAAGGCGAGCGACGACACGCCGGGCGCGATGGATGCCGACCAGGTTTTGTAGCCGTCCTTGTCCTTCTGCTCCTTCCACCACTTCAGCTCGTCCTGCCTGTTGCCCATGATGATGGTCGGGCGCGGCTTGCCGGCTGCGGCGAAGGCCTGTGCGGCGCCATAGCCGTCGCCGCCCTGGTCGACGATGCCGACGACGTCGGGCAGCGACGGCAGGACGGTCGCCACCGCCTTCTGGGCAGTGGTCTGGTCCCAGTCGCCGGTGACCGAACCGACGATCTTGAATTCGGGATGGGCGGCGACCCCTTCGAGGATGCCGGCGTGGATGGCATCGTCGATCGAAGTGCCGGCAAGGCCACGGATTTCAAGCAGGTTGCCGCCCTTCGGCTGGAACTTGGCCATGTGCTCGACTTCCTGCTTGCCCATGTCCTTGAAGTCGACGACGACGCGGTAGGCGCAGGGTTCGGTGACGATGCCATCGAAGGAGACGACCACGATGCCGGCATCGCAGGCCTGCTTGATGGCGCCGTTGAGCGCGTCCGGCGAGGCGGCGTTGATGACGATGGCGTCATAGCCTTGCAGGATCAGGTTCTGCACCTGCGCTGCCTGCGTCGGCACTTCCTTGTCGGCGGTGGTGAACACATCGGCGGCGGCGACGATCTTGTCGTCCACCGCTTTCTTGGTGACGATGCCATAGCTGTCGAGCATCGCCTGCCGCCACGAATTGCCGGCATAATTGTTGGAGAATGCGATTTTCTTGCCGCTGGTATCGGCCAAAGCCGTACCGGCTGCGAGCACCGCTGCGAGGGTGCCCAAGACGAACAGTTTCTTCATGTCATACTCCTCCCAAGAGTTGTTGGTCGTGGCTGATTTCGATGAGGTCGTGGCTGCGTTCCTGTTTTTTATCTATTGTCAGACAAATGTAGTTGGGCGCGCTTGTCAACTGCGATCGGTAGCTGTCTGGCGATCAACTTGCGGTGCGGCGGTTGAAAAGGCTTCGGCGGATGGCTAGTCCTGCGTGCATGAGGGTGAAACCATGACGCCGACCGTCCCCCCGGGCGCACCGGGAATCCCGGCGCGCTGGACGTCCAGCGCCAAGAGCGGTGTCGGGTCGGCGCTTTCCCGGGACAGCCAAGTGTGGTTCACCATCAGCCACGGCATCCTGAACGAGATCTACTATCCGCGCCTCGACAGCGCCTGCACGCGCGACCTTGGCCTGATCGTCACTCGCCCCGGCAACTATTTCTGTGAAGAAAAGCGCGACGCCACGCATGCCATCGAACCGTTCGAGGCCGGCGTTCCCGCCTACAGGCTGGTCAACACGGCTGACGACGGCGCCTGCCGGATCGAGAAGCGCATCCTTGCCGATCCGGCCCGCCCGGCCTTGCTGCAGGAGATCACCTTCACCCCGCTCATGGGCGCTGTCGCCGACTACCGGGTCTACGCGCTCCTGGCGCCGCATCTGGTCAATGCCGGCATGGGCAACACCGCTTGGGTCGGCGACCATGAGGGGAAGCCCGTGCTGTTCGCCACGGGACGTGGCACCAGCCTGGCGCTGGCCTCGTCGCTGTCGTGGCGAGACTGTTCGGCCGGCTATGTCGGCTTCTCCGATGGCTGGCAGCAGCTTCACAACACCGGCGCACTCGATCCGGCTTGCCAGCGCGCCGAGGACGGCAATGTCGCGCTGACCGGCGAGATCGGTTTTACCGCTGCCAGGACAAAGGCCGTGCTGGCCTTGGGATTTGGCGCAACACCCGAAGAGGCCGCCGAAAATGCCTTCGGCAGCCTGAAGCGGGGCTTTGAGCCCGCGGCGAAATCCTGCGTCAAGACGTGGCGTAAATGGCAGGCGGGACTGCTGCCGCTGGACCGGCATGGCGAGGTCAACAGCTATCGCGTCTCCACAGCTGTCTTGGCAACGCACCGCTCGATCGCCATTCCGGGTGCGGCGGTCGCCAGCCTGTCCATCCCCTGGGGCTTCAACAAGGGCGATGACGATCTTGGCGGCTACCATCTGGTCTGGCCGCGCGATCTGGTCGAAACGGCGGGCGGCTTCCTTGCCGCCGGCGACGCCGCTTCGGCGTTGCAGATCCTCGGCTATCTCCGCTCCATCCAGCAGCCCGACGGCCACTGGCCGCAAAATGCCTGGCTCGACGGGTCGGCCTATTGGCCCGGCATCCAGATGGATGAATGCGCCTTTCCGCTGCTGCTCGCCGACGCCTTGCATCGCGCCGGCCATTTGCCGCGCGCCAGGCTGAAAACCTTCCTGCCGATGATCGAATGCGCCGCCGCTTACGTCGTGCGCAACGGACCGGTCACTGGCGAGGATCGCTGGGAAGAGGACGCCGGCTACAGCCCGTTCACACTGGCCGTCGAGATCGCCGCCCTGCTTGCCGGTGCCGACCTGGTCGACGCCTGCGGCGAGAAGGCGGCCGCCGCCTATCTGCGCGAGACCGCCGATGGCTGGAACGACCAGGTCGAGCGCTGGACCTATGTCACCGCCACGGGCATCTGCAAGGCGGTCGGCGTCGAAGGCTACTACGTCCGCATCGCACCGCCCGACAGCGCCGATGCCGGTTCGCCGAAGGACGGCTATGTGCCAATCAAGAACCGGCCGCCAGGCGACACCGACAGGCCCGCCCAGGAAATCGTCAGCCCGGACGCGCTGGCGTTGGTGCGCTTTGGCCTGAGGGCCGCCGACGATCCCCGCATCGTCGATACGGTCAAGGTCATCGACGCGCGATTGCGCTGCGAGCTGCCGCAAGGGCCGCTCTGGTACCGCTACACCAGCGACGGCTATGGCGAGCACGACGATGGCGCGCCCTTCGACGGCACCGGACAGGGCCGCCCCTGGCCGCTTCTGGCCGGCGAACGCGCCCATTACGAGCTGGCGGCAGGGCGCAAGGACAAAGCGGCCGAGCTGCTGGCGGCAATGGAACGATCGGCCGGGCCAGGCGGCCTGTTGCCGGAGCAGGTCTGGGACGGCACCGACCTGCCCGAGCGCGAATTGCTGCGTGGTGGCCCCTCGGGCAGCGCCATGCCCCTGGTCTGGGCGCATTCCGAGCACATCAAGCTTCTGCGCTCGCTACGCGACGGGGCGGTCTTCGACATGCCGCCGCAAGGCGTGAAGCGCTACATCGAGGACGAGACCGTATCGCCGTTCCGGACCTGGCGCTTCAACAACAAGATCCGCGCGCTGTCCGCCGGCAAGACGCTGCGCGTCGAATTGCTGGCAGCCGCGACCGTCCGCTGGAGCACCGACAATTGGGCAACCGCCCGTGACAGCCAGACAGCGGAAAATGCTTTCGGCATCCATCTTGTCGATCTGCCCACGGCAAGCCTACCCAACGGCAGCATGCTCATCTTCACTTTTTTCTGGCCCGGGACCGGCGATTGGGAGAATGTCGATTTCTCCGTCATGTCAGGCGCTCAGGGCAGCCAATAGACCCTTCCTCGATAAATCCAGCAAATCCTCCAAGAAACAGGGACGAAGACCATGCAGATCGGAATGATGGGACTGGGCCGGATGGGCGCCAACATGGTCCGGCGCCTGATGCGCGACGGCCATGAATGCATCGTCTACGACATCAACCCGGCCAGCGTCGCCGCCCTGGTGGCCGACGGCGCCTTGGGAGCGGCATCCCTGACGGAATTCGTCGGCAAACTCGCCAAGCCGCGCTGTGTGTGGCTGATGCTGCCGGCAGCGATCACCGGCAAGATCATCGATCAGGTCGCGGCCCTGATGGAGCCCGGAGACATCGTCATCGACGGCGGCAATTCCTACTATCACGACGCCGTCGACCAGGCCGCGAAACTCGCCCCCAAGGGTATCCATCTCGTCGATGTCGGCACCAGCGGCGGCGTCTGGGGCCTGGATCGCGGCTACTGTCTGATGATCGGCGGTCCCGACGTGGCGGTGCAGCACCTCGATTCGGTCTTTGCCACGCTGGCGCCGGGCGCCGATGCCGGTTCCAATCCGCCCAAGGATGCCGGCACCGCGCCCTTCGGGTACCTGCATTGCGGGCCGAGCGGAGCCGGCCACTTCGTCAAGATGGTGCACAACGGCATCGAATATGGCGTCATGGCCGCCTATGCCGAAGGCATGAACATCCTGAAATCGGCCAACGCCGGCAAAAGGCAACGCACCGCGGACGCCGAGACCAGCCCGCTGGAAAACCCGCAATACTACCAGTTCGACATCGACCTTCCCCAAGTGGCCGAGGTCTGGCGGCATGGCAGCGTCATCGGCTCCTGGCTGCTCGACCTCACCGCCGGCGCGCTGAAGAGCGACCCGGCGCTGGCGCAGTTCGGCGGCCGGGTTTCGGATTCCGGCGAAGGCCGCTGGACACTGAAGGCGGCGATCGACACCGGCGTGCCGGCGCCGGTTCTGTCCTCGGCCCTGTTCGACCGCTTCTCCTCGCAGGGCGAATCCGAATTCGCCGACAAGCTGTTGTCGGCCATGCGCTACGCGTTCGGCGGCCACGTCGAAAAGCCGAAGGCAGGCAAGTGACGCCAAAGCGGGAGACGCACGCATGAGTCAGGAACGATCCGATACGCTGGTGCTCTTCGGGGCGACCGGCGACCTCGCCCACAAGAAGATATTTCCAGCCCTTTACCAGATGGTCGCCAAGGGTACGCTCACCGAGCCGGTGATCGGCGTTGCCTTCGACGCCTGGGACTTGAAGCAGTTGCAGGACCGCGCCCGCGACGGCATCGTCAACACGCTGGGCAAGGTCGACGAGAGGGTGTTCGCCAAGCTGGCGTCGCTGCTGCGCTATGTCAGCGGCGATTATCGCGATCCGGCGACGTTCGAGAAGCTGAAGACGGCGCTCGGCAGCGCCCAGCGGCCGCTGCACTACATGGCCGTTCCGCCGACGATGTTCGAGACTGTCGTGCAAGGGCTTGAACAATCCGGCACCGCGCATGGCGCCCGACTGATGGTGGAAAAGCCGTTCGGCCACGATCTGCAGTCGGCGCGCTGGCTGAACCGGGTGCTCCACCTTGTGTTCGACGAACAGTCGATCTTCCGCATCGACCACTATCTCGGCAAGGAAGCGATCCAGAACCTGCTCTATTTTCGCTTCGCCAATTCCCTGCTCGAGCCGATCTGGAACCGAAATTTCGTCGAGAGCGTGCAGATCACCATGGCCGAGGATTTCGGCATCGAGGGGCGGGGCCGGTTCTATGACGATGTCGGTGCCATCCGCGACGTGATCGAGAACCATCTGCTCAACATCCTGCTGCTGTTGGCCATGGAGCCGCCGGTCGGCCGCTCCGCCGACGACCTCATCGACGAGAAAGTGCAGGTGCTGCGGGCGATCCGGACCTTGACCAGGGACGATGTCGTGCGCGGCCAGTTCAAGGGCTATCTTGCCGAGCCAGGCGTCAAGCCGAACTCGCCGGTCGAAACCTTCGCGGCGGTGCGCTTCTTCGTCGACACCTGGCGCTGGCAGGACGTGCCGTTCTTCATCCGCGCCGGCAAGAACATGCCGGTGCATGTCACCGAGGTGGTGGTGCGGCTGAAGCGGCCGCCGCTCGACGTTTTCGATCCGATCAAGCCCGCCGACCAGAATTACGTGCGCTTCCGCATCGACCCGCAGGTGATGATCGCCATCGGCGCCCAGCGCAAGGCTTCCGGCGACGACATGATCGGCGAGCAGGTCGAGTTGACGGCGCTGGACGACAGCAAGGGCGACATGCCTCCCTACGAACGGCTGATCGGCGACGCCATGAACGGCAACGGCCAGCTCTTCACCCGCCAGGACGCGGCCGAGCTTGCCTGGCGCATCGTCGGTCCGGTGCTGGGCGACACCACGCCGCCGCATCTTTACGAGCCGAAGACCTGGGGGCCGGCGGACGCCATGGCCGGCTTCGGGCCGCCCAATGGCTGGATCGACCCGGTGGCGTGAGTGGAGCGGACACGGATGGCCAAGGCGGTGAAGCAACCAGCATCGGGCACGGACAAGGTCGTGCTGGCGATCGACATTGGCGGCTCGCACGTCAAGATCCTGACCAGCGCCGGTGGTGCGGAGCGCCGGGCCGATTCCGGCCCGGGCCTGACGCCACAGCAGATGATCGAAACGGTGAGAAAGCTGGCCGAGGGCCTGTCCTATGACGTGGTATCGATGGGCTATCCCGGTCCGGTCCGTCACGACAAGCCGACGCGTGATCCCATGAATCTCGGCAAGGGCTGGGCCGGCTTCGACTTCGCCGCGCAGTTCGGCAAGCCGGTCAAGGTGGTCAACGACGCGCTGATGCAGGCCATCGGCAGTTATGAGGGCGGCCGGATGCTGTTTCTCGGTCTCGGGACGGGCCTCGGTGCGGCGATGATCCTCGACAACGTCACCCAGCCGATGGAACTCGCTCATCTTCCCTACAGGAAAGGCGGCAGTTTCGAGGACTATATCGGCGAGCGCGGCCTGCAAAAGCGCGGCAAGAAGAAGTGGCGCGGCTACGTCTTCGACATCGTCGACCGGCTCCGCGCAGCCATGCAGCCCGATTATATCGTCATCGGTGGCGGCAATGTCGACAAGCTCGACCAACTGCCCGCCAACAGCAGGCGCGGCGACAACACACGGGCCTTCGAAGGCGGCTTTCGTCTATGGCGAGACAAGGCCTTGATCGTCTGATATTATTACAGTTTAGTATAGTCGTTCAAAATAACGTGTGATGCCGCGCTAAATCATTGCCTTGGGCAGATTTGCCGACTAGGAATTCCGCCGCACTGCCGGCGTGCTCCCACGGATACACCAAAGACGATTCGGCATTTTTGATTTTGTGCCTCGTCCTTTCGAAACCGATCCCGATTTTCGAGGCCGTGCGCCATAGACGGAGGAAAGATTGAACGACGATAGCAACGACGCTCGCAAGGACATCGACCTTCTCGAGCTCACCGCCCATATCGTGTCCGCTTACGTCGAGAAGAATCGCCTGCCCGCCTCCGGCCTGGCCGACCTCATCGCCAGCGTCGCCACCTCGATCGGCGGGCTCGGCAAGCCGGCCGTTCCGGTGGCCGCGCCGCTGGTTCCAGCGGTCAATCCCAAGAAGTCGGTGACGCCGGATTTCATCATCTGCCTTGAAGACGGCAAGAAGTTCAAATCGTTGAAGCGTCATCTGGGCGTGCATTTTGGGCTGACGCCGGATGCCTATCGCGCCAAATGGGGTCTGCCGGCGGACTATCCGATGGTCGCTCCCAACTACGCGGCCTCGCGCTCGCAATTGGCGAAGTCGATCGGCCTCGGTCGCAAGGCAGCCGCGCCGGCACCCGCCAAGGCCAAGGGCCGGAAGGCCAAGGTTTCGGCCTGAGCAATTCAGCGCTGAGCCGATATTTAGGAAGACTGGATCAGAAGCCTGCCGGCGAAACCGCCTTGGCAGGCTTCCTGTTTTTGTGGCTTGGATAGACCAGACAAGATGATCTGGGGGAAGCCATGAACTACACCAGGATGGTGATCGAGAAGGAAGCGCCGGAGGAGTACGGCTATGACCGTATCCGCTACAATCTCTCCGAAAGCTCGATCGCCGACCAGAAGCTCTCCGACATCGGCCTGTCGCTGCCTGACCTTACGCTCTTTTATGGCGAGCATCGCGGCGACAAGGAATTGCGCGCGCTGATCGCGGCGCAGGATGCCGGCATTTCGCCCGATGACGTGCTGGTCACCGCCGGGGCCGCCGGGGCGCTCTTCATCATCTCGACTTCGCTTTTGTCGGCGAGCGACCACCTCGTCGTCATCAGGCCCAACTATGCCACCAACATCGAAACCCCACGGGCGATCGGCTGCGCCATCAGCTTTGTCGATCTGGCCTTCGAGGACGGCTTTGCCATCGATGTCGAGGCCATCAAGGCGGCGATACGGCCGGACACCAGGCTGATCAGCGTCACCTGCCCGCACAACCCGACCGGCACGATGATGTCGCGCGCCGATCTCGACGCACTGGTGGCGCTCGCCGACGCCAGCGCCTGCCATCTGCTGGTCGACGAGACTTATCGCGATTTGTCCTATGGCACGAGGCTGCCTTCGGCGGCCTCGCTCAGCCCGCGTGCCATCAGCGTCTCGTCGCTGTCGAAGGCCTTCGGCATTCCCGGCATCCGCATCGGCTGGCTGGTCACCAGGGATGCGGCACTTCAGGAGACGTTCCTCGCCGCCAAGGAGCAGATCGGCATCTGCGGCAGCGTCATCGACGAAGCCATTGCGCGTGGCATGCTGGAGCGGCGCGATACCTTCCTGGCGACGCTGCTGCCCGAAATGGCGAAGCGGCGCGACATCGTCCAGGTCTGGATCGACCGCGAACCGCTGGTCGACTGGGTGCGGCCAGAGGGCGGCGTCGTCGGCTTCCCGCGCCTCAATGTCGAGCCCGACTTCGACCTCGACCGATTCTATGCGAAGCTGCTGGAAAGCCACGGCACCTATGTCGGATCAGGCCATTGGTTCGAGATGCCGAAGCGCTTCTTCCGCGTCGGCTTCGGCTGGCCCGCGGAGGCGGAGCTGCGAGGCGGGCTCGATGCCATTTCGGCTGCCTTGCGTGGATGAACATGACGTGCGATCCGCCGGACAGGCCGGAAAATCCTTGATCCGGGATTGATTTTAACGCACATCCCGCTGCGAACTTTGCTAAAAGTTCCATTGGTCGGACCAGCGCCCGTCGTGCAAGTGCCCCGCCGGCATCGCATCGGCGCGAAAATCTGTTCCGATTTTCGGAAAAGCACGATGCGGGAACCAACAGTGCTGGAGCGTACTTTGTGCGTTCGATTGGATGCACGTCGCTCCAGTGCCATCGCAATGGGGCTCTATTCATGACTGCCGCACAAACTTCGCCGGACCAGCGCTACGCCGCGTTTCGGCACCGTCCGTTCCTCAGCTACTGGACGGCACGCTTCCTCACCACCTTCGCGACCATGATCGTGTCGGTCGCCGTTGGCTGGCAGATTTATGACCTGACGCGCGATCCATTCGACCTCGGCATCGTCGGCATTGTCCAGTTCCTGCCGTCACTGCTTTTGGTGCTGGTCACCGGCGTCGTTGCCGACCGCTTCGGCCGTCGGCTGATCATGACGCTGTCGACGCTGATCGAGGCTGGCTGCGCATTGGCTCTGCTGTTCCTGACGCTGAACGTCCTTACCAGCCCGTTGCCGATCTTCGCCGTGCTCGTCGTGTTCGGAATTGCCCGCGCCTTCTACGGGCCGGCATCGTCGTCGCTGTTCGCCAATCTCGTGCCGCAGGAGGATTTCGCCAACGCGATCGCTTGGAATTCGTCCGCCTGGCAGACGGCGACCATCATCGGTCCGGTTGCCGGCGGCCTGCTCTATGGCGTCTCGGCCGAAGTGGCTTATGCCACAGCGGCGATCCTGATGCTCGCTGCGGCGTTGCTCATCTTCACCATCCCGAAGCCCGCCCAGCAGACGTCGACCGACAAGCCCACCATGCAGACATTGTTTGCCGGCTTCCGTTATATATGGGGCGAGAAGATCGTGCTCGGCGCCATCTCGCTCGACCTTTTTGCCGTGCTTCTGTCCGGCGCCTCGGCGCTGCTGCCGGTCTATGCCCGCGACATTCTGGAACTTGGCCCCTGGGGGCTCGGCTTGCTGCGTTCCGCGCCAGGCATTGGGGCCATTTGCGTCGCGGTGTGGCTGGCCGGGCACCCGATCCGCAACCATGCCGGCAAGATCATGCTCGGCTTCGTGGCGGCGTTCGGCGCCTTCACCGTGCTGTTTGGTCTGTCGACCCTCACATCGCTGTCGATCGTGGCGCTTGCCTTCCTCGGCGCCACCGACATGTTCAGCGTCTACATCCGGGAGACGCTGATCCAGCTATGGACCCCGGACGCGGTGCGCGGGCGCGTCAACGCCGTCAACCAGGTTTTCGTCGGCGCTTCCAACGAGCTCGGCGAATTCCGCGCCGGCACCATGGCGGCGCTGATCGGCACCGTTCCGGCAGTCGTGATCGGCGGCGTCGGCGCCATCGCGGTAGCCGGCCTGTGGGCTTACCTGTTCCCTCAGCTGCGCAAGGTTCGTCACCTCAACGGCCGCAACTGACGCGCAACGCCGTAATCCTACGGCACCGCCGGCCTGCCGAAGACCATGCGCAGGAACTCATCCAGCCAGCGCTTCAAATGCATGTCCCAGATCAGCCGGCCGCCGAGATGATCGCGGCCGGGCTGCGCGCCTGGCAGCTCGAAGCGGTGCGCGCCGCGCACCACCCAGCGCTGCATCATCACCCTTGTGAGTTCGCCGTGGAACTGGATGCCCCAGGCATTGTCGCCGTAGCGGAAGGCCTGGTTGGGATAGGTTTCCGCCGTCGCCAGCAAGGTCGCGTCCCTGGGCAGCGAAAAACCTTCGCGATGGAACTGGTAGACCATTTCGGGCCAGTGCATCAGCTTCTTGCCAGCCTCGGTGGCCGTGAGCGGATACCAGCCGATCTCGACCAGCCCTTCGCCGTGACCCTCGACCTTGCCGCCGAGATGATTGACCAGCATCTGCGCGCCAAGGCAGATGCCCAGCAGCGGCCGGTTTTCCCGGAGCGGAACTTCGAGCCAACTGGTTTCGCGGCGGACGAACTCGTCCTCGTCATTGGCGCTCATCGGCCCGCCGAACACCACGGTGCCGGCATGATGGTCCAGTGTTTCCGGCAGAACATCGCCCAGCGGCGGGCGGCGGATGTCGAGGTCAAAGCCCTCTTCGAGCAGCATATGGCCGACGCGTCCGGGGCTCGAATTCTCCTGATGCAGCACGATCAGGATTTTTGGATTCGACCTCGTTGTGCGCGGCATCGGCAGGCGAATTCCCGTCTATTCGTCGCTCGATGTCCCACGGGCGCCCGGCGCCTGCGCCGCCGCCTTGCGGCGCGTCTCGATCCGGTCGTGGCGCTCGACGCCGATCAGCTCGGCGACGCGCCAGACCGTATTGTCCTCGAGCTCGTGCAGTTCGCCATCGGCATAGACGATCTCCCACATCAGGCCGATGAACGCCTTGCGTCCCTCGGCGTCGAGATGCCGCTTGAGCACGCTGGTGAAGGCATAGAGGTCGATTGCCTCATTGTCGGCGCGTTCGCCGGCGGCGGCGAGCGCTTCGAGTTCGGCGCCGCTGATCGAATAGGTCTGCGCCAGCACCGCCTTGAAGCGCTCCCATTCGACATCCTGGCGCACGCCGTCGGCATTCATCACATGATAGAGCAGTGCCGATGCGGCGACGCGCGGATCATCCGCGCTCGGGCGGATCCCGGCGCCGGTCGGCAATTCCCTGAGAAACGACAGCACGCGCTCGAACATCAATCCATTCCCAAACGGCCAGACGACTGGCCCAGATCAAAACAGCCGGAAGCGGCGCGGTGACTTTCCCGCCTCGTCGTCCGGATCGACGCCCGGATCGTCCGGCAACCGCGTCAGCTCTTCCGCCGGCTCGACGGCCTCGGCACCGGCCGGCACCGCCGCGAACGCCGCGGCGGTGACAGGGGTGACATGGTCGTCGCGGCTTTCGGTTTCCTTGCTTGTCGCCTCGTTGGCCTGGGCGACATGATCGATGACGTCGATCGGCTTTTCCGGCACCGGTTTGGCTGGCGCCTCGATTGCCGCGACCGCTCCATCCGGCGCGTCGTCGTGGCTGTCGATCAGCTGGCCGAGGCGCTCCATCGGGGCGCGCCACTCGAAGGCGTCGAGCCGGCCGGTGATGGGCGATACCGGCGCCCAACGTTCCGAAACCACGCCATCCGCCACCCAGGCCGGGTCGCGCGGCGCCCGCACTGCCTTGGAGAGCAGCTGCCTGACCTTGCCCTGGTCACCGGTCTCGGCTTCCTCGATATCGGCGAGGAGCAGATACGCGCCCTCGCGCCGGTCCATCCGGATCGCGGCCTCGGCCTCGCGGCGGGCGGTGGCGAAATCCTGCGCATCGAGTGCCGCGCGCGCCACAGTCATCGACGATTCGGCGTGGTTCCTCTTCATCTCCTGCAGTTTCTTGGCCCGGTTGAGCCGGTCGAGCACGGCGTCACCCGGCCGCGCATGGGTGTAGAGCTCGGCGATCTCGGGATGCGGCTCGGTCCGCCAGGCCGTTTCCAGGATCTTCGATCCCTTGCGCACGTCGTTCTGCTTGAACAGCGCGGCGGCGGCGGCGACGGCGGCAGGCGCGAAATCCGGCCGCAGTCTGTTGGCCTCGATTGCCGCTGTCCTGGCGGCGGCGGGATCGCTGTCGGCAAGCGATTGCGCCTTGGCGGTCAACAGCACGGCGCGGCGGCGGCTGGCCGCGTCGCGTTCGATCTGCCGCGTCGACTTCTGCGCCTCGACCAGCTTCAGGGCGCCGTCCCAGTCGCCGCGCGCGGTCAGCTCCTCCAGCGTCGATTCGGCCGCCCAGGCCAGTTGCGGCGCCATCACCGCGGCACGGCCGGCATAGTGCCGGGCGGCGTTGCGGTCGCCCAGGCGTTCAGCTTCCAGATAAAGCCCACGCAGGCCGAGCAGCCGCATTTCGGGATCGTCGAGCATGCTCTCGAATTTCTGCCGCGCGCCTTCATGGTCGCCTTCGAGCAGCGACGCCTGTGCCTCGAGCAGATGGATCAACGGTTCCTGGTCGGAGCGGATCAGCTTGGCCGCTTCCTTGGTCTTCTTGCGGGCCAGCGCGCCGTCGCCGGCGCCGGCGGCGATCATGCCGGTCGACAGCGCCTGATAGCCACGGTCGCGGCGGCGCACGCGGAAATAGCGCGAGATGGTGTAAGGGCTGTTCCACAGCGACCTGATCAGCCACCACAGGATCATCACCGCGGCGACGACAGCGACGACGGCCACCGCCGCCACCATCAGGCTGACCTGGTACTGATAGCCGTTGAAGGTGACGACCATGTCGCCCGGCCGGTCGGCAAGCCAGGCGAAGCCCAGCCCAAGCGCGAAAACGACGATGAGGAAGGCGAGCAGGCGGATCATCGTGTTGCCCTCATGCCTTCATCGCGCCGGAGATCAGCGTGTCGACCTGGGTTTCGACCTCGATGCGCGCCTTCAGTTTGCCGGCAAAGTCGGCGCCGGCGGCCTTCGCGGCTTCCGGCAGTGCGTCGTATTCGCTGAGCGCCTTGGCATAGTCGCCCTGCTTGACCGCCACTTCCATGCGCGCCACGGTTTCCGGCGCGCCGGGACCTTGGACGGCGCCGATCGGCCGGACCTTGACCAGCGATTCGGCGCTCGACATCAGGCTCTGCAAAAAGCCGGCGTTCTGGTCGACAGGCGTCGCGGCGGCGACCATGGCATTGGCGGCGGCGTCCATCTGCGAGGCGATCTCGGTGCGGGTCGGAACCCCCTTTTCGGCATAGGGCCGCAAGGTCGCCAGTTGCGACGCATTGGGCGAAATCGCGGCCAGCGTATCGAGTTCGGTCGCGAACGGCGCGCCACGGTCGAGCGCTGCCTTCAGCGCCGAGGCGGCGATGGCGAGCGCGATCTTCGGCTGTCCCGCCTGCGCCTCGACCTTGCCGGAAAGCTGCGACACCGACTGCTCCAGCGCGGCGAGCCGGCCTTCCTGCGCCTTCGCCGCCTCGTCGGTCGACTTCACCAGCGCATCGAGACCCGCCAGCTTTTCGTTGAGCGGGCCGAGATCGACCGGCGCCGCATTGCCGGCCTTGCCTAGGGCGGCGACCGCCGTTTCGATCTGCTTGACCTTGTCGCCGAGTGCGGCAAGCCCGGCGCTGTCACCCGAGCCGCCCTGTGCGACCGTCGATTTCAACGTCGCGACATCCTTCTTGACCTGATCGAGTGCGGCCGACAGGCCGTCAACCTTGGCCGAGGCGTCGCCACCGCCCGCTTCCTTCATGCCGGCGATTTCAGACTTCAGCGAGGCGATCTGGCCGTTGACTCCGTCGCGTGAAACACCGGCGCCTGAACCCGGCGCGCCGAGCAGGCCGGCGAACTGCAGGCCGCCGGCGCCGACCAGTGCGATGACACCCCCGATGATGCCGGCAGCGATGCCGTTGACGCCGCCACGCTTCGGCTGTGCCGCCATCGATTCGCTCCTTGCCTCGGTTTTTCCGGCAGCCGCGTTGGTCTCGCCGGCCTTCGTGCTTGCGTCCTCAAAGCTGTAGTCGAAGGGCTTGGCGGGCGGCGCCTCCGAACCGGGGTAAGGCATCTCCGGTTCCGCGGCCTTGGTCGCCGCATTCGCCGGCGCATCTGCTCCAGCCTGCCCCGTGGCGTCGGCATGCTCCCAAGGTTCGAGATCGGTCTGGTCAGCATGCACCGGCTCTTCCGGAGCTTCCGGCTGCGAGGCGTTCGCGGCTTCCTCGGCCTTCGCCTCGTCGGTCTGGGCCGCGTCCTTGGCGGCATCCTCGTCGACGATGCGGGACACGGCGCCGGGCTCGAGATCGATGGTCACCGGCTCGCGGCGGCTTTTCGAGTGTCGCATCTTCGGCGTCTTGACCATGCCTGGGCTCCGCAAAATTCGCTTCGTCTCAACGCCTGGTGGCGCGTGATGGTTCAGAAGGGTCTAGCACATCACCAAGCGGTGAAAAGGGGCGGTGTGATGACGCGGGTCACGGCCGCTCCGGCAAAAGCGCCAGCATTGCCTCCTCGTCGGGTCGTGCGGCAATGCGAATTGACTTGCCGGCGCTGTCGGCGAAGGCAGCGGCGATGCGCGCGGAAAGCGCGAAAACCCTTGTTTTTTCAAAGAGCCCTTTCAATGCGGATCTTGCGGCCAGCACCTGCAACGCGACAGCCGCCTTGGCCGAATAAAGCAGCACCGCGTCGACCGGCTCGCCGGACAGCCGCGCCAGAATGGTCGCGTCCGAATACGGCACCGGGAACGTGTCGTACGTTTCGACCGCGCGAACCCGCACTCCAGCCGCCTCCAGCCGCTGTTCGAACATTGGAAACCGCACGCGTCCGCAGAGATAGACGACGGTTTTGCCGGGAAATGCCGCCACAATGCCGTCGGCAAGCGACTCGGCATCGCCGGAACCCTCAAAGACCGACAGGAGCCCCGCCTTGCGTGCGGCTTCCGCCGTCCTCGTTCCGACGGCATGGCACGGCAGAGCGGCAAGCGCAGCCATCATCTCCTTTGGGGCATGGCGCACGGCATTGGCGCTGGTCACGGCAACGGCGACAGCGTCATCTGCAACCAGCCGGGCATCGCCAGGCAAAGCCACCGTTTCGGTCAGGGGCAGGAGAACCGGCTGAAAACCTTTATCCTGAAGCCGCCGCGCCGTGCGCGATGCGCCCGGTTCCGGTCTGGTCACCAGGACGCGAAGCATTTTCAGAGCCAGCCGTCGAAGAACTTTTCGCCGGCCTTGGCCCGCACCGTCCGCGCCGCCTCTTCGCCGATGCGGACGGCATCCTGCGCTGCCCCCTGCAGCTCGACCGCGTGCGACTGGGTACCGTCGGGCGAAATGATCAGACCGGAAAAGGAGAGTTTTCCGGCCGTGATAGCCGCGTAGCCGGCGATCGGCGTGCGGCAGGAGCCGTCGAGCGCCGCCAGGAAAGAGCGTTCGCAGGCCAGCGCCTGACCGGTCGGCACGTCATGGATGGCCAGCAGCATCTTCTCGACCTCGCGGTCGCCGATGCGCGTCTCGACGCCGATCGCGCCCTGGCCGGGCGCCGGCGGAAAGATGTCGAGCGGCATCAGGTCGGTGATCACATGGTCGAGGCCGAGCCGCTTCAGCCCGGCATAGGCAAGGATGGTGCCTGCGGCGACGCCTTCATCGAGCTTGCGCAGCCGCGTCTGCACATTGCCGCGGAACATCACCACGTCTAAATCCGGCCGCATGCGGCGGATCAGCGCCTGCCGCCTGAGCGACGACGAGCCGACCGTCGCGCCGCGCGGCAGCTCTGCGATACTCCTCGCCGCCTTGCCGACAAAGGCGTCGCGCGCATCCTCGCGCGGCAGGAAGGCGGAGAGTTCCAGACCTTCGGGCAGTTGCGTCGGCATGTCCTTCGACGAATGCACGGCGATGTCGATCGCGCCGGCGAGCAGCGCCTCCTCGATCTCCTTGGTGAACAGGCCCTTGCCGCCGGCTTCCGACAGTGGCCGGTCCTGGATGCGGTCGCCGCTGGTCGAGATGACGACGACCTCGAAGGCTTCCGCCGGCAGGCCATGCGCTGCCATCAGCCGCGCCTGTGTCTCATGCGCCTGCGCCAGGGCCAGCGGGCTGCCGCGTGTTCCGATTTTCAAGATTGTTTGCATGGCGCGCGGTCCGTGATAACCCCCGGCTGGCTTTGCGTTTCCGGGCACTCTCCTAACGAGGAACGCCCGGACATACAATCTCTGGAGACAGCGACGAATTGATCCGCGTTCTGGGCATTGAGACGAGTTGCGACGAGACCGCCGCCAGCGTCGTGGCGCTGGAAGGCGACGCCGCGCCGAAAATCCTCTCCAACGTGGTGCTCAGCCAGATCGAGGAACATGCCGCCTTTGGCGGTGTCGTGCCCGAGATCGCCGCCCGCGCCCATGTCGAGGCGCTGGACGGCATCATCGAGGCAGCCCTTGCCGATTCGGCCACGGCGCTTGCCGATATCGATGCGGTCGCCGCCACCGCTGGCCCCGGCCTGGTCGGCGGCCTCATCGTCGGGCTGATGACGGCCAAGGCGATCGCCGCAGCGGCAGGCAAGCCGCTGATCGCCGTCAATCACCTCGAAGGCCATGCCTTGACGGCCCGGCTGACCGACGGGCTCGAGTTTCCCTACCTGCTGCTGCTGGTCTCCGGCGGCCACACGCAGATCCTGGCCGTGCGCGGTGTCGGCGACTACCAGCGCTGGGCCACCACCATCGACGATGCGCTCGGCGAAGCCTTCGACAAGACGGCCAAGATGCTCGGCCTGCCCTATCCCGGTGGGCCGAATGTCGAGAAGGCGGCGGTATCGGGCGACGCGACACGCTTTGCCTTCCCCCGTCCGATGAAGGGCTCGGCGCAGCCCGACTTTTCCTTCTCCGGGCTGAAAACCGCCGTGCGCCAGGCCGCGACGGCGATCGAGCCGCTCAGCGACCAGGATGTCGCCGACATCTGCGCCTCGTTCCAGGCGGCGGTCGCCGATGCGCTGGCCGACCGCGTTTCTCGCGCACTGAAGCGGTTCGGCGAAACATTTCCCGGCACCAAGCAGCCCGCATTAGTTGTTGCCGGCGGCGTCGCGGCCAACCGCACGATCAAGGCGACGCTGCAGCGGCTTTGCGCGGAGGCCGGTTTCGCCTTCGTCGCGCCGCCGCTGCAGCTGTGCACCGACAACGCGGCGATGATCGCCTGGGCCGGCATCGAGCGGCTGCGCGAAGGCCTGGCGCAGGAGAACGGCTTCGATTTCGTGCCGCGCTCGCGCTGGCCGCTGGACAGCATCTCGGCGCCGATGGTCGGCTCCGGCCGGCGCGGAGCCAAGGCATGAGCGGTGAAGCCATGTGCGGCCAGCAGATGGGCAATGAAGGCGCAGGCAATCCGGCCAAAAGTGGCTGGCGTGTCACGGTGCTCGGCGGCGGTGCTTGGGGCACTGCGCTGGCGCTGGCCATGCTGCGCGCCGGCCATTCGGTGCGCCTGTACGCGCGCGACCCGCAAACCGTCGCCGCGATCGGCCGTGGCGAGAACCCGCGCTATTTACCCGGTATAGCCATCGCGCCCGGCATCGAGGCGACGAGCGACATCGAGACGGCACTCGCCGGCGCCGATTGCGTGCTGGCGGTGACGCCGGCGCAGTCGCTGCGAGCGACGCTGGCGGCGGCGAAAGACCATATGCCGGAGGGCATCCCGCTTGTGCTCTGCGCCAAGGGCATCGAGCGCGACACCGGCGCCCTGCTGTCGGCAATTGTCGAAGAAATCCTGCCGCGAAATCCGGTCGCGGCATTGTCCGGCCCGAGCTTCGCAACCGACGTCGCCCGTGGCCTGCCGACAGCGGTGGTTGTCGCCGCCCGTGACGAGATGCTGGCCGCCGACCTTGCCGCCCGCTTTTCCGCCGAGAACCTGCGCTGCTATTCGAGCAGCGACCTGATCGGCGTCGAGATCGGCGGCGCCTTGAAGAATGTCTTCGCCATTGCCGCCGGCGCGGTGACCGGCGCCGGGCTCGGCGCCAGCGCCCAGGCCGCCATGGTGACGCGCGGCTTCGTCGAACTGCGCCGTATCGGTGCCGCCTTCGGCGCCAGGCCCGAGACCTTGATGGGACTTTCCGGCCTTGGCGACCTGCTGCTCACCTGCTCGTCGGCGCAATCGCGCAATTTCGCCTATGGGCTGGCGCTTGGGCAAGGCAAGACGCTTTCCGGATTGCCGCTGGCCGAGGGCGTGCCGACGGCGGCGATCGCCGCCCGCATCGCCGCCGAGCGTGGCATCGACGCGCCGATCATTTCCGCCGTCGCCGCCATACTGGACGGCAAGGTGACCATAGACCAAGCCGTGACGGCGCTGATGACACGGCCGCTGAAAACCGAAACCAATGACTGAACGATCCGGAGTTAGAGACCATGCTGTTTGCGTTGATTTGCAAGGACAAGCCCGACAGCCTGCAGCTGCGCGTCGATACAAGGCCGGCGCACGCGGCGTTTCTGGAAGGCCTGATCAGCGAAGGGAGGCTTGCCTTTGCGGGCCCCTTCCTCGACTTCGACGGCAAGCCGGACGGCAGCTTGGTGATGATCGAAGCGCCTGATATGGCCAGCGCGCAAGCCCTCGCGGCAGCCGACCCCTATGCCAAGGCCGGCCTGTTCGAAAGCGTCGAGATCCGTGCGTGGAACTGGGTCTTCATGAAGCCTGCGAACGAATGATCGTTCGGTCGCGCAACCGTCATCGGGCAGGGCGGGGCAGCACCGACGCTATAGTAATATACTGCGACAACGGTAAGGAACCCCTGAGATGAACTACTGGCTGTTCAAGTCCGAGCCCTCGGTTTTCTCCTTCGAGGCACTGAAGGCCAAGGGCAAGGCCGGCACGCAATGGGACGGCGTGCGCAACTACGCCGCGCGCAACAACATGAAGGCGATGCAGATCGGCGATCTCGGCTTCTTCTACCATTCCAATGAGGGGCTGAACGTGGTCGGCATCGCCGAGGTCTGCGCGCTGGCCCACCCCGACACCACATCGGACGACCCGCGCTGGGAATGCGTCGATATCCGGGCCGTCAGCGACATGCCGAACCCGCCGACGCTGGAAGAGGTCAAGGCCAATCCGAAGCTTGCCGACATGGCGCTGGTGCGGCTCGGGCGGCTTTCCGTGCAGCCGGTGACCCCGGCGGAATGGAAGGAAGTCTGCCGCATGGGCGGCCTGACACCCGCCCCGTGACGGTGCTCACCCCGCACAGCGCCAGGCAGTTCATCCTCGACAACACGGCGCTGATGGCGCCGCCGCACGTACCCGAAATCCTGCTTCATCTTGCCGATGAGGCGCACGATCTGTGGCTGCGGACCGAGGACGAGCTGGTCGAGATCGGCCTGCCGCCGCCCTTCTGGGCCTTCGCCTGGGCTGGCGGCCAAGGCCTCGCCCGCTATGCCATCGACAATCCCGGCGCGGTGCGGGGCAAGCGCGTGCTCGACTTCGCCTCGGGATCAGGCCTCGTCGCCATCGCCGCCGCCAAGGCAGGCGCGGCCGGGGTAACCGCCGCCGACATCGATCCGTTCAGCGGGACCGCGGTCCGCCTCAATGCACAGGCCAATGGCATCGAAATCGAATTCCTCGGCACCGACTGCATCGGCGCCGATATGGGTTGGGACGTCGTGCTGGCCGGCGACGTCTTCTACGACAAGCCTTTCGCCGACCGGCTGATGCCGTGGTTTTCGGCTCTCGGACGGCGCGGCGCCGAGATTCTGATCGGCGATCCTGGGCGGTCCTATCTGCCGCGATCGGGGTTAGAGCCGCTCGGTGTCTACAAAGTTCCGGTGACGCGGGCGCTCGAGGACGCCGAGATCAAGCGCACGACCGTCTGGCGACTTGCTTGACGCCGTCGCCGAACAGGCGTTTCCATAAAATCCGCATCGGAGGGGAATTCATGGATTTTTCCGCAGTGAACTGGCTGGCGGTGATTGCCGCCGCCATCCTCGCATGGCTGTTCGGCGCAGCCTGGTACATGGCTTTGAGCAAGCCCTGGCTGAAGGCCGCCAAACTCGACCCGGCGACGATGAAGAGATCGCCGCTGCCTTTCGTCATCAGCTTCATCGCCGAACTGGTCATGGCCTGCATCATGGCGCTGGTTGTCGGAGCGATGACCGGGGGCGAGCCGACATTGCTGGCCGGGCTTGTCTTCGGCTTCGTACTTTGGCTCGGTTTCGTCGCCACGACGCTTTCGGTCAACCACCGCTACGAGAATTTCGGCTGGGACCTGACCCTTATCGATGGCGGCCACTGGCTGGGCGTGCTGTTGATCATCGGCGCGGTGATCGGTTGGTTCGGCGCCGCGGCAGGCTGAACGGATGACGGTACATTGACGATGGCAGACGAGTCCGGATTTCCGCGCGACTTGGTGTTCACCCGGATCTGCCACGTCAAGCAGGGCTACGACGACCGGCGCCGCCACATCGTCCGCGAGTTCGAGCGGCGCGGCGTGCCCGTCTACTTCTATACGGACTGGGACCGGCCGGATATCACACCGGAGATTCGCGACGAGTTGATCGCCCCAACCTTTACCCACCCGGCGGCCGTCTCGCTGGCGCTGAAACATGTCGGCATCTGGCGCGATTTCCTTGAGACCGACCTGCCCTATTGCCTGGTCTTCGAGGATGACGTCTTCCTCGCTCGCGGCTTCGTCGCCAAATTCCGGCAGGGGCTGGCCGAGCTCGGCGACCCCGCGCGCAAGGCCGTCATCTATCTCGGCAATGGCAGCAACTACTACACGCCGAGCTGGAAATTGCGCAGAGGTCAAAGGCTCTATCCCGCATTGCATGCCAGATGCGCCGATTCCTACCTCATCACCCGCCCAGTCGCCGAAGCCCGTTGCGCCTGGATCGCCCGCAATAAGATATCTACCGGAATCGACCACCAGATCGAACGGATGGACGAAGAACTGGGGGTCGAAATGTTGTGGTTTGAGCGGCCTATCGCCGAACAGGGCAGCGAGAACGGCACCTTCCACACTTCCGTTGCCGGCAAACCACACCCGCTTCTGTATAAGAAATTGCAGTGGAACTGGAAAAAATACACCCGCATGATCTTCGGCCACAACGCCCGGTCGTGAGCGAAGGGTTGGCCGGCCGGCCTACCCCTTGTCCGTGGCGCGCGTCCTGGCCACCTCATCGAGGATCCATTCGCGGAAGGCGACGATGCGGGGATCGTCAGCCGCCGCTTTGGGATAGACAAGGAAGTAGGCGTATTCGGGGGCAACCTTGATGCTGAGCTCGAAGGGCCGCACCAGCCGGCCCTCGGAAAGGTCGTTTGCCACCATGGCGAAATCGGCGAGCGCGACGGCGTTGCCGTCGAGCGCTGCCTGGACCGCGTCCGTGGATGTGCCGAAGACGACGGTGCGGCTGTCGTCGAAATCGTTGATGCCGGCCGCAGCCATCCACATGCGCCAGTTCGGCCATGTCACGCCCTGACGCGTCCATTCGATATGGGCAAGCGTGTGCTGGAAGAGGTCGCGCGGCTCGCGCAGGGGCGGCCCCGACGTCAAAAGGCCCGGGCTGCACACCGGAATGATGATGTTGTCGAATAGGCGGTGCGCGCAAAGCCCGGGATATTTGCCGGCGCCGAAGCGGATGCCGACATCGACATCGTCGAGATCGAAATCGCGCAGCCCGTAGGCGATGTCGAACCTGAGCTCGATGCCTGGCCTTTGCTTGCGGAAATCCTCGACACGCCGCATCAGCCATTTCGCCGCGAACTGCGCGTCCAGCGTCACCTTCAGAAATTCCGTTCCGCGCGCCATCTTGCGCGCCCGCATGGCGGCCCTGCCGAGCAGGTCGAGCGCATCGGTCGCGGCTTCGAACAGCACCGTGCCCGCCGCCGTCAGCCGGATGGTGCGGCTGGTGCGCGTGAAAAGCACGATGCCAAGCTGATCCTCGATTTCCTTGATCTGATGGCTGACGGCGGCCGGCGTCAGGCCGAGTTCGTCGGCGGCGCGGGTGAAATTGAGGTGGCGGGCCGCCGCCTCCAGCGTCCTCAGCGCCCGCGTCCCCGGCAGCAGGGCCGCCATCAGCGCGTGAACTCCGCAAAGCGGCTCATGACGTTCCCTCGATCCTCAAAGAAAACTTGATAATCGGAAAAAAACTACTCGTTTCCTCCCAGGATTTCAATCGGGCATGATGTGAACATCGGAACACCATCAAACCGGATTTGAAGCCCGGAAGAACGGATCACATCATGTCTCACATCGCTCTCCACCCCGCTTATGCCGCCCGGCCGGGCTGGCTATTGGCGATCCGTGACTGGCTGCGTCAGGCCAGGGTGGCGGTCAGCCTTCCGCACCAGAACGTCGAGGACCTGTCCGACCGCCAGCTGCGCGATATCGGCGCTGGCCGCAAGGACATCGCCCGGGCCATGGACCGCGAGATCGGCCGGCTCGGCCTTCTCGACATCGGCTGGCAGCAGCCAAGAAGGTAAGGGAATAGGGCAGTAAGGCAATACGGCAGAAGGGAAAGTCAGGCCAGCAACGAAGACCCTTCTACTGCCCTACTGCCCTACTGCCCTACTGCCCTACTGCCCTACTGCCCTACTGCCCTACCTCACCACCCGCATCACCGTACGGTCCGACAGCAGCGGCAGCAGCCGCGCCATCGTGCGCGCGGTGACGGCGACGCAGCCTTGCGTCGGCGTGAAATCGGGGCGCGCCAGATGGAAGAAGATGGCGCTGCCGCGTCCCCTGCGGCGCGGCGCGATGTTCCAGTCGAGCACGAGGCAGGCGTCATAGAGCCGATCGTCGCGCCGCATGCGTTCATGGCTGGCGCCATAGGGAATCCTGACTGGACGGTTGTAGTTGCGGTCGTCTGGTACCTCGCACCAGCCGAGATCGGGGCCGATCGGCGCCATCGCCAGGCGGGTTTTGCGGCCGGCGGCAAACTGATCCCCCCGGAAATAGCCCGCCAGGATGCGCATCGAGCCAAGCGGCGTGGCGCCATCGCCTTCGCGCTTGTCAGCCGTGATGCCGCCGCGCCCCAATGCGCACGCAAACACCGTTTTTCCGGCCTGCAGCAGGCCCTGAGTTGGATGACCGGGCCTTGGCCGCACGGTCAGCACACGCAGCCCTTTCGGCAAAATTGCGCCAGCTGCATTGCGCGCGCGTTTTTTCTTGTATGATCGTGCCACGGAACAAATCACTGTGATCGGCTGTTGTGCCGATCAGCTTCCGCATAAATAGGCAGCGGTCAACAGAATTTCTTTTCAAAACAACGGATTGATCCATGACTTCACGCACCATCCTGATCGTCGACGACGATGACGACCTGCGCGGCACACTGGTCGAGCAATTGTCCCTCTACGAGGAATTCGACGTGCTGCAGGAATCGACTGCGGCAAAAGGCGTCACCGCGGCGCGCGGCGGCCTCGTCGACCTGCTCATCATGGATGTCGGCCTGCCTGACATGGATGGCCGCGAGGCGGTGAAGATCCTGCGCAAGGGCGGCTACAAGGCGCCGATCATCATGCTGACCGGCCACGACACCGATTCGGACACGATTCTCGGTCTCGAGGCCGGCGCCAACGACTATGTGACCAAGCCGTTCCGCTTCGCGGTGCTTCTGGCGCGCATCCGTGCGCAGCTGCGCCAGCATGAGCAGAGCGAGGATGCCACCTTCTCGGTCGGCCCCTACACATTCAAGCCCAGCCAGAAACTGCTCATCGACCCGCGCGGCGGCAAGGTGCGGCTGACGGAAAAGGAGGCATCGATCATCAAATATCTCTACCGCGCCGACCAGAAGGTGGTGACGCGCGACGTGCTGCTGGAGGAAGTGTGGGGATACAACTCCGGCGTCACCACGCACACGCTGGAAACCCATGTCTACCGCTTGCGCCAGAAGATCGAGCGCGATCCTTCCAATGCCGAAATTCTTGTGACAGAAAGCGGCGGCTACAAGCTGGTTCCTTAAACATTTCACTATCCAATAGGCGGTCTGGGCGGAGCCGCTTTCGGATACGATCCGGTTGGAGGGGGATTCTGGATCGTACCGCAAAGGAGGGACTGGACTGACCGTTCGGGGACACAGCTAGATGGCGCTGGATGACGACATCCGCATCCTGTCCGCCGTGAGGCTTTTCGAAGGCTTCACGCAGGAACAGTTGCGCCTGCTCGCCTTCGGCGCCGAAACCACTTTCTTGCAGGCCGACCACAAGCTCTATCGCGAGGACGACATGGCCGACTCGGCCTACCTCGTCGTCAGCGGTCGTATCGTGCTCTATCGCGAGCAGAACGGTGGCGAGCGCATCCCGCTAGGCACAGTCGGCCCCGGCACGATGCTCAGCGAACTGGCGTTGATCGCCGACACCAACCGGCTGACCAGCGCGTCGGCCGAAATCGACTCGGAAGTGATCCGGCTCAGCCGCAAGATGTTCCGCCGCATCCTGGAGGAATATCCGGAAGTGGCGGTGAAACTTCACCAGCGCATCCTGGAGGATTTTCAGGCCATGATCCGCCGCATCGAGCAACTGGCGCCGCGATTTACCGGCGATTGAAGGCGCGGCAAAGACAAAATCCTATCAAGCCAGCAGGACAGAGGCGCGTGGAGGGTCGCTGTCTTCGGCAAGTCAATCCAGATCGAAGCGCGCGATGACAGGCACATGGTCCGACGGCCGATCCCAGCCGCGTGCCGCCCTCAGGATCTCGTAGCCGGCGAAATCAGGCACCAGGTTTGGCGACGACCAGACATGGTCGAGCCGCCGGCCGCGATTGGAAAGCTCCCAGTCCTGCGCGCGATAACTCCACCAGGTGTAGAGCTTCTGTTCGAGCGGCACGTTGAGCCGCATGAGATCGACCCAGTTGCCGGCCAGCCGCATCGCTTCGAAGTTCTCGGTCTCGACCGGCGTATGGCTGACCACGTTGAGCAGTTGCTTGTGCGACCAGACATCGTGTTCGAGCGGCGCGATGTTGAGATCGCCGACCAGGATCGAGCCCGACACCTCGTTGTGCTCGGCGCGGATGGCGTTCATCTCGGCGACGAAATCAAGCTTGTGCCTGAATTTCTTGTTGATCTCCGGGTCTGGTTCGTCGCCGCCCGCCGGAACGTAGAAATTGTGAAGCAGGATCGCTTTGCCGCCGGCCCGCACCGTCACCGATAGATGCCGGCTGTCCTCGATCTCGCAGAAGCGGCGCTTCTCGACCACCTCGATCGGCCGCCGCGCCACCGTCGCAACACCGTGATAGCCCTTCTGGCCATGGAAGGCGATGTGCTGGTAGCCGAGCCTGCGAAAGGCCTTTTCGGGAAACAGTTCATCGGGGACTTTCGTCTCCTGCAGGCAAAGCACATCGGGCGCGTACTCATCCAGCAGGCGCTCGACGATCGGCATGCGCAGGCGAACGGAGTTGATGTTCCAGGTGGCGATGGAAAAGGGCATGCGGCGGGTCCGACAAAGATCAAACTACTGCCAGCCGCGCGTCACAAAGACAAGTACTGCAATATCAGAGGCCAGCGCGGCCTCCCTGCCGGGCATTTCTCCCCGTGAACGGCGAGCAGGAGGCTGGCCGCGACCTCGGCATCTTTCTGGCAGCGCTGGCAATTAAGCGAGACCGTCGGCGACTTCTCCTCGTTTACGGGAGAAGATGGCGGCAGCCAGATGAAGGGCAGCGCCGACGTCCAAAAGCTTTCCGCAGAGATTGCAGATTACCTGGTCTTGGTGTTGAGCTCGCGGTTCGCGGTATAGTCGATGGCGAAGGTGTCGGGGGCGAAACTGACGCCTTCCTTGGTGTTGAAGATCATCACCGTCGTGTCCTTGCCTTGCGTATCGGTAATCGTCCACTGGCGAAGGTCAAAGGTTTTCGGGTCGAACATCATGGTGATCCGCGCATTGCCGAACACCGACTTGTCGGCGAGCTGGATGGTGGTGAGATCGTCCTCTTCCTTGACGCTCTTGACGCGGTCGCCCGACAGGTCGATCCGGTCGTCGAGCAGCAGTTTCAGCGGTGTCTTCGACAGTGGATAAAGGTCTGACGTGTTCAGCTTCTTGTTGAGGATGACCACCGACTTGCCGTCCGAAATCACCCGGAAATTCGACGCTCCGTCATAGTTGAAGCGAATCTTGCCAGGCCGTTCCAGAAAGAACTTGCCGCCGGTCTGCTCGCCCTTTGGGCCGAACTGGACAAATTCGCCGCTCATCGATTTGACCGCGGAAAAATGGTCGGCGATCTTCTGCGCGGCCGCCGGCACGGCAGCCTGCGCCGAGGCCAGCAACTCGAATCCAGGCACCACATTGAGGACTGCGGCACCCGCGAACACCAGGCCAAGGCCAAGCAGCCGGCGTCGGGTCGTGGCAAGATCGCTGAGCGCTGAAAGATCATTTTTCATATCGGTCACTCTCATCTGATTCCTGATTTAGTCGCTGTCCTGGACCCCCAGTTGGGCTGAAGTTTGGCGGGCCGAACGCTGCCCAGTCGCTTGAACGCGCCAGAGGGTTCAAAGTTGCTGTGGGTTTCCCGCCGTCAGAACTTATCCTCTTCGGTCGGCACCAGGATTTCGCGTTTTCCCGCATGGTTGGCCGGGCCGACAATGCCTTCCTTCTCCATCTTTTCTATGATCGAGGCGGCGCGGTTGTAACCGATGCCGAGACGGCGCTGGATGTAGCTGGTGGACGCCTTGCCGTCGCGCAACACCACCGCGACGGCCTGATCGTAGGGGTCGTCGGAATCCTCGAAATTGCCGCCGCTACCGCCGCCGGAACCGCCCTTGCCGGACGGCTCGTCGTCATCTTCGCCGTCGTCCTCGGTGATGGCGTCGAGATATTCCGGCACGCCCTGCAGCTTCAGGTGCCCGACGATCTTCTCGACCTCGTCGTCGGAGACGAAGGGTCCGTGCACGCGCTGGATGCGGCCGCCGCCGGCCATGTAGAGCATGTCGCCCATGCCGAGCAGCTGTTCGGCGCCCTGCTCGCCAAGGATGGTGCGGCTGTCGATCTTCGACGTCACCTGGAAGGAGATGCGCGTCGGGAAATTGGCCTTGATGGTGCCGGTGATGACGTCGACCGACGGACGCTGCGTCGCCATGATGACGTGGATGCCTGCGGCGCGCGCCATCTGCGCAAGGCGCTGCACCGCGCCCTCGATGTCCTTGCCCGCGACCATCATCAGGTCGGCCATTTCGTCGATGATGACGACGATATAGGGCATCGGCTCGAGATCGAGATCCTCGGTCTCATAGATCGCCTCGCCGGTCTGGCGGTCGAAGCCGGTCTGCACCGTGCGTGAAATCTTCTCGCCTTTTTTCTCCGCCTGTTGGACGCGTGCGTTAAAACCGTCGATGTTGCGCACACCGACCTTGGACATCTTGCGGTAGCGGTCCTCCATCTCGCGCACGGTCCATTTCAGCGCCACCACCGCCTTCTTCGGATCGGTGACGACCGGCGTCAGAAGATGCGGGATGCCGTCATAGACGGAAAGTTCCAGCATTTTCGGATCGATCATGATCAGCCGGCATTCCTGCGGCGTGAGCCGGTAGAGCAGCGACAGGATCATGGTGTTGATGGCGACCGACTTGCCCGAGCCGGTGGTGCCGGCGACCAGCACGTGCGGCATCTTGGCGATATCGACGATAACCGCCTCGCCATTGATGGTCTTGCCCAGCGCCAGAGCCAGCTTGGCCTTGGTCGTCTCGAAATCGCGGCTGGCCATGATCTCCCTGAGATAGACCGTCTCGCGCTTCGCATTCGGCAGTTCGATGCCGATGGCGTTGCGGCCGGGCACGACCGCGACGCGGCAGGCGATCGCGCTCATCGAGCGGGCGATGTCGTCGGAGAGGCCGATGACGCGCGACGATTTGATGCCGGGCGCGGGTTCGAGCTCGTAGAGGGTGACGACCGGGCCGGGGCGAACGGCAATGATCTCGCCCTTGACGCCGAAATCCTCCAGCACGCCTTCGAGCAGCCGCGCATTCTGTTCCAGCGCATCCTTCGATAGGCTGGGGTCGCGCGCCACGTTCTTCGGTTCCGACAGGAAGTGCAGCGACGGCATCTCGAACTTGTCCGAGCCAATCAGCGAGGTCTGCGCCTCGCGCTGGACGCGGGCACCCGGAGCCGGGCGCGGCGCCGGCGCCTCGACGCGGGTGGCGGCGTCGGAACGGAACTGCTGCACCCTGGCCGTGGGGGCCGCACGGCGCTGGGCGACAGGCTCGTCGTCGAAATCCATGTCTTCACCGTCGCGGCCGAAGACGTCGTCATCGTCCGGATCGACGGAAACGCTGCGGTCGTTGACCATGGCGGCGAAGAATTCCGGCTCGACGCGGGCGCGGCCATCCTGGCTCATCCGCTGCTCGGCGAACTCGGCCGATTCGACCCGTTCGGCGGCGCGGCGCCAGGCGCTGGCGCGCGGCTGCATCTCCGGCTCATATTCGTCGCGCTCCTGCCGGCGGCGCACCGCGCGCCGGTGCATCCACGCGCGGAACGAGAGCCACCAATGGGTGATGGCGCCGAGCGCCAATATGCCTTCGTCACCCTCATCCTCGTCATTGTCGAACAGAAGCTCGTCCTCGCGCGGATCGGCGACGGCCGGCTCCTCCATGACGGCGAAGCCGTTCTTGCGTCCGATCAGTGCCGAGCCATAGGCGAACAGCCAGAGCGCCGGTGCTGCCAGCAACACGGCGAGCACGCTGGCGATCAGCCCGGTCGGATAACCGCCGGTGAGGATGCCCGGAATCTTGAGCACCATGTCGCCGAACACGCCGCCGAGGCCGGTGGGCAGCGGCCAGGTCTTGGGTGGAACGATGCAGCCGGCGATCGCGGCGGCGAGCAGCGCGAAGCCGAACCAGAACAGCCCGCGCTTGGGCAGCCTGTCGACGCCGCGCGCCGAAAACAGGAGGTATCCCCAGATCACCGCCGGAACCAGCGCGGCAACCGCGGCGAGGCCGAAGAACTGCATGGCAAGGTCGGAGAACACCGCGCCGGCATAGCCCATGGCGTTGGTGACGGTGTTGTTCGTGGCGTGCGAGAAGCTTGGATCGGCAACGTTCCAGGTGGCGAGGCTGGCGACCCCGAAGGCCACAGCCAGGAACAGGCCGGCGCCGACCAGCCGGCCGACCTGGCGCCGCGCGAAAGCCTGGATGCCGTGCCCCGTATCGGTCAGCGCGAGCGGTGCTGAAGCCCCTGAACGCATGCTCTTCCCCGTCAGTGATTGCCTGGCCCGGGCGCATGACGCACTCCGGCAGATTCGAGGGCCAGACTATGCGTGGGAAGGTTAAGGGCGCATTAACTATAAGGCCGCCGATGGTTACCCCTCTGCTACAGAGAACTTCTGGGCCTGGCACCCGCAGAAAGTGGCGGGCGCCCTGGCCCGCCATCCGTTCGGGTGGATCAGGCGGCGCTTACTTGCTGGCGCCGCCAAGGGCGCGCACATTGGCGCAGAACTCGGCATGCGGCTTGCTCATCGCGGCGTCGTTGCACTCCTTCATCATGGCGTCTTGCTTTTCCTTCGGCATGGCCATGAAGGCCGCCTTGAATTCTTCCGTGGGCTTCATGGTTTTCATGCTGGAATCGGTAAAGAAAGGCGACATGTCGACTGGACTGTCGAGAGCGCCGCCAGCCAAAGCCATGCCGCTGATCATGGAAAGTGCCAGTGCCCCGAGGCAGATATTCTTGAGGTTCATGAAAAATTCCTTCCCTGTGTTGTACAGACGAAACGCCAGGACGACGATCGCCTCCACAGTTCGGGCCAAGGCAGTGGATGTTTCTTTCAAAAATCCTTTTCACGCCAACGTGATTGCGCGAATCCAGGCGCGGCCGGGACGAATTTCTCAAAAAAAGAGGCCCGGATGCGATCCGGGCCTCAAGGCGTGAGCTCCTTGCGGAGCGTCACGACGGGATTCTTTTTCAGGCAATTCCGGGAAAAGCATGCAGCGCTTCATCGCCCGGAAATGCGCTGAGATATGGCCGGCGGGAGGAGGATCCGCCGGTCCATTGGCGAGGCGGGCCTTACGGCACCACTTCGCCATGCTGGGTGACGTCGAGGCCTTCGACTTCCTCCTGGCCGGACGGACGCAGGCCGACGAGCGCCTTGACGATGTAGAGGATCACGAAGGTGACGATCGCCGTCCACAGAATGGTGAAGACGATGCCATAGAGTTGGGTGGCGACCGATGCGCCCTTGCCGAGCGCGTTGATGGCCGGATCGGCGAGCGCGCCGGTGAGCAGCGCACCCACGATACCGCCGACGCCATGCACGCCGAAGGCGTCGAGCGAGTCGTCATAGCCGAAAATATGCTTCACCTTGACCGCCGAGATGTAGCAGACGACGCCTGCGACGATGCCGACGATGAAGGCGCCCGTCGGGTTGACGAAGCCGGAGGCGGGCGTCACCGCGACCAGGCCGGCGACGGCGCCCGAGACGATGCCGAGCACCGATGGCTTCTTGGCGACGATCCATTCGGCGAACATCCAGGCAAGCGCCGCCGCCGCGGTCGCGACCTGCGTGTTCATCATGGCCGCACCGGCAAGCCCGTCCGCCGCCAGTTCCGAGCCGGCGTTGAAGCCGAACCAGCCGACCCACAGCAGTGAAGCGCCGATCACCGAATAGACCAGATTGTGCGGCGCCATGTTGGTGGTGCCGTAGCCCTGGCGCTTGCCCAGCACCAGTGCGCAGACCAGGCCCGCGACACCGGCGTTGATGTGGACGACCGTGCCGCCGGCAAAGTCGAGCACGCCCGCCGTGCCAAGGAAGCCGCCGCCCCACACCCAATGCGCGATCGGCGCGTAGACGAACACCAGCCACAGCGCCATGAAGATCAGCAGCGCCGAGAACTTCATGCGCTCGGCGAAGGCCCCGGCGATCAGCGCCGGCGTGATAATGGCGAACGTCATCTGGAACATCGAGAAGACGAATTCGGGAATGTTGGCCACACCCGGCGCCCACAGCGTCGCGGTGGTAATGCCGTGATGGAAGAACTTCGAGAAGCCGCCGAGATAGGCATTCATGCCGCCACCGTCGGAGAAGGCCAGCGAGTAGCCGAACATGAACCAAAGCACCGTCACCAGGCAGGTGATGGCGAAGCTTTGCATGATCGTGGCGAGCACGTTCTTCTTGCGCACCATGCCGCCGTAGAACAGCGCCAGGCCCGGAATCGTCATCATCAGCACCAGCGCCGTCGAGGTCAGCATCCAGGCGGTGTTGCCGGTGTCGAGCACCGGGGTCGGAGCGGCGGCCGGCGCGGCCGCCGCGGCGGCGGGAGCGGCCTCCTGGGCGAAGGCGGCGACCGTGCCCAAGGCTGCGAGAGTGAGCGTACCCAAAAGGGCCGCCCGTCCCGTCGTCTTCAAGGTGGAAGAAATATTCATTGAACTCTCCATTGGAATACGTGTCCGGCGCTTAGAGTGCGTCGCTGTCTGTTTCGCCGGTGCGGATGCGCACCGCCTGGTCGATGCCGAAAACGAAGATCTTGCCGTCGCCGATCTGGCCGGTCTTGGCGGCTGCGGTGATGGCCTCGACGGCCTTGTCGGCCATGTCGGCGCTGACCGCGACCTCGATCTTGATCTTCGGCAGGAAGCTGACCGCGTATTCCGCCCCGCGATAGATTTCCGTATGCCCCTTCTGACGCCCGTAGCCTTTCACTTCGGTGACGGTCAGGCCCTGGATGCCGACGGCGGTAAGCGCTTCGCGCACCTCGTCGAGCTTGAACGGCTTGATGATTGCCATCACGATTTTCATAAGGTTTCACCCTTTGCTGTTGCGGTGCCCCGCGTTTGCACGACTGCACCGATCCCGAGGAGCCGGAGAGTGCCCCCAAGGAATCAAGCTCCGTGCCAAGTGCCGAAGCAGCATGTTAACCTATTGTAAACAAAGGAAATGGATGGGCCGCAGCCAGCAGGTGCCGGAGCCTGCGGCATGCCGCATGCTTAAAATTTATGCAATTTTTTGGAAATGCCTATTTCGCCGGCTTCCGATCAACGCTTGAGCCGGATCAAACCTTCCTGGGCCATCGAGGCGATCAGCGTGCCGTCGCGTGCATAGAGCATGCCGCGGCTGAAGCCGCGCGATCCCGAGCTCGACGGGCTGTCCTGCGCATAGAGCAGCCAGCCGTCGAGCGAATGCGGCCGGTGGAACCACATCGAATGGTCGAGGCTCGCCGCCTGGATGTCGGGATCGAACAGGCCGCGCCCATGCGCGAAGGTCGAGGTATCGAGCAGCGTCATGTCCGAGAGATAGGCGAGCAGCACCGATTGCAGCGCGCGGTCGTCGGGAACCGGTCCCGCGAGACGGATCCAGACATTCTGCCGAGGCGGCAGCTTGTCGCGGCTCTCATAGTGTTCGAGGTTGACCGGCCGCAGCTCCAGCGGCCGCTCACGCGCCCAGAACCGTCGAACGGCTTCCGGCACCCGGTCGGCCGTTTCGAGCAGCTGGCGCTGCGTCTTCAGTCCTTCCGGGGGCGGCACGTCATCGGGCAGCGCGAATTGATGCTCCAGTCCCTTCTCGTCGACCTGGAACGAAGCTTCCAGAGAAAAGATCGCCTGTCCGTGCTGGATCGCCAGCACGCGGCGCGTGGTGAAGGAGCCGCCGTCGCGAATGCGGTCGACCTCGTAGATGATCGGCACCCTGATGTCTCCCGGCCGCATGAAATAGCCGTGCAGTGAATGCACGAAGCGATCGGGCTCCACGGTCCGCTGCGCCGCCACCAGGGCCTGGGCGATCGTCTGACCGCCGAAGACGCGCTGCCACTCCACCTGGGGGCTGCGACCACGATACAGATTGTGTTCCAGCCTCTCGAGGTCGAGAATGCCCAGAAGCTCGTCCATGGCCGCCGTCATGTTTTGTGACCTCGCCTCAAAATTGCTATGGCGGTTTCCAACAGGAAGAACGAGCCGTCAAGGGCGCAGGTCCGGGCCGGCGCGCAAGGAGCCAAGACAATGGAACGCAACGCCGACGCCAAGACGAGATCCGGGCTCGATGTTCTCGTCGCTGGTGCCGGCTATGTCGGGCTGGCCAGCGCTGTCTCGCTGAAACAGGCGCGGCCGGGCCTTGCCGTGGCGCTGGTCGATGCCGCACCCGCCGGCGCCTGGCAAAGGGATGGCCGCGCCTCGGCCATTGCCGCGGCTGCCTGCCGCATGCTCGACCAGCTTGGCGTGTGGGCCGAGATCGCACCCCAGGCGCAGGCGATCACCGAGATGATCATCACCGATTCGCGCAGTTCCGATCCGGTGCGCCCGGTGTTCCTGACCTTCGGCGGCGAGGTCGCGCCGGGCGAGCCCTTCGCGCATATGGTGGCCAACAAGGTTTTGAACGGCGCCTTGCGCCGCAGGGCCGAAAAGCTCGGCATCGACATCATCGAAGGCGTCGCGGTGCAAGGCTTCGAAACCAACGGCGCCGGCATATCAGTGCATCTCGCCGACGGCGCCACGCTGGCGGCGCGGCTGCTTGTTGCCGCCGACGGGGTCAATTCGAAGCTGCGCGACATGGCCGGCATCAAGACGGTAAAGTGGGAATACGGCCAGTCCGGCATCGTCTGCACCGTGGCGCATGAACGGCCGCACCATGGCCGCGCCGAAGAGCATTTCCTGCCCGCCGGCCCCTTTGCCACGCTGCCGCTCAAGCCGGACGAGGACGGCACCAACCGTTCGTCGATCGTCTGGGTCGAGCGCACGCCCGATGCCGCGGCGCTGGTGTCCGGCGACGATCTCGTCTTCGAGCAAGAGCTCGAGCGGCGCTTCGGCCTGAAGCTCGGAGAAATCCGCGTTGCCGACAAGCCGCGCGCCTGGCCGCTCGGCCTCACGCTTGCGCGCGCCTTCGTGGCGCCCCGCATCGCGCTCGCCGGCGACGCCGCCCATGGTATCCACCCGATCGCCGGCCAGGGCCTGAACCTCGGCTTCAAGGATGTGGCGGCACTTGCCGAGGTGATCGTCGAGGCGGACCGGCTCGGCCAGGACATCGGCGCGCTCGACGTGCTGGAGCGCTACCAGCAGTGGCGCCGTTTCGATACGGTGCAGATGGGCGTCACGACAGATGTGCTGAACCGGCTGTTTTCCAACGACATCAGCCCGCTGCGCACCGCCCGCGACATCGGCCTCGGCCTGGTCGAGCGCATGCCGCGCCTGAAGGATTTCTTCATCCGCCAGGCATCGGGGCTGTCCGCCAATACGCCTAGGCTGTTGCGAGGCGAGCCGATCTGATCGCCTGGCAATTGGCCGAGGCCTACACGACGTCGTCATCCACGGGCGGAGCGGGAGCGAAGCGGACGTGCAGACCCAAGGATCCATTCCGTGACCCTGGTCGAAGAATGCAGCCGAGCACAATTCTGCACCGCTGCACCGCTTATAGGTAACGGAATGGATTCTATGGTCTGCGCCGCATCGCTTCGCTCCTTGCTCCGCCATAGAATGACGAGAAGGCGGGCCCTCAGTTCACCTCGAACCCAAGCTTCTGCCGCAACCTCAACATCCGCTGGTCGGCGACCTTGACGCTTTGCCCGCCGCCCTGGGCGACGCGGTTCAGCATCCTGAGCAAGTCTTCCCGTTCGTTCGGGTCGAGACGCTCCCGCAGGAACGGCGCCAGCTTGTCGATGACGAGTGTGGTGTCGTCGATCTGTGACGCCGCCCATTTGGCGTAGACAATGGCTTCGTCGGTCTTCTTGGGACTCCCGGCGATCTGCGCGATCACCTCGCGAATGACGGCCTCGCGCTGCGGCAGGACAGGCCCGTTCTCCGAGACGATCGATGTGATCAGCGTCGCGGCGGCCACTACTGGATCGTCGATCGCCGTCAGCGGCGACAGCGCCGCCTGCTTGCGCAGCTTCTTGCGCCGGATGTTGCCTTGCACGCGCCCGACGACATCGGCAACCTCGCGCGCGGCGTCGTTCATGGCCTTCATCCGGTAATACCACAATGCCGCCGCTCCCAGCACGCCAAGGATAGCAATCAGGAAAGGCATGCCGAAATCCCCCAAAATCCCGGCGACGATAGGAGAACTCGAGACTTGCTTCAACACGCAAAAGTTGCGTCAGGTGAAGAAATTTCGTGTCCGCGCTGGCAGTGCCGTCAGGGCTCAAGGCTGCTTCGCCGAGTTCCTTCCCAACTTCCGGACGGCAGGACAGAGGGGATGCTGTCGCCAGCATCCGGCATCTCCTATGATCCCGGTATGTCGTAGATCGCCCGCACCTCGATCGTACCGATCTCCGCCAACGGAATCCCGGCGGCGATGTCCAGCGCTTCATCGAGATTGTCGGCCTCGACCATGACGAAGCCGAGCAATTGTTCCTTGGTTTCAGCGAATGGTCCGTCAGTGACCAGCCTCTTGCCTTTGCGCCGCCGGACCGCCTTCGATGTCTGCACCGATTGCAGCGCCTGCGCGACGATCAGCTTGCCCTCTTGGTCCAGGGACCTGTCATAGGCGAGCGAATCGGCGTTGAGCTTGGCCCCACGCTCCGGGGTTAGCGCATGGAGGTCCTTTTCCTCACCATAGACCAGACAGACATATTTCATTTCCGGCTCCCGTGCTGCGACGAATCATAGGACGCGGTGGCGGGCGTGTCAGCCTTGCCCTCGACCGCCGCTGCTTGGTCGAGAAGGCAGGCTGCGGCCGCGATGATGGCGACGGCCGCAAGCAGCCGGCCGAAACCGGACGCCGGCGGGTCCAGCCAGAAGCCGTCTTGTCGCCAGGGCCTGCGGCGCCGTTCGTGCCAAAGCGCGAAAACCAGATTGTCCATGTGAACCTCCATCCGGCCACAAGCTCCGTGGCCGCCCGCAGGACGGCGGGACCGGATGGAAGCCGACATTTTCGCACGCGCATTTTTCAGAAAAAATTTTGCCACGGGCGCCGATGCGGCGGTTTCCGCCGCGATGGCGCGATGGCCTTCCCATGCGTCCGCGCTATAGTTGGAAGGAACGCTGGCGCCGGGCCGGCGCAAACGAGGCCAAGGAGACCACCATGGACCGCACCGCAACCGCCGTCTGGAAAGGCAATCTGAAAGAGGGAAAGGGCACGCTCGACAGCCAGAGCGGGACGCTCAAGGGCACGCCCTATTCGTTCAAGGCGCGCTTCGAGGATGAAAGCGGCAAATCCGGCACCAATCCGGAAGAGCTGATCGCGGCCGCCCACGCCGGTTGCTACGCCATGCAGCTTTCGCATTTCCTGGCGGAGAACGGCACGCCCGCCGACGAACTCGATGCCAAGGCCGTGGTGACGCTGGTTCCAGGCACCGGCATCACCGGCAGCGCCATCACACTGGTCGGCAAGGTGCCGGGCATCGATGCGGCGAAGTTCAAGGAATTGGCCGAGAAGGCCAAGGCCGAATGCCCGGTCTCCAAGGCGCTCGGCGCCATAGAAGTGTCGCTCGACGCCAGGCTGGAGTGATTTGCGTTCTATTTGCCGAGATCGCGTTCCTTCGCACCCCCCTCTGCCCTGCCGGGCATCTCCCCCACGAGGGGGGAGATTAGCGGCTCGGTCGCTGGCGCTTCTCTTTCAACGTCGGCGATTGGCGAAAGCCGGCGTACATCTGATCTCCCCCCTCGTGGGGAGATGCCCGGCAGGACAGGCGCCTCGCGCCAACCTCCAGTGAACTAGCCGCCCAGCGCCTCTATCTTGGCCCGCAGCGTCGCGACCTCTTCCTCAAGCGCCCGCACGCGGGGTTCGAGATCGGTATCTTGCACCGGCGGTTGCCAGGGCGTGGCGGCGGCCTGCATCTCGACGGCCCGCTCATGAGATGCACGTAGCGATCTTCGCGCTGTCCCGGCCCGCGCGGGATTTCCTGGACCAGCGGCGGCCTGCGGCTGATCAGCATGTCGAGCTCAGCGCGCAAATCCTCGATCGACGAAAACCGCGCCATGCGCTCGGCTCGCGCCAGGAGCTCATGCGCAGTCTGGGGTCCGCGCAGCAAGAGCAGGCCGAGCAACGCGGTCTGCGGCGTGGTCAGCGAGAAGCGCTGCGCCATCTGATGCTCGTAGCGCTCGACGCGCGAGCCGAACATCTGCCGCACCAACCCCTTTTGCTCAAGCAGCTTCAGCGCCCGGTGTACCTCGGTCTGCTCCAATGCCATCACCGGCTCGCGTGCCGTCTTCTGGTTGGCGGCGGCCAATGCCGCGTTCAACGTCAGCGGATAGACATCCGGCGTCAGTTCCTTCTTCTCGATCAGGCAGCCGAGCACGCGGGCTTCGCTGGCTGAGAGGATGGGGAGATCGGTCATTGGGTTGCTATCCTTGCTAAGGTCGGAGGGACAGCGCCCCCCTCTGTCCTGCCGGACATCTCCCCCACAAGGGGGGAGATCGGCAGCTTTTGCGCCGCTCGATCATTTTGCGGCCGTCGAAGATTAGCGAAAGCCGCAATGACGGCAATCTCCCCCTTGCGGGGGAGATGTCCGGCAGGACAGAGGGGGCGCGAAGGAACGCTGCCTTCGAAATTCCCGCTAACAAATCCGCGAGCCTAAACCCGTCTCTCCACCATCATCTTCTTGATTTCGGCAATCGCCTTGGCCGGGTTTAGGCCTTTCGGGCAGGTCTGCGCGCAGTTCATGATGGTGTGGCAGCGATAGAGCCGGAACGGATCCTCCAGATTGTCGAGCCGCTCGCCCTTGGCCTCGTCGCGGCTGTCGATCAGCCAGCGATAGGCCTGCAGCAAGGTCGCGGGGCCCAGATAGCGGTCGCCGTTCCACCAGTAACTCGGGCAGGAGGTCGAGCAGCAGGCGCACAGGATACATTCGTAGAACCCGTCGAGCTTCTCGCGGTCCTCATGGCTCTGCAGCCATTCCTTGGCCGGCGTCGGCGACACCGTCTTCAGCCACGGTTCGATCGAGGCATGCTGGGCGTAGAAATTGGTGAGGTCAGGCACCAAATCCTTCACCACCTGCATATGCGGCAGCGGATAGATTTTCACGGCGCCGGAAATGTCCTCGGTGCCCTTGGTGCACGCCAGCGTGTTGGAGCCGTCGATATTCATGGCGCAGGAGCCGCAAATGCCTTCGCGGCAGGAGCGGCGCAAGGTCAGCGTCGGATCGATCTTGTTCTTGATCCAGAGCAGCGCGTCGAGCACCATCGGCCCGCAATCGTCCATGTCGACGAAATAGGTGTCGATGCGCGGATTCTCGTCATCGTCCGGCGACCAGCGGTAGATGCGGTATTCCCTGAGATTGGTGGCGCCTTCCGGCTTCGGCCAGGTCTTGCCCTGCTGGATCTTCGAATTCTTGGGGAGCGTCAGTTCGACCATTTACCTCAGGTCCTTTCGGATGACGAGCTTCAGCCCGGACCAGATTTCGTTCACGGCGGCGACCTTGACGTCGACAAGGTCGAGTTTCAGCGCCTCGGCGCGGACCACGGCCTCGGTGACGTCGGTCGGCACTTTCGACGCCTTCTTCGGCCAGGAGACCCAGACCATGCCGTCGCGCTTGATCGCCGTTTCGAGTGCGCCGAGGCGATCCTCGATCTCGGCGCGTTGCTTGGTGAAGGCATGGACGGCATCGTATCTCTGGTGAATGCCCGAGATACCGGACCAGTCGGCCAGCCGGTCGACCGAAGCGAAATTCGCCGCCTCGGCGAGTTCGTCGAGTTCGGGCGGCAGCGCGATGAAGGCAGCGATCATGCCGTCCTTCAGGCCGAGCTTGGCCGGAAGAGGCGTGCCGGAATATCCCGTCGCCGCCAACGCCATCATCAATACACCCTGGCCTTCGGCGCGATCTTGGCGAGGCTGATGCCGCCGTCCTTTTCGGCCAGCAGCGGCTCGGTATGCACCGGGCGGTAGCTGAGCGTCACCGTGCCGTCTTCGCTTAGGTGCGCCAGCGTGTGCTTGCGCCAGTTGGCATCGTCGCGCGCGGAAAAGTCCTCACGCGCATGGGCGCCACGGCTCTCCTTGCGCGCCTCGGCGCTGTAGACCGTGGTGATGGCGTTGGCCATCAGGTTCTCCAGTTCCAGCGTCTCGACCAGGTCGGAGTTCCAGATCATCGAGCGGTCGAACACCTTGATGTCCTTGAGCTCGCCCCAGATTTCCGAAATGCGCTTGCAACCATTTTCGAGCGATTCCTGCGTGCGGAACACGGCTGCGTCTTCCTGCATCGCCTTCTGCATCTTCTCGCGCAGCACCGCCGTCGGCGTCGAGCCGTTGGCGTGGCGCAGTTTGTCGAAGCGTTCCATGATCTTTTCGACCGAGGCTTCATTGGGCGAAGGGATGGCCGACTTGCGGTCGATGACCTGGCCGGCGCGGATCGCCGCCGCACGGCCGAACACCACCAGATCGATCAGCGAGTTCGAGCCCAGTCGGTTGGCACCGTGCACGGAGGCGCAGCCGGCCTCGCCGACCGCCATCAGACCGGGCGACACCTGGTCGGGGTTGAAGGCGGTCGGGTTCAGCACCTCGCCCCAGTAATTGGTCGGCACGCCGCCCATATTGTAGTGCACCGTCGGCAGCACCGGGATCGGCTCCTTGGTCAGGTCGACGCCGGCAAAGATCTTGGCCGATTCCGAAATGCCGGGCAGCCGCTCATGCAGCACCGCCGGATCGAGATGGTCGAGATGCAGGAAGATGTGGTCCTTCTTCTTGCCGACGCCCCGGCCCTCGCGGATCTCCAGCGTCATGCAGCGCGAGACAACGTCGCGCGAGGCCAGGTCCTTGGCCGACGGCGCGTAGCGCTCCATGAAGCGCTCGCCCTCGGAATTGACGAGATAGCCGCCCTCGCCGCGCGCGCCTTCGGTGATCAGGCAGCCGGCGCCATAGATGCCGGTCGGGTGGAACTGCACGAATTCCATGTCTTGCAAGGGGAAGCCGGCGCGCGCCGCCATGCCGCCGCCGTCGCCGGTGCAGGTGTGCGCGGAGGTTGCCGAGAAATAGGCGCGGCCATAGCCGCCCGTCGCCAGCACCACCATCTTGGCCGAGAAGCGGTGGATGGTGCCGTCATCGAGGTTCCAGGCGACGACGCCGGTGCAGGTGCCGTCCGGCTCCATGATCAGGTCGAGGGCGAAATACTCGATGAAGAACTGCGCGTTGTGCTTCAGCGACTGGCCGTAGAGCGTATGCAGGATGGCGTGGCCGGTGCGGTCGGCGGCGGCGCAAGTGCGCTGCACCGGCGGTCCTTCGCCGTAATTCATCATGTGGCCGCCGAACGGCCGCTGGTAGATCTTGCCCTCTTCGGTGCGCGAGAACGGCACGCCGTAATGCTCGAGTTCGTAGACCGCGGCCGGTGCTTCGCGCACCAGATATTCCATGGCGTCGACATCGCCCAGCCAGTCCGAGCCCTTGACGGTATCGTACATGTGCCACTGCCAGGAATCGGGCCCCATATTGGAGAGCGAGGCGGCAATGCCGCCTTGCGCGGCCACCGTGTGCGAGCGGGTCGGGAACACCTTGGTGATGCAGGCGGTACGCAGGCCTTGCTCGGCCATGCCGAGCGTGGCGCGCAGGCCCGCCCCGCCGGCGCCGACGACCACCACGTCGAATTTGTGGTCGACAAAGCTATAGCCTGCCGTGTTGGCTGATTTCGCGTCCTTGGCCAACTCAGCCTCCGAATGCCAGTTTGAGCAGGGCGAAGAGCGAGGCGACGCCGACCGCTACGGTGAAAAACGTGTTGAGCGCGATCAGCGCCAGCTTCATGCCTTCGCCATGGACATAATCCTCGATGATCACCTGCATGCCGATCCGCATATGGTAAAGTGGAGAGATCAGCACCAGGGCCAGCAGCAGCGCCACGAATGGATTGGCGAGTGCCGCGCGCACCTCGGCGTAACCGGCGCCGTTGAGCGCGATCAGGAAGCCGACGAAGAACAGGATCAGCGGGATATTGGCGATGGCGGTCAGCCGCTGGCGCCAGAAATGTCCGGTACCTTCGTGGGCGGAACCCAAGCCGCGGACCTTCGCCAGCGGCGTGCGCATGTCGATGTTGTTGCCGCTCATGATCAGGCTCCCCGCACCGTGTAGCCGACGATCCAGATCAGCAGCGTGAGCAGGATCGAGCCGGCGAGCGTCGCCCAGGCGATCCTGGAAGCCGTATGCTTTTCAAGACCGGCGCCGGTGTCCCAGACCAGGTGGCGCACACCGCCCAGCATGTGATGCATCAATGCCCAGGTGTAGCCGAAAAGGATGAGCCGGCCGAGCCACGTGCCGAACGCCCAATTGATCCAGTCGAATGCGCCCTGCGAGGTTGCCGCCGCCATCAGCCAGGCAGCGACCAGCAGGGTGCCGAAATAGAGCGCGCTACCGGTGATGCGATGGATGATCGACATCGTCATGGTGATCGGCGGCCGGTACACGCTCAGGTGCGGCGAAAGCGGCCGTTCACGTCTGATATTCGCGCGGGTGGCTGGTGATCTGCTCATGGCTCCCCCAGTTCGACGTCTCTGGAGCCTCAGGTGGAAATGCGGCAATGCCGCTTCCGGTTGCGACTTCGGACAGCCGGTTTCTAATGCTCTTTTTGCACCGCGTCAAAGCCAGAAAACCGTTTCGAAAACGTAATTTAGTCTGATTAAATGGGCCGATCAGGCTTCAATCGATTAACGCGCTATTTCGAAGCCGGCGCAGCGTCGTTGCACTGCAGCATGTCGCGATTCGGGAGGGCTTATCGCTTGCAGGTTTGCGGTGTCGACCCCTTCTTCATGACCAGCGCCTCGCGTCCGTCGATCACGATTGCGTCATGCGTCGCCGCCTGGTAGCGGCTGGTCTGGTTGGCGGGTGAGGCCGCAAACTCCTCGGTCATGCCATCCGGCCCTACCGCGCGAACCGACGTGCCGAGACTCTGGATCGTGATCATATCACCGTTGCCGCATTTATAGGTGGCCGTGCCGGTGCCGATCGCGGCACGGTAAGGTCAGTGGTGATCTTGGTTGCGGGTGCCGCGGTTGCCGGCGGCGAGGGCACCGTGGGCGCGGTGGACTGCTGAGCCAGAGCGGGCGAGACCGCGTGCGATGCCGCCTGCGGCGCACCATCTTGCGGCACACAACCTGCGGCAGCGAGAAGCAGCGGGATAATGATCACCCGAACTGTGTGGCCAAAGGTCATGCGCTGCCCCTTTCGTGCGCCGCACGCTAGAGCAATTCCAGGAAAAGTGTGAGCGGTTTTCCGCCCGGAATGGCGTCAAAACAAAGAGATATGGCATTTCGCCGTCTCCGTGAAACGGTGAAATGCTCTAGCCACGCGGCGCTGCAAGATCAGCTTCATCTGGAGCCAGCAGGTCGGAGCAGGCAAGCGGATTGATGCCTGCGTCCCATCCCGTGAAAATTAACCATATTCGTCAAGATCTGCCGCCGAAGGCCATCCGCCCCTTAACAAAGATTAAGAAAGAGTTAATTTCTCGGACGAAGTCCGGGCCGAGGCCGAAGGTCGCGCCGGTGAACGGAGGACAAAATGCGTTCGAATTCAGTGCTGGCTTGCCTCGCCGCGATTGCGGCCATGGCCGGCGGCTTCGCTGCGCCGGCATGCGCCGGACAGCATCAGGACCGTGTTTATGCCGATTCCTTCGGCAATCTCGTCATCGACAGCGCCGCCGGCTATAAGCGCATCATCGTCGGCGAGGGCAAGCTGGCCAAGAAACTGTCGGCCTACACCAGCGCCGGCCAGCCGAAGGTGATCTATCAGAACGAAGCCGACGAGATTACGGGCTACGGCGATTGCTACCGGCCGCCGGTGTTCGTGAAGGGCCGCAGCTACATGTACGGGCTTTCCGACGGCGAGATGCCGCAGCTCAGCCGCTGCCGATAGTAATTCCAAGAGACGCTTTTCCGTCTGGGATTGCGTCAGGCCACAAAGAGTTAGAAGTGGCTTGCTTCGGTGCCGGCTGACGAAGGGACGCCGACTGGCCCGGCGGAGACGCGCACGCAGTCCCGCCCGGCATGCTTCGCCTTATAGAGCGCCGCATCCGCACGCCGCATGAGATCGGCGACGTTCTCGTTCGGATGGAGTTCGGCGACCCCGAAACTCGCGGTGCAGCGACTATCCGCCGGCAGGCCGTCGATGGGCAGCGCGCCGAACGCGCTGCGCGTGCCTTCGGCGAACAGCCGGGCGGCGGCGATGTTGGCCCCGCGGAGCATGATGGCGAATTCCTCCCCGCCGATGCGGCCCGCGACATGGTGGCCGGCGGCGGCCTCGCGCAACAAGCCGGCAAAGGTCTCGATAACCCGGTCGCCGGAGGCGTGGCCGAAACCGTCGTTGATGCTCTTGAAATCATCGAGATCGGCGATGACCACGGCCACCGGCATGCCTTGCCGCGTGGCGCCAAGCACCGCAAGTTCGGCCCGACGCGTGAAGGCGCCGCGGTTGAGCAATCCCGAGAGCGTATCGGTCTCCGATTTTGAAGTCACCTCAGCCAGCACGTCGCGAACCAGGATAGCCAGCATCAGCAGCGCCAGCGCAAGGCCGAAGATGGTGCCGAGCGATTGCGACACCAGGGCGTAGTTGCTTTGCAGATAGGCCTGCGGATCAGCACCCCAGCCGCCGAGCGCATGCGCGATGAACGGCTTGGAGGCAAACTGCATGCCGCTGAGCGCCAGCACGGCCATCAGGATGCGGTCGAGCCGGCCGAACCTCTGCCTTGAAGACCAGACTATACCGAGGCCGACGAACTGCATGGCGGCATAGGGAAGCTGGTAAGCCATCATGCGGGCCAGCGACTGGCGCGGTAGGTCCTGCAAGCAGTAGACCGCGATGGTGGTGGCGAACAGGAAGAACAGCATTGGCCGCCACGGCGGCGCCACGCCATATTTGTGGGCCAGCCCGCCGTTGAAACTTATAGTGGCGCCAAGGAACACGGCAAAGGCGACGGCCACCGGAAGCCGCGCATCGGTGAAGGCGGGGATGCTGAATTCGATGGCGAAATAGGCCATGCCCAGGAGATAGCCGTAGGCAAACCACCGCGCGGGGGCGCGGCCGGCATCTTGAAAGGCGATCGTCATGAAGGCGGCCGCCAGCAGGCCGGCAACCGACAAATTGATCAGCAGGATGAAATTGGCGCCGCTCATTTCTTTTTCGAACCCCCGGCCTCAGCTAACATCGACGGGCGAAAAAGACGTTAACGCGAGGTTGGAGGTTGCGGCGTCAGCCGGTCTTGGAGAGCTCCGGCACGAACGCCGTTTCCGGTCGTTGGTAGGAGAGGCGCACGCTGTCGCGGCCATTCTTCTTGGCCTTGTAGAGCGCCTCGTCGGCGCGGCGCATCAACGGCCCCAGGGCCTCGTCACCAGTGCGGGCCGCCACGCCGAAACTTGCGGTGACCTTGGTGCCGGTTGGAAGCCCGTCGACGCCTCCTGCCGAATAGAGCGTGCGCACCGCTTCGGCGAACATTCGCGCCGCGGCAAGGTCGCTCAACGGCAGGAGCACCGCGAACTCTTCGCCGCCGACGCGGCCGGCGGCTCCGCGCTCGCCGGTGGCGGACCGGAGCTTGGCGGCGAAATCGGCAATCACCCGGTCGCCGGCGGCATGCCCGTGCGCGTCGTTGAGCGCCTTGAAATGATCGAGGTCGGCCAGCACCAGCGCCACCGGAAACTTCGCCGCCGCGCAACGCTGCAACAGGAACTCCGCGCGCTCCTCGAAGCCGCGCCGGTTGAGCAGGCCCGACAGGGGGTCGGTGTGCGTCTCGGCCTTCAGCGCCTTCATCACGTCGAGCGCCGCGGCGGTGAACAGGCAAAGCGCGATCAGCAACGACAACAGCGCATGCGACAGCAGCGCCGTCGTCCAATAGGACGAGCCATAGAATCCGTCATAGGTGGTGAACGGCCCGTGCGCGATGACGACGGCAAGGGTGCGCACGAAGAAATTGAGGCTCGACAGCAGCGACAGCACGAACAGGATTTTCTCTGTCGGGCCGTTGTTGCGAACCGGCCGCAATTCGGCGCCGACCAGAAGGCTGATGCCGCCGAAGGCGAAATTCATCGCCAGGATACGCCAGGTGAGATCCGGCTCAACGAACAGGAACCAGCAGAACGATGCCAGGCCGCCCCCTGCCAGCACGCCGAGCCCCGGATAGGGCACCTTGCGGCCGTAGCGGGCGACGATGGCGCCGGACAGGCAACAGCCGGCGATGATGAAGCAGATGTTGGACACCAGCTTGGTCAGCACCATGCCAATGGGCAAGGTGAAATACTGCAACAGAAAGCCGGGTGCCGAAACACAGTAGCTGAACGCCAGCACAGCAAGATAAGGACGGTGGCGCTGATAGGTCCATAGCACGAGGAAGGCCGCGCCGAGGGCCAGCGCGATCGTCGGATTGAGCAGCGCTATCAGCAGGCCGGTGTCCAAAGGACGGTGACTTCCCCTTGCTTGACGTCGGGGAAGAGCTTAGAGGGCAAGCGCAAACAAGCGGTTAAACTCGGAGTGTCGCCACGATATGTTGCGGGGGAACCCAGCGCTGTCGGCGGCGTTCATGCATTCACCATCAGGAGCAGAGCATGGCCGACACGATCACATTGACCGACCACGATGCAATCCGTTCATGGACTGCCGGGCGCGCCGGCTTTCCGGCAATCGTCGACATATCGCCCGAGGCGGGAACGCAGCCGATGTTGAGGCTGGTCTTCGGCCAGCACGCCTATCAGGATCAGGACCAGCCGGAACGGCCGGTCAATGCCGGTGGCTATGAGCTCGTCGAATGGGACGAGTGGTTCAAGATCTTTGAGGAGCAGCAACTGGCGCTTGTCGTCGCGGCCGACGAACCTGGGCACCGGGAGGAATTCCACGAACTCATCCGGCGCGACGGGAAGGCTTGACCCGGGCCGCGCGGCCCGGGTTCCGCCCGGGCTGGATTATTTCCAGTCGCGGATATCGACAAAGTGGCCGGCGATCGCCGCAGCCGCCGCCATGGCAGGCGACACCAGATGGGTGCGGCCCTTGAACCCCTGCCGGCCCTCGAAATTGCGGTTCGAGGTCGAGGCGCAGCGTTCATGTGGCTTCAGCCGGTCGTCGTTCATGGCCAGGCACATCGAGCAGCCCGGCTCGCGCCAGTCGAAACCGGCGGCGAGGAAGATCTTGTCGAGACCCTCGGCTTCCGCCTGTTCCTTGACCAGGCCGGAGCCCGGCACGATCATGGCGTTGACACGTGGATTGACTTTTCTGCCCTCGACCACCTTGGCAGCGGCGCGCAGATCCTCGATACGGCCATTGGTGCAGGAGCCGATGAAGACGCGATCGAGCGCGATGTCGGTGATCCTGGTTCCCGGCGTCAGCCCCATATAATCGAGCGCGCGGATCTTCGAGGTGCGCTTATTCTCGTCGGTGATCTCCTCCGGATTTGGCACCACGCCCTGGACCGACACCACGTCTTCCGGCGAGGAGCCCCAGGAGACGATCGGCGGCAGTTTCGCCGCGTCGAGCACGATCACCTTGTCGAAATGCGCGCCTTCGTCCGACTGCAGTGTCTTCCAGTATTCGAGCGCCGCGTCCCAGGCCGCGCCCTTCGGCGCGCGCGGCTTGTCCTTGACATAGGCGAAGGTCGTCTCGTCGGGCGCGATCAGGCCGGCGCGGGCACCGCCCTCGATTGACATGTTGCAGATGGTCATGCGGCCTTCCATCGACAGCGAGCGGATCGCCTCGCCGGCATATTCGATGACGTAGCCGGTGCCGCCGGCGGTGCCGATCTCGCCGATGATGGCCAGGATGATGTCCTTGGCGGTCACGCCTTCCGGCAACTGGCCGTCGACGCGCACCAGCATGTTCTTGGCCTTGCGCTGGATCAGCGTCTGCGTCGCCAGCACATGCTCGACCTCCGACGTGCCGATACCGTGCGCCAGCGCGCCGAAGGCACCGTGCGTCGAAGTGTGGCTGTCACCGCAGACGATGGTCATACCGGGCAAGGTAAAACCCTGCTCCGGGCCGATGATGTGGACGATGCCCTGGCGGATGTCGTTCTCGGAATAATACTCGACACCGAAATCCTTGGCGTTCTTGGCCAGCGCCTCGACCTGGATACGGCTTTCCTCGTTCTTGATGCCGAACTTGCGCTCGGGCGAGGTCGAGACGTTGTGGTCGACCACGGCCAGCGTCTTTTCTGGATGCCGGACTTTCCTGCCGCTCAGGCGCAGGCCTTCGAAGGCCTGTGGGCTGGTCACTTCGTGGACGAGGTGGCGGTCGATGTAGAGCAGGCAGGTGCCGTCGTCCTGGCGGTCGACGACATGGTCGTCGAAAATCTTGTCGTAGAGGGTGCGCGGTGCGCTCATGTGCGTAAATCCGTCGATTTGGAATGAGGAAAGGAGCAGATGCCGCAAGCCTGCGGCCGACCGTCGGGGATCAGCGAAGTCGGCTGGTCAGGGCGCCGGACACGCGCGCGGAGAATCGCGACGGCAGGCGTTTCCTGTCCTGCAGCACGAAACCCTTATAGGCCGGATTGCCAAAAAGCTCTTCCATGGCGGCGTAGATAGCAACGTTTTACCTTTTCGGCAATTGGTTGATCCGATGACTCAGGCAACCGCTCAGGCTTTGAATTATCCCTCAACCCATCCAGACGTTGGCGCTGCCCCTCACCTGCCTGCCGGCATCCTCTCCCCGTATAGTGACGGGGAGAGGGAAGCTCTCATCGCTGACTTCGCCAATCGTCTACGTCGCCAGAGAAAGGCGTCGAGGCTGCGGCCAGCCCCTTCTCCCCGTCACTATACGGGGAGAAGTGCCCGGCAGGGCGATGAGGGGCAGCGCGACTCCGCGAATTTGAGACCCTACAGAACCTCGAACACAAACGTCTTCACCAGCGCATCGGGCTCGGCGATGGCATAGCAGCGGAACCACGGGCTTTGCTCGACCAGGCGCCATTTCCTTGCCTGTGTGAGGTCGTCGAACACGGCCTGGAAACCGCCGCTTTCGAAAACCTGGTCGCGCACGGTGAAGATGGCGTGGCCGCCTTTGCGCGTTATGCGCACCAGTTCGTGCAGGCCCGACGCCGGCGCGTGGCTGATGGTGAACACGCCAGTCGAGAAGAAGGCCGGAAATGGCCATCCGGCCATGGCAGCGGTCCGCCCAGCATCGCCTTTTTCAGCTCGCCATACGCATTGCGGCTGCCGGCGATCTTGAGCATGTCGTCCGACAGGTCGAGCCCGGCAATATCGCAGTAACCCAGCGCCTTCAGCGATGGCCCTGACAGGCCCGTGCCGCAGCCGGCGTCGAGCAGCGGCCCTTCACCCGCCGGCACATGGCGCGCTACCCAGGCGGTGATGAGGAACGGCAGGAGATAGCCAAGCGAAGCGGTCTCGCTGTCATAGGTCGCGGCCCATGCGGCATAGGCTTGCGCCAGCGTTTCCGGCGTGTCGGCTCCATAGACGGAATCCAGCGCCGCATTGGCCTTGTCGACGATCATCGGTCTTGCTTCTCCCGCTTATGCATGTCGCCCAAAAGGGCGTCGCGGTTTTGGGCCAATGACATGCATAAGGCAAGATAGCCCTGTCTTTGCCCAAAAACTATTCCTCGTGCTGGCGGCGCAAGCGCCGCTCCAGTGCCCTGAGTGCCAGCGACAGGCCGACGGTCAGGATGAGATAGATGTAGGCGACGATCGAATAGGTCTCGAAGAAGCGGAACGAGCCAGCGGCATAGACCTTGCCCATCTGGGTGATGTCGGCGACGCCGAGCACCGAGACCAGCGAGGAATCCTTGACCAGGGCGACGAAGTCGTTACCCAGCGGCGGCAGGATGGTGCGGATCGCCTGCGGAAATACGACCAGCCGGAAGCGCTGGGAGCGGCTCAGGCCAAGCGCCTTGGCCGCTTCGATCTGGCCCTTTTCGACCGCCTGGATGCCGGCCCGGAAAACCTCGGAGATGAAGGCCGAATAACCGATGGTCAGCGCCATGATGGCGCGCCACAACAGCGAGACGTCCCGCACCAGAAGCTCGCCGAGTAGGCCGGCGCTCTGCAGCGGCGCGATCAGCGTGTTCCAGGCCACGACAAAGGCCGGCGCGCCGGCGAACGCGATCCAGAACAGGAGCACCAGGATCGGCACGCCACGGATGATCTCGACATAGAAGCGGGCGATCTGCCGCAACCAGGGCGAACCCGACAGGCCCATCAGCGCAATGCCGAGGCCGATGATCGAGGCCAGCGCAAAGGCGACCACGGTGACGAAGACGGTGATGCCGATGCCCTTGGCGACGGTAGCGAAGACCTGGGCATAAAGATCGCTGGTGGCGATGAACAATGCCGCCGCCAGTGCGAGGACGGCGGCAACGGCGAGCCACCAGGGGAATTCGGGTTTGGAGGAAGAGGGCTGCATCAAAAGGATCGCGCCAAGGCACCCCCCTCTGGCCTGTCGGCCATCTCCCCCTCAAGGGGGGAGATCGAATGTCGCGTTGGCTTTCGCCGATACCCAGCGTCATAAAATGAGTGACGAGGCCGAAGCTGCCAATATCCCCCCTTGAGGGGGAGATGCCCGGCAGGGGAGAGGGGGGCGTTCAAGCGCAAAGTCAGCAGGAAATCACTGACCCATCTTGTAATCAAGGAACCACTTCTTGTTCAGCGCATCGAAAGTGCCGTCGGCCTTCAACGCCGCGATCGCGGCATTGACCGGCTTAACCAGGTCGGAGCCCTTAGGGAAGATGAAACCGAAATCCTCGGTGCCGAGCGGTCCGCCGATCAGCTTCAGCTTGCCCTCCGAGGCATCGACATAACCCTTGCCCGCCGTGCCGTCGGTGAGCACCACATCGACGTCGCCCGACTTCAATGCCTGCACCGTGGCGCCGAAGGTCTCGAACAGTTTGATGCGCGGGTTCTGCTCATTGCCGTCGAGCACGCTGTAGACGGCGGTGTAGAAGGGCGTGGTGCCCGCCTGCGCGCCGATCAGCCCGTCCTTGACGGCGCCGAACGTCTTGGCGTCGGTGAAGCGGCTTTCATCGCCGCGCACCAGCATGAACTGCTCTGAGCGCATATAGGGGTCGGAGAAATCGACCTTCTCCTTGCGGTCGTCCTTGATGGTGATGCCGGTCATGCCGATGTTGTACTGGTTGTCGGAAACCGCCTGGATCATCGCGTCCCAGGAGGTGTTCTGGTATTCGACTTTGAAATTCAGCCGCTTGGCGATCTCGTTCATCGCGTCGTACTCCCAGCCGATCTGCTTTCCCGTCTTGGCGTCGATGAACTGCAGCGGCGGATAGGCGTTTTCGGTCACCACCACCACCTTCTTGCCGCCAAGATCGGGCAGTGCCTGGGCAAAAGCGGCGACGGGCGCCAGAACGAGGGCCAACAGGCCGGCCAGCAGCAGTTTCGACTTGATCATGACATACCCCCCGGAAATTAAAGCGCCCGGACGTCGGCCGGGCCTGCAGGAAATCTGGCGCCGACTTTAGCTTCCCGCAAGCGCCATGCAAGACGGTCCGCTGCATCAGGACAGGCGAAAACGGATTTGGCTGCCTTCAACCCCAGCTTTCCGCAACGATCCGTGCCCCGGCGGGCGGGTGCGGTGGGCGGCTGCATTGGCGGCTACAATTTTCCCATGTCCGAGATCGAAACTTCCGCATCCGTCGACCCGTCATCAGCCGTTGCCTTGCGCAAGTTAGCGACAAGACGCGTGAGCGTTGCGTGCAGGGTTTTCAACTCGTCTGGCCCCAGCGGCACGGCGCAGGCAAGTGCCGACAACACGTCCTTCATGCGCGCGCGAAGGGCCTGGCCCTTGGCGGTCGGCTCGACTAGCACCCGGCGCTCGTCGGCGGCATCGCGCCGGCGGGTGACGAGGCCGCCCGCCTCCATCCGCTTGAGCAGGGGCGTCAGCGTTGCGGAGTCCAGGCCAAGCGCTTCGCCAAGCTCGCCGATCGTGCTCGGCGCGCGCTCCCACAGCGCCAGCATCGCCAGATATTGCGGATAGGTCAGGCCAAGCGGCTCGAGCAGCGGGCGATAAACCTTGGTCATCAACCCGCTCGCCGAATAGAGCGCGAAGCAGAGCTGCTGGTCGAGACGCGGAACCGGGATCGCCCCGGCGGCATCCGCCGGGACATGCTTGGCTCTCGTTTCGACTTTTGTCGTCATGCCGCCTTTACCGAAAGCGCCACATCGACATTTCCCCTGATGGCGTTCGAATAGGGGCAGATCTTGTGCGCCTCCGATACAAGCGCTTCCGCCGCCGCCTGATCAAGGCCTTTCGTTTCGGCCGCGAGCGCGACGCCGAGCTTGAAGCCCTCGCCATTGGGGAGCAGGCTGACGGTGGCGGTCATCGCGGCGTCCTGAAGCGGCAGCTTCTGTTTGCGCGCGACGAAGCGGATGGCGCTTTCGAAGCAGGCGGCGTAGCCGATGGCGAAGAGCTGCTCGGGATTGGTAGCGCCGCCCGGCCCGCCGAGTTCCTTGGGCATGGCCAGATCGACTTTCAGGAGGCCGTCGCTGGTCTCGCCGTGGCCGGCGCGACCGCCGGTGACGTGAGCCTGTGCCGTGTAGAGTACCATATTATGTTTCTCCCTTTATCTTGTGCGCTATTATTTAGTACACAAGATAATATGCCGTCAACACCCGGATCCAGCTTCCGAGAATGGAGGCGTTCACAGCTTGGTGAAACGAAAAAAGGCGGCCGAAGCCGCCTCAGACTGCTGACGAACCCCGTCGATTTTCGGCGGGGTTTTGTTTTGCGCGTTGATTGAGCTTTGTAAATTGGTGT
>NZ_VFUX01000025.1:0-108213 GCF_006441275.1 Mesorhizobium sp. B2-4-17 | reverse complement strand
ATCCAGCAGACATGATGAATCAGATATTCTCGCCGATGGGAATCCCTCGCGATTCCGTCAGGTCAGATTATGCTCTAATTGACGATCTTCTTCCCGCATTTCCGAAAAAAGGCGACCAAGGTCAGGGATGACCGACTCTACCATTGGGGCGTTCCTTTCTTAGGAAAAAGCCCGCTCAATCAGCGGGCTTTTCTTCCTTTTTGACCGGCTTCTTACCGGGCTTTGCGCTGGCCTTGTTGGGGTCAGGCGGCGTCTTCACCAAGCGCTCCATGATGCGCCTCGTTTCATCCAGGTCTTTGTCGGTCTCAGCCATATGCCGGAATTCCCAAAAGAGCTAGTTTTCCGCCCAACGCGCGACGAAACCTACATCGCATTTGCTGCTGCCGTCGACGCTTGGTCGAAGGTCGAATGGCAAATGATGTTTCTGTTCAATTCCGTCAGCACTCCCACCGATCTTAACAAGTCTGGCTCGATCCTCCTGTCAATCATCGGGATTCAAGCGCAGTTGCGCGTCATAGAAGCAGCTGCGCGGTCTCACCTTCGCAAACACCCCGATCTTCTGAAAGACGTAGAACGCACAACCGAAAAAATCGGGAAGAAGGCGACGGTCAGGAACCGTATAATTCATGGGCGATGGAATGAAACGCATCACTTTATTGGCGAAGAATACCAGCATACTGAACCGCTCCGCACCTTCTCTGTCGAGCAGATTTTCGGTCCTAGCTACACAACGGAACAAGAGCGGAAGGCTTTGCTAGGAAAATTCCTTTTCGACAAAGCCGAACTCGACAAGGCAGCCGAGATGTTCGAGCATTTATCGAAAACCATATTTGAACTTCAGTTCAGGATCGTGAGCGCGTTCCTGCCAAGATTGGGTTAGCGAGCAGCTGCGCAGCAATCAGCTCGAAACGCGACTGAGAATCGTTAGCACCAACGCCAAGCCCAACCGCCTCGCGTATTTCGTTCGCAAACGCGGTTATGATTCCTTGATCTGTTGGCGGGTTTCCGCCTAGTGCCGGCCTGTCGCCTTCCGGCTTATGTGATTTGGTCGCTTTTGTCATGTATATAATTAGGAATATAATCCTTCCGTAGCGGCGACCCCTTCAAGAACGGAGATCGCCAAATGGCCAGGAGCAAACCATCCAAACAGCTTTCCGAGGCGGAAATCGAGCGCTTCCTAGCGGCGGCCGAGGCGCTTCACTTGAGCATCGTGAAGCCATTTATATCGCCGCAGTGCAATCATTACCGCTCAATGCAAGACCTTCATGAGGCGCTGTTGAAGGCCGTGCGGGAAGTGACGGGAAAGGAGGTCGAGTTCATCCAGTGGAATACCACGGGGCCGGTGCGGCCGAGTGACCCTTATGAGATCAACCCGCTACAGCGTGGCCTATAGCGATGCCCAGGCCGATCGCGAAGCCTTGCGGACGCGTCGAAGCCCTATCTATCTACGTCGTTTCAAACAAGCCCCGACGTTTGGATCAGGTGGGCAACTCGCATACCGAGGCGAATGGTGAATTCGCCTTGATTGGCGGCGAAGTCCCAGCCGAAAATTGCCGCCCAGCCAAAAAGCACAATGGAGAAGCGCATGCTCCAATTCTAAATTGGGCGCATTGAACAAACGTTAAGGTGTGGCTTGGCTGGTGTGCGCTCGGCCCGCAGACTGTGAGCGGCTTTGACGACGGCAGGGGCATCCCATACGACGATCGCGAACTGGACAACAGCGACGATGAGGACGACGGCACCGAGGAGCCGACGCTAGGCGCACCGAACCGTCACCACAATCAAACGCATTGGGCGGACGGCGCGCGTGGCGACCATGAACGGGAGGTATGCACCGACCGCGAAATGGACCATGCCGAGTGCGATTTTCCCGGCTTTATCGAGGGCGGGCAGGGGATCTGAAATCCCCAGTTTTATCAAAGTCTAACGACCGGGAAAGCGAACTGGAAAGGACACTTAGTAACAGTTGATTCAACCATTGCTGGTATTATTCCATGTATGGTGGCGGCTCCGACAGTGCGGCGGGGGCTGGGTTGCCGGAGCCGCCTGCGCAGTCCGGTTGGGGGTTTGACCGCGCTGTTCCAAAATAGGACAGCGCGGTCAACGATTCATTAAGATGCTCCCCAGCACCTCCGCTGATTGCCCGGCGGCTTCGGCTTCCGGGCCTTTTTACTGCTCAGTCGAACTCCGCTGGTGTGTCAGGATCGTTCGACCAGATGGTCTTGCCATCCTTGTCGATCGCCAAGAACAGGAAGCGGCGCGACTCAAAAATCTCTTGAGCTTTGTTTTTTGCTTCCTCGCGGTCCTCAGTTTCCAAAAAGCAATAGGTCCACTCGTCTTCGCTGTTCGAGGCCCAAACCTGATAGACGGCCATTACCATCCCCTTTTTGGCCCAACCGCTTAATGGCCGGGCTGTGTCTTTTTAATCGACCCTGTAAGCAAAATTATTGCAGGCTTCGAATCCTCTGCACCAACCGGAACTTTAGGCCTTCCTCCGGGCTGTATGTGACATCATCCACCGCGTAGATCGCGATGTAGCCCTTGCGTTCGAAGCCAATTAGGTTTCCAGCAGCATCAACGATCGGTTTGTCGTCGGTGAGGATCACCCGCTCGGTTTGTTGAACTGCTTGGACCAATTCCAAAATTTGCGAAGAGTTAGCGTAGCCTCGCCTCTGAAAGCGGTCGTGGTGGACGAGACCTTTGACCCAATACTTGTGGACGCATGGGAGGCTCTCTCCGTCGACATTGGCGAACCACGATCCTCGATGGCCCTTAGCTTTTGCTGGCGTCATGCAAGTGTTCTCCCTCCTAGTTGACTGTCTCGGCTACCTTGGCGGCTACCCACGTCACGTTTTTTCAGGGTAGCCTACGGCAATGGTAGATTTCAAATAAGTAAGCAATTTCAAACTGGTGCGGACGACGGGAATCGAACCCGTACGATCAGAGATCGAGGGATTTTAAGTCCCTTGCGTCTACCAATTCCGCCACGTCCGCAGGCCAGCCCTTTTCAGATGCCAGACACAGGCCGTCAAGTCGTGTTCTCGCGTTCTCGAACGCGCAACCCAGAGGAGGGGGGCGTGGCGATACTGGCGCGATCGCGGAATTATCAACGGCGCAGGCATTGCTAAACATCCTCGCGGTGGATTTGATCCGCCAATTCCGGCGCCTCTCAGGCCACCCCATTCCCCCGCCCCCTGCGGGCGTCGGCCGCCCCACATCCGGCAGGATTGATCCGCGCGCCATCTGTCCAGCAGTGGCGCTGTCAAAGCAATTCCAGGAAAGCTGTGCAGGCGGCTTTCCCTTCGGAATGGCGGGGAAGAGCCACGCTCAGAACTTGTAGCTCAGATTGACGCCGACGGTGTTCAGCTTCACGTCCTGATCGCGGTCGGTGAAGCCGTTCGACCCGTCATAGTGCTCGGAGCCGAAATCGTAGTAACGATACTGCGCGCCGACGACGAACTTGTCCGTCAGCGCGTAGTCGACGCCGGCGCCCACGGTCCAGCCGACATTCGTACGTGTGTTGGAGAATGCCGGGCCCGCGGCTTGCGAGGTTTCGACGCCGGCGAAGGCGACGCCGCCTATGCCGTAGACCAGCACGCGGTTCATGGCATAGCCGGCCTTGGCATTCATCGATCCGAACCACTTGATGTCTGTGCCGAACACGTTCCCCGGTTCGGGTTCGGCCGTGCCGTCGATCGAGGAATAGTTGAGTTCGGCCTCGGCGCCGAGCACCGCCTGGTCGAACTGCCACAGACCGGCGACATGACCGCCGACGAAACCGCCGTCGAGATCGGGCGAGACCGAAAACGGCCCGCCGCCTGTCCCGGTGATATCCGATTGCCCCCAGCCATAGCCGGCCTGCAGGCCGGCATAGTAGCCGGTCCAGTCAAAGCCGGGCGCGGTCATTGGCAAACCGGCACCAACGTCCGCGGCCGAGGCCGGCCCGGACAGCAGGGCAAGAAAACCGGCACTGGCGAGCGTTAATCGACGCATCGAGCACCCCGAAATGGCGGTTTCGAAAGACTCCTGGCGCACAACCTAACCTTATTCGCCGCGAAACGGAATTGGCTTCAGGCAACAGCGGTTTACGTTGGCGGGTCGCGCGCCCTGTCCTCCAAATCGCGCTGCTTCTCCAGCGGCGATGCCAGCCGGTTGAAGGCGTATTCCGCGAGCACCGAGCCGGCGATGAAAATCAGTATCGGCGCCAGCCATATCCAGAACGAATGCAAAGCGAAGAAGGCCAGGCCGGCGAGGCAGGCCGACACCGCGAAGATCGCGAACCTGATCGTCTGTGCCATCGACAAGGCTCGTCACCGGCTATTTGGCGTCGATGAAATCCAATACAGCCTGGCTGTATTGGTCCGGCGCCTGCAGCATGGCGAAATGGCTGGCGTTGGGCAGGATGATCAGCTTCGCGCCCGGGATGGCGGAGGCCATGTACTCGGTGTGTTCGCGCTTGATCGCCTCGTCATGGTCGCCGGCGACGATCGCCGTCGGGGTTGTTATCTTGCCGAGCTGTTCCTTCGTCCAGGCCGGCTGCGATTCCCACATATGGCTGATCTGCGCGACAAAGGCATCATACTGGGCCGGGGTCTTCGACAGCTTCTTGTAGTCACGGCCTGAGCGGTCGATGTAGGCGGCGAAGGTCTTGTTAGTCATGACGCCCGGGTCGACGCCATCCGTGGTGACGTTGGCGGCCTGTGCAAACAGCCGCGTCAGACGTTCGGGATGATGAAGCGCGATGTCGATGCCAATGATGCCGCCATCGCTCCAGCCGACAAGGGCGGTCTTGTCGATCTTGAGGTAATCCAGCAGCGCCAGATAGTCCGAGGCCATAAGGTCGTAGCCGTAAGGCTCGTCCGTGCGGGTCGAGCGGCCGTGGCCGCGGCTGTCGGCGACGATCACCTTGTGGGTCTTGGAAAGTGTCGCCACCTGGTTCGCCCAGACGTCCGCATGGCCGAGGCCGCCATGGATGAGCAGCACCGGATCACCCGTCCCGAAAACGGCGTAGTACATCTGGATGCCGTTGACCGGCGCATAACCGCTCTGCTCGGCCTTGGGCATGGCCGCTGGCTCCGGCAACGTCTGCCAGCGCTCCTCTGCAACGGCAAAAGACGTCGATACAATGAACAGGATGATGGTGGCGAACGCTTTCCAGTAACGGGTCATGGCTCCCTCGTATGGTTCGGGTTCGACAGTCAGCATCGCCTTTTGGCTGGAATAGTCAACGCGCGGCTTTCCGGCGGATGGCGGGCAAACGGCTCTGGCTCCGCGCTCCGAGATTTGCCAGACTGGCCGCAGCAAAGGAACCTCCCCATGACGCATGCCAAACCCGCCAGCCCCACAAAGCCCAAGCCTTGGACCGAGATGGCGAGGCATCTGGTCGATGTCGCCATGGGCAGGAAACCCGCCGACCTCGTCGTCCGCAACGGGCGCTGGGTGAACGTGCATTCCGGCGAGATCATCGCCGGCACCGATGTCGCCATTGCCGGCGGCCGTTTCGCCTATTGCGGGCCGAACGCCAGCCATGCCATCGGCCAGGGCACCAAGGTGGTCGATGCCGGCGGGCGCTATCTGGTGCCTGGCCTGTGCGACGCGCACATGCATGTCGAGAGCGGCATGGTGACGGTGACCGAATTTTGCCGCGCCGTCATCCCGCACGGCACCACGTCGATGTTCATCGATCCGCATGAGATCGCCAATGTGCTGGGCCTGCCTGGCGTGCGGCTGATGCATGACGAGGCGGTGGCCATGCCCATCAACGTGCATGTGCAGATGCCGTCCTGCGTGCCCTCCGCACCCGGGCTCGAACATGCCGGCGCCGAGTTGACGGTCGCCGATGTGACGGAGGCGATGACCTGGGAAAACATCATCGGGCTCGGCGAAGTGATGAATTTTCCCGGCGTCGCCGCCAACGATCCGGTCATGTCGGGTGAGATCGCCGCGACGGTTCATGCGGGCAAGACGGTTGGCGGCCACTATGCCTCGCGCGATCTTGGCCTGCCCTTCCACGGCTATGTCGCCGGCGGACCCGAGGACGATCATGAAGGCACGCGCGCCGAGGACGCCATCGCCCGCGTGCGCCAGGGCATGAAGGCGATGCTGCGGTTAGGCTCGGCCTGGTATGACGTTGCCTCCCAAATCAAGGCGGTGACGGAAGGCGGCATCGATCCGCGTAACTTCATCCTGTGCACCGACGACAGCCATTCCGGCACGCTTGTCCACGAAGGGCACATGGACCGGGTGGTGCGCCATGCGATCCAACAGGGGCTGAAGCCGATGACGGCGATCCAGATGGCGACGATCAACACCGCCCAGCATTTCAGGCTGGAGCGCGAGATCGGTTCGATCGCGCCGGGCCGGTTGGGCGATCTGCTGATTGTGTCCGATCTCGCCGCAATGACCATCGACGAGGTCTATGCGCGCGGCGTGAGACTGGCCAAGGGCGGCAAGCTCGATATCGACATTCCGGCCTATGATTACCCGAAGTCCGCGAAGAACACCGTCAAGCTCGGCAAGAAGCTGAAGGCAACCGATTTCGACATCGTGGCCCCCAAGGGCGCCAACGAAGTGCGGGTGCGGGTGATCGGCGTTATCGAGAACCAGGCACCGACGCGCGCGCTGGAGGCCGACCTTGCCGTCGAGGACGGGCTGGTCGCCATGGATCGCCGCAACGACATCTGCCAGATCGCGCTGGTCGAGCGTCACCGGGGTACCGGCGGCGTCACCAACGCCTTTGTTTCCGGCTTCGGCTATATGGCCGATTGCGCCATGGCCTCCAGCGTGGCGCATGACGCCCACCACATCATCTGCGTCGGCACCAACAAGCAGGACATGGCGCTGGCGGTCAACCGACTGGGCGAAGTCGGCGGCGGCGTCGTGCTGTTCTCCAAGGGCAAGGAACTGGCGCTGGTCGAAATGCCGATCGCCGGGCTGATGTCCGACGAGCGCGCCGAGATCGTCGCCGCCAAGGCCGAGAAACTGACCGAGGCGATGCGCAAGATGGGCTGTTCGCTGAACAACGCCTACATGCAGCACTCGCTGCTGGCACTGGTGGTCATTCCGGAGCTCAGGATTTCAGACGTCGGGCTGATCGACGTGACGAGCTTCCAGAAGGTCGATCTGTTCGTCTGAGATCAGCCGCCGGCGCTTCGCTCTCAGCCGCCGGTGGCGATGGTCAGCACCTTGAACGGCGTCGTGATGACGATCTCGGCGACCGAGCCGACGGCCTTGCCAAGGCCCTGGCCGAGATTGTCGAGCTGACCTGGCGGCGTCTCGTCCGACGCCAGACCGGCCGGCGCCCGCAGGCGGTCGCCAAGCAATTGCACCAGGAAGGGGTTGTCGGCGAATTTGGCGTGGTTCAGTTGGTCGCCGCCCTTGGTTTTGGTCAGATCGACGACCGCCACGCCATAGCTGGCAAGATCCGCCGCATTGCCGTAGTCGCCGACGCGCGGCTTGTCGCCAGAAATGAACGACGAGAGCTTCAGTGCCCGGTCGTCGCCCGAAAGCAGGATCGCGAAAGGCTTGGTCGGTTTGCCGTAGCGGATCATCTGCTTCTTGAACACATCGACATCGATGTCCGGCGAGGCCAGGATCACATAGCCGAGCTTGCCGTCAAGATCGCGGTCGCCGGTGATGGCGAGCTGGCGCAGCGCTTCCATGGTCAACCAGGTTCCCATCGAGTGGGCGATGATGTCGATGCTCTTGACGCGGGTCTTGGCCAGCATCCGCAACGTCGCCTCGAGGTCGTCGCGCGCGGCATTGGCACTGTCCTTGTCGTAGAGATAGCCGGTCGTCTTGGCGCTTGAGGCCCATGAGAACAGCACTGGCGTGCCGGGATATTTCGTATCGTGGGCGACCTGCGTCAGGCGGTAGATGCCGTCGTCGAAACCATTGTTGAAGCCGTGCACGAAGACCAGCGCGCGGTCGCCGCGCATGGCGATGTCGGTCCCAAGCGCCTTGGCGAATTGCGGTGCATCCTTGTAGTAGATCACGTCCTTCGCGGTGAAGTCCTTGGCCGGGTTGCTGTTTGCGGACCCCTTGGCGCGCTCGATGGCGCCGACCTTGTGGCTCTTAGGAACTGTGACATCGACCCGGGCGTAGCTGGTGGTGAGCGAGCGATCACCATCGAACACCTGCCGCGGCTCCTTGGTCGCCTTCTGCCGGGTCGTGGCGACGAAGATCTCGTGCGTGGCCGCGATGTCGGATGCGGGCACCGCGACAGTCGTCCTGTTGAGCAGGTCATGCGTGTTTTGGCCGGCACAGCCGGCAATGGTGAGCGCAAACGCGGCGGCGACGACACTCTTGAAGCGAAAGCTCACGCGCCGGCTCCCGTAGGGGACGTCAAACGCCTGACGTCGCTCCTATCCCCGATAAAGCCAGAGACCGGCGCGGTCCAGTTCAAAGTGGGCCGATATATCTCAACGATGGTGAAGCAGATACGGCGAAACCCGCGGCGCCGCATCTATTGGCCGAGCAGGCTGATGCGGTCGGTCACGTCTCGATCGCTGGCAAAGCCGTCATCCTCGCGCAGCCGCTGGCCGATCATCTTCACCAAAGCGGGATTGTCGGCGAATTTCGTATGATTGAAACTGTCGCTGCCCTTGACCTTGGAGAGATCGACGACCGTAACACCATAGGAGGCAAGATCGGCGGCATCCTTGTAGTCGCCGACGCGCGGCCGCGCACCGGCGATCAGGCCGGAGAGCCGGAGCGCACGATCATCGTCCGACAACAGCAGGATGAACGGCTTGTTGGGCTTGCCATAGCGTCGCATCTGACTCTTGAATACATCGACGTCGATGTCGGGCGAGGCGAGCACCACGTCGCCGAGCTTGCCGCCGAGATCGCGGTCGCCGGTGATGGCGAGCTGGCGCAGCGTCTCCATCGTCACCCAGGTTCCCATCGAGTGGGCGACGATGTCGATGCGCCGCGCGCCGGTCTGTGCCAGCATCCGCAACGTCACTTCAAGCTGGTCGCGCGCGGCACTGGCGCTTTCCTTGTCATAGACATAGTCCGTCGTCTTGGCGCCCGAGGCCCAGGAGAACAGCACCGGCGTGCCGGGATAACCGGAATCGTGAACGATCTGGGTCAAGCGGTAGACGGCGTCGTCAAAGCCGGTGTTGTAGCCGTGAACGAAGACCATGACGCGGTCGCCGCGCGCCGCGATATCGGTGCTCAGCGCGCTGGCGAATTTCGGCTGCGTGTCGTAGCCGACGACCTCGGAAGCCATGAAATACTTCGTCGGATCATTCGATTTGCCGCGCGAGCGCCGCTCGATCTGGCCGGTTGTGTGGGTGCCCGGTACGGTGACATTGACGCGCGCGTAGTTCAGCGTCGCCGAGCGTTCACCGTCGAAAACCTTGTTGGGGTCGTCGGAAGGCTTGCGCGTCGTGGCAATGAAGATCGAGTGGTTGCCGGCGATTTCCGTCACCGGCACGGACATGACCGCGCTGCCGAGCAGTTCCTCGGTTTTGCGGCCGCCGCCACAGCCTGCCACCAGCAAGGCAAGTGCAAGAATGCAAATAGTCTTCAAATGCACGTCAAAATTCCACTCGAGCCCAAAAGGGCCTTCCACTCTCCGCGACATCTTCCCAGCAGGCGAAGTGCGGCGGAAGTAAGTCGTCTCCCGCCGAAATGTGGTTGGCGTCCGGCAGCGGCCATTGCACTGTTGCGCGAAAGCGAAGATGTCGGCGAGAACGGCCACAACAGGAGAAGGTCAGCGCTCTGGGTCTGCGCCGGAGATGCCGCACAATGCCCGTGAAGGTGCCGAAACCTCGATCCGGCTGGCATGAACAAACGCTTCCAAGCGCCTGCAAGCATGGCGGGAATGCCCGTTGCAGGCGTAAGCTCAACCTGGCAATGGTCTTGCGGGGCCGGATGTGCGATAGCCTTCCGTCTAACGCGCCTGCGGGCGGACCGGGATGATCTTGCCATGACCAGTTTTGCCTCGCGCGTCGCCATCGCTGCCTCCGCGATCCGCCAGATCTTTCCGGAAACGCCGCTGCAGGAAAACGACTATCTGTCGAAGAAAACTGGCGCCCGGGTTTTGTTGAAGCGCGAGGACCTGAGCCCGGTGCGTTCCTACAAGATCCGCGGCGCCTTCAACTTCTTCCGCAAGGCGCTTGCCGCCGGCAATCAGGCCGAAATGTTCGTCTGCGCGTCCGCCGGCAACCATGCGCAGGGCTTCGCGTTCGTCTGCCGTCATTTCGGCAAGAAGGGCGTGGTCTTCATGCCGGTGACGACGCCGCAGCAGAAGATCGACAAGACCCGGCTCTTCGGCGGCGATTTCGTCGAAATCAGGCTGGTCGGCGACTTTTTCGACGACTGTTATCGCGCCGCCTTCGAATTCACCGAAAGCTCCGGTGCGCACATGGTGCCGCCTTTCGACCACAAGGACATCATCGAGGGGCAGGCCACGGTCGCCTACGAGATCGTCGATCAGATGCCGGGCGCACGCATGCCCGACATCGTCATGCTGCCTGTTGGCGGCGGCGGGCTCGCCGCCGGCGTCACCCACTATTTCGCCGATCAGGGCCGGGAAGCGCGTTTCATCTTCTGCGAGCCTGCTGGGGCGCCGAGCCTGCATGACAGTCTTGCAGCGGGAAAGCGGCTGAAGCTCGCCAAGGTCGACAATTTCGTCGATGGCGCGGCGGTGGCCGAAGTCGGCCGCGAACCCTTGCGGTACCTCAAGGAATTCGCCGCCGACACCGTGCGGCTAATCCCGGAAAACCGGCTCTGCGCGACCATGATCGAGATGCTCAATGTCGAAGGCGTCGTGCTCGAGCCTGCGGGGGCATTGGCCATCGATGCGTTGAAGGATTTTTCCAGGAAGGAGATCCGGGGCAAGACCATCGTCGCCGTGGTATCGGGCGGCAATTTCGATTTCGAGCGGCTGCCTGACGTCAAGGAACGGGCGCTGCGCTTCGAAGGCCTGAAGAAATACTTCATCATCCGGTTCCCGCAGCGGCCGGGCGCCTTGCGCGACTTCCTTGAGATGCTGGGTCCCGACGATGACATCGCGCGCTTTGAATATCTGAAGAAGTCGGCGCGCAATTTCGGTTCGGTGCTGATCGGCATCGAAACCAAGGACCGCCGCAATTTCGACCTGCTGAAGGCGAACTTCGAGGCCGAGGGTGTTCAGTATCAGGACATCACCGACAACGAGACATTGGCGGGGTTCATCATATGAGCGGGAAGGTCTTCATCGCCCTTTTTTCGGGCATCAATGTCGGCGGCAATCGCATCGTCAAGATGGCGGAACTGCGTTCGTTCTTCGAGGATCTCGGCTTTTCCGACGTCGCCACCTATGTGCAGAGCGGCAATGCCGTGTTCCGGGCTGACAAGGACGATGCCGCCACGCTGACGAAACAGATCGAAGCAGCCTTCGAGAAGAAATGGGGTTTTCATTCGCGCATCATGGTGCGCGACGCGGATTGGTTCGAGCGGCTGGTCGCGCAAAATCCCTATCCGGAAGTTGCCGGCGAGCCGACCAAGCTCCACGCCTATGCGCTGGAGCGGGAACCGACCGAAGAGGAGGCGGCCCGGTTATCGGAAAAATGCACAGGTCCGGAAAAATTCGAGATCAAGGGCGACGTGCTTTACCTGCATGCCCCCGATGGACTTGGAAAGTCTGTGTTCGCCGGCCTGATCGGGCGCACGCTGAAAGTACCAGGCACCGCGCGCAATTGGCGTTCGGTGCAGGCATTGTTGGAGATGGCCGGTAAAGCCGGCAGCGGCGGCTGACTTCGGATATTTTTACGCTGCCGGAGCCTGCTTCCAGTCGAACACCAGCTCTTCGCGGAAAGCGAAGCGCTTGATGTGATCGGCGACGACGCTTTCCAGGCGTTCGAGCGATCCCGCTTCGTCGGTCGACACGATGATGTGCAGCGCGCTCGCATCGGCATCCATGACCGTGCGGCCAAGCGACAGTTCGATCGTGCCATGATGCGGATCGAACTCGACCGGGAATTTGTGCGCCCAGTGCTTGCACAATTGCTGCAGGTAGCGGCTGGCATGTTCGGTGGCGACGTCGGCACGGCTGGACGGCATGACTGGATTCTCCTCGGGCGGGCGCCCGGTTGCATGACAATGCGCCGGCGCCGGGGCCGGCGCGACTTCAGGCAGATAGGCGCTGGCTCGCCGAAAGGCAAAGGCCGGCGATATCCGCGCCCGGCAAGGGGCTATAGCCTTACCAGCTTCCGGTGTTCGCCATCGACGCCCAGGGTTCGGCCTTGGCCTTGGCAGGGCCTTTCTGCAAAAGCTCGATGGAGATGCCGTCCGGAGACCTGATGAAGGCCATGTTGCCGTCGCGCGGCGGCCGGTTGATGGTGACGCCCTTGTCCATCAGGTTCTGGCAGGTCGCATAGATATCGTCGACCTCATAGGCGAGGTGGCCGAAATTACGCCCGCCCTTGTAGTCTTCGGGATCCCAATTGTAGGTGAGTTCGACTAGCGGCGCCTTCTCGTTGATGCCGCTTTGCTCGTCCTCCGGCGCGGCGAGGAAGATCAACGTGAAGCGGCCTTGCTCGTTTTCGTAGCGGCGGACTTCCTTCAGGCCGAGCTTGTTGCAGTAGAAATCGAGCGAGGCATCGACATCGGCGATGCGGACCATGGTGTGCAGATAGCGCATGTGTTTTCCTCGATTTGTTGGGTTGCGGCGCAACATAGGGTCGGCCCGGTCAAAGGGCAATCGCCCGGCGGCCGGCAATGCCGGCAAAGAACAAATCCGGTATTCCCGCAATGAACCGTGAAAAAAGGCACGGCAGGTCTTGCACACACCGGAAGCCGCAGTGTTAATCTGGTATCAAGAATCAGTTGCAGTGTTCTTGAACAAAGGGGGCATTCTTATGGGGGAAAAGGCCTCTTTGACGGGGCGGGCCGGAACCCTTGGCGACGCTGTGAAGCGCGACGAAGGCGGCGAGGCCGCCGACCTGACCGAAATTGCCGGCGCCATTAAATGGTTCGATGTGGCCAAGGGCTACGGGTTCATCCTTCCGGATGATGGTGTTTCGGGCGATATCCTCCTCCATGTGACATGTCTTCGACGGGACGGTTTCCAGACAGCTCTGGAAGGCGCGCGCGTGGTCTGTCTCGTCAAACAAGGCGAGCGCGGACTGCAGGCCTTCCGTGTGCTTTCCATGGACATCACCACTGCCGTCCACCCCGCCGAAATGCAGGAACAGCGCACCCATGTTTCGGTGACGCCGGAGAGTGGGCTCGAACGCGCGCTGGTCAAGTGGTTCAACCGCACAAAGGGCTTCGGCTTCCTGACGCGCGGCGAGGGAACCGAGGACATTTTCGTCCATATGGAGACCTTGCGCCGCTACGGCATCACCGAGCTTCGGCCGGGGCAGGTGGTGCTTGTGCGTTTCGGACGTGGTGACAAAGGCCTTATGGCCGCCGAAATTCACCCCGATATGGGCACCTTGCCGGTTTCGCACTAGGGCGACCCCGGCCGAGGATTTCGCATGACTCACATGAACAGGCTGACGGCGGGCGTGATGTGCGCCGTTGCCGCCGTCATCATCGCCGCGGGCGCCTTCTTCTATTTCCAGGCACCCAGCTCGGCCAATGGCCGGGCGATGATCCTTCCCGTCGATCCGGCGCCGCTGATCGCGGTGACGAAAAATGGGGAACGCTCCTTCTCTATCGAAGTCGCCGATACCGATGCCGAGCGGGAAGCCGGCCTGATGTTTCGCGAGGACATGGCCGCCAATCATGGCATGCTGTTCGTCTTCGACGAGACACGCGACGTCAATTTCTGGATGAAGAACACGCCGATGCCCCTTGACCTGATCTTTGTCGGCCAGGACGGCAGGATCCGTGCGATCAAGCAGGGCGAGCCGCAATCCGAGGCGATCGTGTCGCCGGGTGAGCCGGTCCGCTTCGTGCTCGAGCTCAAGGCCGGCACCGCAGCCCGCGACGGCATCAGGGATGGCGATCTGCTGCGTCATCCCGTGATCGGCACCGCACCGGAGCCCGGCATGCCGCCGGCGAACAAGGGCGATTCTCCGAACGTCGATTCCGACTGAACGCGAGGGGATCGCTTCCCATGCAGTTTTTCTCCCATGATGGATTCGATCTCGCCTTCCTCGACCGCCAGCCGGCATCGGGCGAGGGCGATCCGGTGCTCATGATCCACGGTTTCGCCTCGAGCCACTACGTCAACTGGGTGTCGCCGGGCTGGTTCAAGACGCTCAACGACGCCAGCTATCGCGCCATCGCCTTCGACAATCGCGGCCACGGCTCGTCGTCGAAGAGCTATGACGAGGCCGATTATACACCAGCGAAAATGGCTTCGGATGCCGCCGCCCTGCTTGACCATCTCGGTATCGAACGGGCCCATGTCATGGGCTATTCGATGGGCGCGCGGGTCGCGGCGTTCATGGCACTGTCCGATCCCGACAAGGTGGCGACGCTGGTCTTTGGCGGCTTGGGCATCGGTATGATCGACGGGGTTGGCGATTGGGATCCGATCGCGGAGGCCCTTCTTGCCGACGATCCGGCCGCGACCACCCATCCGCGCGGCCGCTCGTTCCGCGCCTTCGCCGATCAGACCCGCAGCGATCGCCGGGCGCTTGCCGCCTGCATCGCCACGTCTCGCGAATTGCTGAGCGAGCAGGATATCGCCCGCATCGCCCAGCCGACGCTGATCGCGGTCGGCACCGCCGACGACATTGGCGGCTCGCCCGACGAGCTTGCCGCCCTGATGCCGAACGCCAGGGCCTTTCACATCGAGGGCCGCGACCACATGCTGGCGGTTGGCGACAAGACCTTCAAGCAGCGCGTGCTGGAGTTCTACGCCGAATATCCGCTTTGATCCTGTGCAGGCATGCTTGGGGTCAGTCCGGCGCTCTCGCTTCTTGAACCGATTTCGCCAGCACACACAACAGTTCGAACATCATCGTTGCACCCGCCAACGCCGTCATGCCGCCAAGATCGAAGGGCGGCGCCACTTCCACCACATCGGCGCCGACAATGTTCAACCCGTCAAGCAGGCGCACCATTTCCTGCGCCTCGCGGGTGGTGAAGCCGCCGAGCTCGGGCGTGCCGGTGCCCGGTGCCATCGACGGATCGATGCAATCGATGTCGAAGGTCACATAGGTCGGTCCGCTTCCGGCGATGGCGTGCGCTTCTTCCATGACGCTGGCGGCGCCGCGCCGAACGAACTCTTCCATGTAGATGATGCGGATGCCCTGGGCGACCGCCCAATCATGCTCGCCGGGTTCATAGATCGAGCCGCGAATGCCGATCTGCACGACCCGTTTGGGATCGAGCAGGCCCTCTTCGATCGCGCGTCGGAACGGCGTGCCATGCGTGTAGGGGTTGTCGCCGAAATAGCGGTCATTGGTGTCGGAATGGGCGTCGAAATGGATCATGCCGACCGGCCGGTTCCTGGCAACGGCACGCAACACCGGCAGCGTCGTCAGATGATCGCCGCCCGCCGCCAGCGGAATGGCACCCGCCGCCACGATAGCCGCGATGCCCTCCTCGATGCGCTTCAACCCATCCAGCAGGTTGATCGGATTGACCGAGAGATCGCCGACATCGGCGACATTGGCGATGCTGAACGGCTCGATGCCGGAGACATGATGGGCGCGCCGCATCAGGCTCGATTGGTTGCGGATCTCGCGCGGGCCATGCCGCGCGCCGGCGCGGTTGGTCGTGCCGCCGTCCCAGAGTATGCCGACCAGCGCGATGTCGAGCCCCTCGGCGGTTGTCACCGCTGGCAACCGCATGAAGGTCGAGAGCCCGGCAAAGCGGGGAACGGACGAGGCGTCGACCGGCTGGAAGAAATTGCTGCTCATGATGTCGGCACCTCAGAAGAATTCATGTTGGACGATACCCTCGGAAGGCGTTTTTCGCAGCCCGCTTCGATACTGTGCCCGCGGCAAGGCCGATACAGGGCCACATGCAAGCGCTATGATATCTTCCGACAAAAATCATGTGGAGCTTTCCAGGGCCTCCAGCGACCGCGCCATGTTCAGCCTGGCTTGAGGCTCGAAACGCCGGCGAAATTCTTCGGTGTGGAAAATGTGCGGGCGGGCAAGGAAAGCCTTCAGCACGGCGGCACGTCCGGCGCGCCACATCGGCTCCTCCACCCAGTCATATTCGCGGCGGACTGCGCGTTCATAAGCGTCGAACGCGGCCGGCGCGGCACCCAGGATCGACAGGTCCATGTCGAGGAAAAGACCGGCGTCGCGCATTGCCGCTGCGTCTTCGAAGCGGGGCAAATGATGCGTGGCTGTGGCGAGGATCATCGCGCTGATGCGGGCCAGGCGACCGGCATCGCCGCGGCCCGCGAGCCTTGTCTCGGCAAGGGCGGCACTTTGCGCCTCATTGTCCTTGGCCTTGCTGTCGTAGATGGCGTCGTGGAACCAGATCGCCGCTTCGACGGCTTCCGGGTCGCCTAGTAGCCCCCGGTAGTCGCCGGCCAGCGCAAGCATCGCCTCGATATGGGTAAGATTGTGGTAGTGGCGATCCCCGGCCCGGTAGAGCGCTGAAAGCTCGGTTTTCAGGGCTTCGTCGATCAGGGGTTCGTTTTCCATCGCGGCTTGAATTCCTGCCAACCAAATCCATTTGACAAAGCACTAAGGAAAATTGAGTTCAACCGTGCTATGATCTGGCTTATATGTGCGGCCGCACAACAGGCAAGCCCGCAGGACGCAGGACAAGACGTCGATGAACAGCATCAGCATTTCCCGCCACGGCGCATTGCAGCCGGTCGATCCGATCTGGCGCTCCATCCGTGACGAAGCCATGGAAGCGGTCAACCGCGATCCGTTGCTGGCCGCGTTCCTCTATTCGACGATCCTCAACCAGGAGAATCTGGAGGAAGCGGTCATTCATAGGATCGCGGAGCGGCTTGCCCATCAGGATATCGGTTCCGATCTCATCCGCCAGACCTTCAAGTCGATGCTGGCCGATGACAAGGACTGGCCGACGACGGTGCGCGTCGACATCCAGGCCTATTATGACCGCGACCCGGCCTGCGACCGGTTCATCATGCCGGTGCTCTATTTCAAAGGCTTTCACGCCATCCAGACCCATCGGCTGGCGCACTGGCTGTGGAACCAGGGCCGCAAGGATTTCGCGCTCTACCTTCAAAGCCGCTCATCGTCGGTCTTCCAGACCGATATCAACCCGGCGGCGCGCATCGGCAAGGGCATCTTCATCGATCACGCCACCGGTCTTGTCGTCGGCGAGACCGCGGTCATCGAGGACGACGTATCGATCCTGCACGGCGTGACGCTGGGCGGTACCGGCAAGGCCGGCGGCGACCGTCATCCCAAGATTCGCCGTGGCGTGCTGATCGGCGCCGGAGCCAAGATTCTCGGCAATATCGAAGTCGGCCATTGCTCCAAGATCGCCGCCGGATCGGTGGTGCTGTCGCCCGTGCCGCACAACAAGACAGTCGCCGGCGTGCCGGCGCGCGTCGTCGGCGAAACCGGCTGCGATCAGCCTTCGCGCCAGATGGACCAGCTCCTGCCGTCGCAATCGATGGACCAGGTCGTCAGCTTCGACATCTGATTTTTCACGCCGGCGCGTCCTCCGCCCTTGACCGCGTTTTGCCCGGCGGTGCTGCCGCTTCCGGTGCAATACGGCCCGCTTGCCTTTACATCGCCATTGTCGGCGTGCCAGAAGCGCCGTTCAAACCAGCAAGCCGATGATCGGAGAAGACTGTTGAAGCCGGACGAAATCAGAAAGCTGGACGCCTATTTCAAGCGCGTCTTCCAGAACCCCAAGCTTATGGTCAAGGCACGGCCGCGCAAGGAAGATTCGGCCGAAGTGTATGTCGATGAGGAGTTCCTCGGCATCGTCTTCAAAGACGAGGACGACGGCGACTACAATTTCTCGATGGCGATCCTCGACATCGATCTGGGCTGAGCCCGCAATCCGAGGGCGGGCCACGCTGAGCGCGGCCTGCCCCACCGGTCCGTCAATGTCCGGTTTTCAGGAAACGTCCTGCCTCGGCCGTGATCGCAGCATCGAGCGCCTGCCAGTCGCCAAGGAATTCCTTGGGAAAACGGTAGGTGAGGCTGAGATCGTCGCCGACATGGATGTCCCGCTCGCAGGGCGCCAGCGATTCGCCGGCACTCGGTCCGCTCAGGCAGCGGGCCACGAAGGGGTCCTTGCCCCCGCGCTTGCCGACCACCAGCACCTCGTTCAGATAGCCTGATTTTTCATTGAAGCCGTAGACCGTCGTGGCGCCAGGTCCCGGAATGCCGGGCTGGACGATCAGCGCACTGTAGATCGGCGCGAACCGGCCGCTCATGTCGCGCGACATCATCCGCGGTTCGAAGGACAGAAAAATGATGTTCCTGTTGGTTCCGGAATGGTTGAAATCGTCGCGGGCCGCCTCGCTGTAGCCGTCCATCTGGGGATAGCGCAGATAAAGATCGAGACGTGAGGCAATACCGTCGCGGCGGGCCTGCTCGAAACGGATGAAATTGGCCGGCACGGAAATCACATTGTTGCCGATCACCACCTCGCGCACTGTCGTATCGTCGGTGTATCCGGCCATGGCGATGGAACGGCCGAACCATTTGCCGCCAAGACTGATCGCCATCGACAGCAGCGCCAACGCCGCGAAGGCGTAGAACACCCGCTTCATCAGCATGGAATCGACCACGGTGAGTTCAGGGCCGTCGGCGATCGCTGCCTGCTTCATCTCGGTCCTCGGATCCAGCTTGCTTGCGCCCTTGGGTGTCCCTTGGCGGCACACATCGCTCGGCATGGCTCTTGCAGCCTTGTGGAGCGACTGTGCAGTTTCATGGTAAATGGACGGTAAAGATGGGCCAGATCGAACTTACTCTGTTTGCTTTTGTCGTCGGGCTGACGGCGTGCGGGCTGGCTGGCTCGGCGATGGAACTGGTGTCTGGCCGCAAGGTCGCCTTCGCCGAACCTTACGTCTCGCCTTCGCATGTGGTGCGCTCGCTAGCGGCGACCGCTTGTGCGGGGCCGTTCATGCTGGTCAACGATGCCCTCGATGCCCGGCGCGAGAACCGCATTTCGACAATGGCGCTCTTGTCATACGGCTGTACGGCGATCACATGGTCCCTGGTGCTGGGCATCGTCGTGCTTGCCATTGCCTCATGGACGATCCGTCTCCTAGGGTCCGGCATTCCAGCCTGAGACGATTCGGAGGCCGACAATGCCGCTTTATGCGATCAATGGAACAGAACCCAGCTTCGCCGACGCAGAATCGAACTGGGTCGCGCCCGACGCGACGCTGATCGGCGACGTCAGGGTCGGCCGCAATGCCGGCTTCTGGTTCGGCGCCATCATTCGTGGCGACAACGAGCCGATCGTCATCGGCGCCGACACCAATGTGCAGGAACACACGGTCATGCATACCGACCCCGGCTTTCCGCTCACGATCGGGCAGGGCTGCACGATTGGCCACCGGGCCATGCTGCATGGCTGCACGATCGGTGACAACAGCCTGATCGGCATGGGCGCCATCGTGCTGAACGGCGCCAGGATCGGCAGGAATTCGCTGGTCGGCGCCGGTGCCTTGGTCACCGAAGGCAAAGAATTTCCGGACAATTCGCTGATCGTCGGCTCGCCGGCCAAGGCGATCCGTGTGCTGGACGACGCGGCCGTCGAAAGGCTGCGCGGCTCGGCCGCGCATTACGTCGCCAATGGCAGGCGCTTCAAGGCGGGGCTGAAAAAGCTTTGAGGCCTATCGACTGGTGTCGTCGGAGCCACGCCTGGTCATCGCCTCGCGCAGCAGCGTGGCGCCAGCATCGAAGCCCGCATGCTCCGCTCCTTCCAGGGCTGTTGCATGGTCATCTACGCGCGTTTTGAGCGAGGGGTCGGCGCCGGCCGACAGAAGCAGGCGGATCGCATCGGCTCGCGGACCGCCACCGCATAGTGAAGCGGCGTCCAGTCGTTCACGCCCCGCATGTCGAGATCCGCGCCAGCATCAATCAAGATCCGCATGATTTCCAATTTGTCAGCGCGCTCCGTGGAGAGCACCGCAATGATCGACGGAAATCCGCCGTGATGGCTGTAGTTCGGATTTGAACCCGCGCTCAGCAGGGTGGAAATGAAGGCGAGGGGACTCCAATAGATCGCGTATTCCAGAGGATGCCCGAGGCCGAGCTCGAACGGCATCTGTTCGTCAAACCAGCGTCGTGAGCCGCCCAGAAGTGCGCCCAAAGTCCCGAAATCTCCGACCTTGAAGGCGTCGTCGATGGCCCTGAACAGCCGATGGTGTTCGCACCGATCTTCCGGGATTTCCAACATAACCATGATCCGAAACGGGATGGACAGCCGATAGTGCATTGGTTGACTGTCCCTGGGAAGCCGGACAGGAACAGAACTCCGGCACCTATCCGAATTTGTTTTTCGCCTTTTTCGGGGCAGCAGGTTGGAGGCGTATTCGCATAGCCCCGCCTTTAGGTTTTTCGATTTCGAATGCAGCGGTTTCTCTCACCAGATCGCTTAGCTTGCTGAAGCCATAGGTGCGGGGGTCGAAATCGGAAAAGAGATTTGAGAGTTGCTTACCGAAGGTGCCGAGAAGCACCCACCCATCCTCGCTATCCATCTGGCCGATGGCTTTCTTCAACATTGGGGTTGCTGCGCTTGGCGACTGAAGTGGCCTTTTTGCCGGCGCCGCGTCTTGAACGTTCGCCACGCCAGGGAGAAGGTTTTCGGTGTAAACGAAACGTCGACATGCCTGCCGGAAACTCTCCGGGGTTTTCTGTTCTCCAAAGCCGAACACATCGACGCCTTGTTCGCGGATACGAGCGGCAAGTCTCGTGAAGTCGCTGTCGGACGAAACCAGGCAGAAGCCATCAAGGCGACCGCTGTGGAGTAGGTCCATGGCATCGATCACCAGAGTAATATCAGACGCATTCTTTCCCGTCGTATAGGCGAACTGCTGTTGGGGGATGATCGCGTGCTTCGATAGAACGTCGGCCCACCCCTTGGATCGAGCGCTCGAGAAATCGCCTTAGATGCGGCGGACACTGGCCTCGCCGATCCTCGCGATCTCTTCGAACAAGCCATCCGCAATCTTGGCGGAAGCATTGTCTGCATCGATGAGAACCGCAAGGCGTGGAGATCTGGCTTCTGTCGGCATGCGGCGCTTTCTTTGACTGGCGTCTCCAGAGTTGCTCTGGCCGAGCCTTCCGGCAAAGTCTAAACCGTTGGAAACTTGCCATAGTAAGGTCCTGGTCCAGAAATGGCGGAGCCGGCCCGGGGACGGGGCCGGCTCCTTTGACCCGGTCGTTGGGGACGGGGAGGGTGGGGACTCGACCGGGTTTCTCCTTAAGCGCGTCGCGTCAAGGCGACGCGCTTGATCTCGGTTCATGCATGCCGCTGTCACAAGGCCGCGGCCTGCATCTGCGTCCCTAGCGGACGCTGGCGACCGCGTCGGAGCGGCCGTCGTTGATCGTCACCCAAACGCCGGAATTCTCCGTCGATTGACGCTTGAGATAGGTGTAGTCGGTGTCCGTCCAGGACAGCACCTTGGTTTCCAGATTGTCGAGAATGAACTCACCAAGGCGGGTGCGCACGGTCAGCACGGCGTGGCCGTCGCCATTGGGTTGGCGCGCGACAGTCATCAGCAGGTCGCCGGCGGCCACGCCAACATCCATGAGTTCGCGGCGCTTTTCCAGCGCGTAGTCCTCGCAATCGCCATAGCCATTGTCCGGATAGGCCCAGTACTCCTCGACACCATAGTTTTCCATGTCGGTGCGCGGCTTGATGCGGGTGTTGACTGAATTGTTGATATTGACGATCGTCGCCCAGAGCTTGCGGGTCAGCTCGACCGGCGCGCCCTTTGGCGTCTTTTCGTTGCATTCGCCAGGGATGCGCTGGCAGAATTCATAATGGCCAACGGGCTGAGTCGTGCGGCCGCCGGTGTGCATATAGGCCGGTCCCGCGGCATATGCTGATCCCCAAGCGGAAAGCTGCATCGCCATTGCCATCAGCAACAGCTTGCCCCTCGTTTTTTTCATTTCTAGTCTCCCCGTTCGAAGGAGACATTGCCACAGGCGGATTTATTTGACGCAAAGGTGCGAAGTAGATATTAAGTAAAACGTCCATAGAATAAACATAAAATTTGAATCATTTGAGTATTGATTTGTTCGGATCGCGTCCGGCCCGTTAGGTATGGGGCCTTGCATCAGGCACCACAGATGACGCTCGGGCTGTCAGAGCGGTTCTGGCGCTTCCGAGAAATTTCAATGGCGGTTGCCACAACAAAAAACCGGCCGCGAAGGGCCGGTTTGATTGAGGCGTGCTGCCCGATCCGGTCAGGCGCGCGGCGTGTTGAACTCGGAATCAAGCGTTTCGGGGCGCTGGATGACGGCGAACTCGATGGCGACGCCATCCTCGAAATGACGAACGATCTGGCCGCGCATGGTGCCCAGCATGACCTGGACGCCGATCGCCGGCTTGACGTCGATCTCGATCGCGGCGCCGGACAGCGACAGGTCGATGATCCGGCACTGGTACTGGCGGCCGTCGGTGAGCTGCAGCACGCTGGTCGGGTTGCGCGGCGCCACGCGCTCGTGGCGGCGGTCTTCCGGCAAGTCAAGCTCGTGCTTGTTGGCAAGCCAGGTCAATTGCGCGGCAAGCTTGTCCTTCTTGCGGTCGGACGCAATCACGGTCATCGCGAAGCCGTCCTGCAGCGTACGTGTGACGACGCCCTCGATGCGGCCGATATGGTCGATATAGGCAATGACCTTTTCGCCGGGCATGCCGACGCGGTCAGTGCGCAACGCGACGTTGCCGGGCGACATGTCGACGACCTGGCAAGGATGCTCGGTGCGGTCTTCCAGCATGAATCGCCCGTATATCTTGACCCGGACGCGCTGAAAGTTACGCCTTTCAGCTTGGGACGGCGCATAGTCGACCGCCGCTGACCTCATGACTGCCTACACCCCGTTTGGCATTCCCGCGCGTGGATGCGAGGAACTTCAGCAGAGAACTACAACAAAACGGGTTAACAAAGGGGAAAAACGGGCTGGCGGGACCGTACGATTGTCAACTATTCCTCGCGCCCGCCATCGAAGACGACGAGATGGCGGATGCGGCGCGCGCGGCCGAGTGCCGAGATCGTTTCGGGCGCCTCGATGTCGTCGGGAACGAGCGAGGGAACGCTGATCGCCGGACGGTTGTTCAGGAGCTCCTTCTCCGGGTCGATGACGCGGATAGAATCGATCAGTGCGTCCGTGATCGGATCGGCACCCAGCCAGAATGGCTTCTCCGCGGCGCTGACCACGCCGAGGCAGCGCGGGTTTTCGACGCCGCCGTCAAGCGGCAAGGCAAGCAATTCGAACTTGTTGGAACGGCCGTTGCGGCTGAACCCCTCGAACATCATCAGCACGACGGATTTCTGGTCGAAAACTCCTTGAATCAGCCGCGAGACCAGCCGCTGATCCTTCTCGCGCCACAGTGACGGGAAGGAGAACCCCTTGAGTTCGCGGCCATAGCAGGCGCAGAGCCTGGTGCCGGCGAGGCGGAATACGGCTTGCCCGCGGGTGTCCCTTTCCAGGATGAACGTATCGGCCAACAGCGACTTGATATCGGCCGGCTCGACTTCCGATCGCTTCGGAGCAGGGCGCCCGTCACGCAGTCGGTTCCAATAATGGAACAGCGTGATCGATCCGTTTTGGTTCATGGTATGCTGCTCCGCGCATTCTGTCGTCTGATGTCCCATCGGTGAACAGAAGGGCGCCCTCCGATGACCTACATGCGTTGCGGAGCAGGAAGCGTGCCAGCGTCGTTAACACTTGTTCACGGGTCGGGGCCGTTAAGGTTAACAAGTAGTTTACGTTGCGCCTAGGCGAGCCCTGTGGCACACCAAAACCACTCCAAAAGCGGTCGTTTCGCGACGATCGGCAGCACTTCAGTCAAGAGTTTCGGGGTAACAGGGGACTCGACCAGCCGTTCAAGGGAAACCTTGGACGGCTTCTTTTGATTCGCACCGGGACGATTCGCCGTTTGCGGTTCCATTGGCGGTGATCTAGATGCTCGCCAGATCGAACCAGCACCGAGTGCGATTGCAGATGAGCGAACCGGTAAATCCTTCCGAGACCGAACAGGTCGAGAGCGTGCCTCCGCCGGCGCGCGAGCCGGTATTCAACCTGCCGCCGATCGTGCTGGCGGTGATCGGCATTTGCGCGGTCGTCTATCTGCTGCAGCAGTACGTACTCAGCGATGCACAGCAAATGACGCTGCTGTACGACGGGGCCTTCATCCCTGTCCTTTACACCGGGCAGTACGGCTTCGACTGGTTCCTGTTTACCCGCCCCTTCACCTATGCCTTCATGCATGGCGGCTTTGCCCATATCGCCATCAACATGGTCTGGCTTGCCGCCTTTGGCTCGCCACTGGCCAATCGCCTTGGCGGGCTCTGGTTCGCCCTGTTCTTCGCTGCTACCGGGCTGGCTTCCGTGGCGCTGTTCTGGGCCATGCACCCTTATGGCGAGGCGCCGCTGGTGGGTGCATCTGGCGCCATATCGGGCATGATGGGTGCGGCCGCGCGTTTCGGTTTCCGCACCGACCGTTCGGCCGGCAAGGCGGCCTTCGCCGGTCCCGTGCTGCCGATCGCGAGTGTTTTGCGCTCGCGCGGCGTCGTGATCTTCCTCGCCATGTGGATGATCATCAATCTTGCCACCGGCCTGCTTGGCTTTGCCCCCGGTGTAGAGGGCCAGATCGCCTGGGAGGCCCATATTGGCGGTTTTGTCACCGGCTTCTTCGGCCTGCGCTGGTTCGACCGGCGATGGCAGGCGCCAAAGTGGGAAGCCCCCGATCACACTTGAAATGCAACCGATCACGGCGCACGATGTTCACTCTCAAGTGAAAGCCGGCCAGGGCAGGAACCGGTTGGCAAAGTAGAGGAGGACGCCATGACGGTTAAGGCCATTCTGGAGCAAAAAGGCCATGACGTGTTGACGCTCGGGCCAAACGAAAAACTCAGTGAAGCCATCCGCATCCTCACAGAACACAAGATCGGCGCACTGGTTATCACCAATGGCGATCGAAAGATCGTCGGCATCCTCTCCGAGCGCGACATCGTGCGGGTGATCGCCAAGGAAGGAGCCGCCGCACTCGACATTGCAGTGCGCTCGGCAATGACGCCGAAGGTGAAGATCTGCAATGAGAACCACACCGTCAACGAGGTGATGGAGATCATGACCAGGGGGCGCTTCCGCCATCTGCCCGTGGAGAAGGATGGCCTGCTGGATGGCATCATATCCATCGGCGACGTGGTCAAGCGTCGCATCGAGGATGTCGAGCGCGAGGCCGAGGAAATACGCGCCTACATCGCCACCGCCTGAGGCGATGAAAGAAAACCGCCGGTCGGAGGGCGGCCGGCGGAACCGATGGTCTACCGGTTGTCGAGTTCGGAGCGGACGAGCTCCAGACCCCCTTGTGATGCTGTAGGGACCGCCGTGCGAGGTGGTGGAGGATGCGCTGTCCCCACAAGCGCCGAGGGTTTGCGCTTGTCTCTTTTGGCGGTTTGCACTAGCGAGGCGGGTACGATTTGTACCTGCTGAATGTGCAGCGCATTCGGCATTCATCCGAAATTTGACGGCAGGCTATGAGCATCATCGATACCCGCACACCCGACGCAAAACGCCTGATATCAGGCGCCACCGGCGACTGGGAGATCATCATCGGCCTCGAGGTGCACGCGCAGGTCATTTCGGAGGCAAAACTTTTCTCTGGCGCTTCGACCGCTTTCGGTGCGGCACCCAATGCCAATGTCAGCCTGGTCGATGCGGCAATGCCGGGCATGCTGCCCGTGATCAACGAGGAATGCGTCAAGCAGGCGATCCGCACCGGCCTCGGCCTGAAGGCGCAGATCAATCACAAGTCGGTCTTCGACCGGAAGAACTATTTTTACCCTGACCTGCCGCAGGGCTATCAGATCTCGCAGTTCAAGCAGCCGATCGTCGGCGAGGGCACCGTGATCGTGTCGGTCGGTCCCGACCGCCAGGGCGAATTCGAAGACATCGAGGTCGGCATCGAGCGGCTGCATCTGGAACAGGATGCCGGCAAGTCGCTGCACGACCAGCACCCGACCATGTCCTATGTCGATCTCAATCGCTCCGGCGTGGCCCTGATGGAGATCGTGTCGAAGCCCGACATGCGCTCTGGCGACGAAGCCAAGGCCTATGTGACGAAGCTGCGCACCATCATGCGCTATCTCGGCACCTGCGACGGCAACATGGACGAAGGCTCGCTGCGAGCCGACGTCAATGTCTCGGTACGCCGCCCAGGGGGGGCCTTCGGCACGCGCTGCGAAATCAAGAACATGAACTCGATCCGCTTCATCGGCCAAGCCATCGACTATGAGGCGCACCGCCAGATCGCCATCCTGGAGGACGGCGGCAAGATCGAACAGGAGACACGGCTGTTCGATGCCGTCAAAGGCGAGACCCGCTCGATGCGCTCCAAGGAAGAGGCGCACGATTACCGCTATTTCCCCGACCCCGATCTTCTGCCGCTGGAGTTCGACCAGGCCTATGTCGATGCACTGGCCAGGGAATTGCCGGAACTGCCCGACGACAAGAAGGCGCGGTTGGTCTCCTCTCTCGGGCTGTCGACCTATGATGCCTCGATCCTGGTGTCGGAAAAATCGATCGTCGACTATTTCGAGAAGGTGGCTGCCGGCCGCGACGGCAAGCTCGCCGCCAACTGGGTTATCAACGATCTGCTCGGACAATTGAACAAGGCAGGCAAGGACATTGAAAGCGCTCCGGTTTCGCCCGATCAGCTTGGTGCCGTCATCGACCTGATCAAGGATGGCACGATTTCCGGCAAGATCGCCAAGGACCTGTTCGAGATCGTCTGGAACGAGGGCGGCGATCCGCGCCAGCTGGTCGAAAGCCGTGGCATGAAGCAGGTCACCGACACGGGCGCCATCGAGAAGGCGGTCGACGAGGTGATCGCGGCCAATCCGGACAAGGTCGAACAGGCGCGCGCCAAGCCGACCATGGCCGGCTGGTTCGTCGGTCAGGTGATGAAGGCAACCGGCGGCAAGGCCAACCCGCAGGCGGTCAACGACCTCGTCAAGGCCAAGCTCGGCATAGAGTAGCCGCCATGTTCGTGCGCACCGCCGGAGAGCGCGACCTCGGTGCCATCCGCACGCTGCTGGTCGAAACCTGGCATGCGACTTACGATGCGATCTACGGTGCCGGGCGGATCAATGAGGTTATCGATATCTGGTATTCGCCGGCGAAACTGAAAGCGAGCCTGGAACGGCCCAATGCCGAGTTCCTGGTCGCCGACGATAGCAAACGCATCGGCGGCGTCGCCCATGCCGAAAGCGCTGAGGGCGGCGCCGTGGTCGATCTGCACCAGCTTCTTGTCGCACCCGATCTGCAAGGCCGAGGCATCGGCGGCATGTTGCTCGACGAGGTGATCGAGAGCTTTCCGGAAGCCCGCGCCATACGTCTTCAGGTCGCGGAACAGAACAGGCGCGCCGTCGCCTTCTATCTGGGGAACGGTTTCGTCCAGATCGGCCGGACCGACAACCACGGGTCGGGACAGTCCGGCATTGCGGAGCTTATCCTTGAGCGGTCGCTGAGCGCTGAGCGCTGATTCTCCCGGGGACTGCATCACGTTGTTGCGAGCAGCTCCCTCAACCGCAGCTTTCATTTGACGGTCGTCCTCGGCAAATGCTGCTGTGGCTGACGCGCCTGTGACGGCCTGTCGTCGACCGGCGGCATGGCGCTAGGGGGAATCATGCCAAGCTTGCCGGAACTGATGCCGACACAGGTGTCGGACGAAACCTTTGGCGGCGTCACCTATCACATAGCGGGCGAACTTGTGCCCGTGCTTTCGGTCGATGTGACGCGCATGCCTGTCTATTTCGAGCACCACATCCTGTTGTGGAAGAACTCCAGCATCACCATCGGCCTGAAATCGCTGAAGGGCGCATTGAAGCGCATGATGGCCGGCATGCAGATTTTCGTCACCGAAGCGTCGGGGCCGGGCATCATCGCCTTCAGCCGCGACGGGCCAGGTCACATCGTGCCGATCCATCTCAGGCGCGGCGAGGAAATCCAGGTGCGCGAACATCAGTTTCTCGCCGCCACCGGCAATATCGACTACACATTCGAGCGTGTACGAGGCCTGGCGACGATGCTGTTCGGCCAGAGCGGCTTCTTCATCGACCGGTTTCGCGGCGATGCCGGCGACGGCATCGTCTGGCTGCACGGTTACGGCAATGTCTTCGAAAAGACGCTCGCACCGGGCGAGACCATCGACATCGAGCCGGGCGGCTGGCTGTTCAAGGATGCCTCGGTCAGGATGGAAACCAAGATCGACCGCCTGTCGAGCGGCTTCTTCGGCGCCAACATGAACTTCATCGTCAATCGCTTCACCGGGCCGGGCCGCGTCGGCATTCAGTCGATGTACCTGCATATGCCGACCGAGGAATAGATCGAGGGGTGCAGAGCACGAGAAGGATACAGGCCGAGGTCAGCGTGAGCGCAGCGGCGGCGACAGTTCCCGTACCGGCAAATTCGGGTTTCATTTTGCGCATGCCGATTCGCGAACCGGATCGGGAGGCTGAAGCTCACACTCGGGCGGCGGGAACTGCCACATTGTCGATCAGCCTGGTTTTTCCCAGCCAGGCGGCGGCGAGAACGCGGCCCGCGCGGTCGTGCCGCCATGGCGCGAGTGTCAGGCTTTCGCGGGCCTCGACATAGTCGACCTTCCGGAAACCGGTGGCGATCAGGGCGCGGATGGCTTCGGCGATCGCGTCTTCCTGGCCGACACCTGTCGCCAGCGCCGCTGCGGCCTTGCGCAGGATCACGTTGAGCTCCCGGGCGGTCTGGAGTTCGTCCTCGCCGAGATAGGCGTTACGTGACGACATGGCGAGGCCATGCGTGTCGCGTATGGTTGGCGCGCCGATGATGTCGAGAGGCAGGTCCAGGTCGCGGCAGAGCTGCCTGACGACGCAGAGCTGCTGATAGTCCTTTTCGCCAAAGACCGCATAGTCGGGCATTGCCTGCAGGAAGAGCTTGGCCACCACGGTGGCGACGCCCTCGAAAAAGGTGGGGCGAAAGTCTGATTCGAGCCCGGCGGATGGGCCGCCCACCGAGATTCTGGTGGCAAAGCCGGCGGGATACATCGCGTCAACCGCCGGTGTGAAGGCAAGATTGGCCTTGACCATTGCCAGCATATCCAGATCGCGGGCGAGCTGGCGCGGGTATTTTTCGAGGTCCTCGCTCGGCGCGAACTGCGCCGGGTTGACGAAGATCGACACCACGCAACGCTCGGCTTTTTCCCTTGCGATCCGGATCAGGGAGAGATGTCCGTCATGCAACGCGCCCATGGTTGGCACCATGGCGACGCGCAGGCCATCGCGCCGCCAGTCGCGAACCCGCGCGCGAAGCGCGGCGATGCTGTCGACGACGTCAGGCCGGTTCATGCCTCATCTCCGCCGTTCGTGTTCGAAAAGATGTGGGAGGGGCCGGGGAATGTCCGGCTTCGCACCTCCGATGCGTAGCGCTGCGCGGCTTGCGCGATCACGCTGCGCAGATCGGCGTATTCCTTGACGAATTTCGGCACGCGGTCGACCGTCAGCCCGACCATGTCGTCGATCACCAGGATCTGACCGTCGCAGTTGCTGCTGGCGCCGATGCCGATGGTCGGTATGGCGATGCGGCGTGTGATATCGGCGGCGACAGCCTCGATCGTGCCTTCGATGACTACGGAGAACGCTCCGGCCTTTTCGACCGCGAGCGCGTCGGCGATCAGTGCCGCGACATTCTCATCCGTGCGGCCCTTGATCTTGTAGCCGCCATCCTTTTCCACGGATTGCGGCAGCAGGCCGATATGACCCATCACGGGAATGCCGGCGGCCACGATCGCCGCGATCTGCCCGGCCATGCCGACGCCACCTTCGAGTTTCACTGCCTGGCAGCCGGTATCGCCAACGATGCGCCGCGCCGAGACGACTGCCTGCGCCGGCGAGTCCTCATAGGTCCCGGCCGGCATGTCGACAACCACGCAAGCCCTGGCAGAGCCCCGCATCACGGCTTGACCATGCGCGATCATCATCTCGAGCGAGGCGCCTAGTGTCGTCTCATGGCCATGCAGAACCATGGCGACGCTGTCACCGACCAGAAGCAGGTCGACATGGCGGTCGAGCAGGCGAGCGACGGGATAGGTGTAGGCTGTCAGGCAGACCAAGGGCGTGCCGCCCTTGCGGCGACGAATCAGCTCGGCGCCGATGCGAACGTCGGTGGTCGGCAATTGCGTGGCCAATCGTCACCTCCTTCGGCCCGTTGCCGGATGGATACCCGCATCGGAGCTGAGCTTTAGAAAGAGCGGAAAGGCTTGGCAAGCGTGCATCCTGCCGCTTGCAGGGATCACAGGCTCGTATCCGGCCTCTGGCGCGCCATTTGCGCACTCCCGGCGGCAAAACCCTTGCCTTCGCGAAGGCCTGACGCCATAAGCAGGAAATAGGCGCCGCCAGCGCGAAGGGTTCCGAAATGAAGACTTTCCTGACGCAGTTTTTCACCTGGTGGAACAGCCAGACGCTGGGGACGCGCCTGCACACCTGGCGATTCGGCAAGAAAGTCGGCCAGGACGAGACCGGCAATGTCTATTACGAGGGCGGCATCGATTCGGAAGGCCGCACGCGCCGCTGGGTCATCTACCGCAACTATTCGGAAGCCTCGGCGATCCCGCCCGGCTGGCACGGCTGGATCCATCACCGGGTCGATACGGCACCCCCGAGCGACAATTATAAGCCGCGCGACTGGCAGAAGCCGCATGAGCCCAATCTGACCGGTACGCCGGCGGCCTATCGCCCGAAGGGCTCGGTGCTGACCAACCAGCATCGCCCGCAGGTCACGGGCGACTACGATGCCTGGACACCCGGGTCGTAACGGCCCCGGTTTGTAACGGCGCAAAGGTGCAGGCCGGTCCTTTATCGCCACAATTGGCGTTTAGCTGCTTGCTGATCAGAAAACGGCGATTAGCCTTGGCGATCGACGGAATCACCTGGGCGCGAACCTCCGGTACCCCTGTATGAGTTTTTTCAACCTGATATCGACGGGCGGTCTCACGCTAGCCGCCGGCCTTGCCGTCAGCACCGCCGCCTTTGCGGCTTCGCCCGCGCCGGCTGCACCCGCCGCACCCGCGCCGGCGCCGCCCGCGGGATCCGATCGCATCACCAATCCGGTCGCCGAGTTCGCTGGCATCGACAAGATCACCGGCCGCATCATCACCTTCGACGTCTATATCAATGAGACGGTGCAGTTCGGCGCTTTGCAGGTGACGCCGCGCGTCTGCTATTCCCGGCCGCAGAACGAGGAGCCGAAGACCGATTCCTTCGTCGAGGTTGACGAGATCACGCTCGACCGCAAGATCCGCCGCATCTTCACCGGCTGGATGTTTGCCGAAAGCCCGGGTCTCAATGCCGTCGAACATGCCGTCTATGACGTCTGGCTGAAGGAATGCAAGCAGAAGTCGGATGTACCGGCGCCAGATGCCACCAAGGCTGACGCTTCGAAGCCTGTCGCGGCCAAGCCCAAACCCGCTTCGGCCAAGCCGAAGCCCGGGGCTACTCCGGACGTGGAACAGTCCGACCCCACGGAACCGGATACGACCACGACCAACTGATCCCCGGAACCGTCGCGGCCACCACACGTTGGACCACGCACGACCGCGCATCGGTGCGCGTGGAGGATATTGCGATGTCAGACAGCAAGCGACTTACGGCCAACAAGGCGGAATTGCTGGAACTCGAAAAGGGGTTCTGGACGGGCGATGAGGCCTACTACGCGGCCAATGCCGATACCGAGTGCCTGGTGGCGTTTCCGCAGATGGCGCAGGCCATGGATAACGCCGATCTGGCCAAGACCGCGTCGAAGCCCAACCGGTGGCGCAATCTGGACATCGAGCTCAAAGGAATAATCGAACCCGGCAGCGACATCGTCATGCTGACTTATGAGGCCCATGCGACGCGCGAGAATGGCGAACCCTACGCAGCGCTGGTCAGCACAGGCTACGTCCATCGCGTCAACGGCTGGAAGATGATGTTCCATTCGCAGACGCCGCTGGAAGCCGCCGCGGTGAAGTAAGGCAGATCCTTTACGGGAAAAAGGCCGCTTCGCCCTTCAGAGCCTCCGCCAGCATCTTCTCATACTTGCCGCGCGGTACGTCGACCGCACCGAAGCGCTTGAGATGCTCGGTGGTGAATTGCGTATCAAGCAGCGCGAAACCGCGTGACTTCAGGCGTTCGACAAGGTGCACGAGGCAGATTTTCGACGCATCTGTCTCCTTGGAAAACATGCTTTCGCCGAAGAACACCCGTCCGAGCGAGACGCCATAGAGGCCGCCGACCAGCCGCTCTTCGCGCCAGGCCTCGACCGAATGGCAATGACCCATGCGGTGCAGTTGCACATAGGCCTCGCGGATCGGCGCATTGATCCAGGTCGAGCGGCGCTCCTCACGCTTTTCGGCACAGCCGTCGATCGTCGCCTCGAAATCGAAGTCGAAGCGAATGTCGAACGGGTTCCTGCGAATCGCCTTCTTCAGGCTTTTGGGTATGTGGAAATCGTCGAGCGGTATGATGCCGCGCGTCTCCGGCCGCACCCAGAACACCTCCGGATCACCGGCACTTTCGGCCATCGGGAAGACGCCCGAGGCGTAGGCCTTGAGCAGAAGGTCGGTGGGTATGCGATAGCCAGGCGCGTAAGGACGGGTCATCGCGTCCCCGAACTATTCTTCCTTGGCCAGATATTTTTCCAGCCAATGGATGTCATAGTCGCCATTGGCGATGTCGGCATTGCCGACCAGGTCGCGAAACAGCGGCAATGTCGTCTTGATACCGTCGACGACGAATTCGTCAAGCGCCCGGCGCAGCCGCATCATGCATTCGACGCGATTGCGCCCGTGCACGATCAGTTTGCCGATCAGGCTGTCGTAGTAAGGCGGGATCTTGTAGCCGGAATAGACACCGGAATCGACGCGGATGCCGAGACCCCCAGGCGTGTGGAAATGGGTGATGGTGCCGGGCGAGGGCGTGAACGTGCGCGGATCCTCGGCATTGATGCGGCATTCGATGGCGTGGCCATTGAACTTGATGTCTTCCTGTTTGACCGAAAGTCCGCCGCCGGAAGCAACGCGGATCTGCTCGTGCACGAGATCGATGCCGGTGATCGCTTCCGTCACCGGATGCTCGACCTGCAGGCGAGTGTTCATCTCGATGAAATAGAACTCGCCGTTCTCGTAGAGGAATTCGATCGTGCCGGCACCGGAATAGCCGAGATCGGCGATGGCCTTGGCGCAAATGCCGCCGATCCGGGACCGCTCCTCGGCATTGAGTGCTGGCGAATTGGCCTCTTCCCAGACTTTCTGGTGACGCCGTTGCAGCGAACAATCGCGCTCGCCGAAGTGCACGCCGCGGCCAAAGCCGTCGCCGAACACCTGCACTTCGATGTGGCGCGGCTTCTGCAGGTATTTCTCGATATAGACGGCGTCGTCGCCGAAGGCGGCGCCCGCTTCCGAGCGCGCAGTCTGCAAGGCGACTTCGAGGTCGGCCTCGCTGTGGGCCACCTTCATGCCGCGCCCGCCGCCACCGGCCGATGCCTTGATGATCACGGGGTAGCCGATCTCGGCGGCGATCCGCTTGGCTTCCTTCTCCTCGCTCACCGCGCCGTCGGAACCTGGCACGACCGGAATGCCGAGACGCTTGGCGGTACGCTTGGCCTCGATCTTGTCGCCCATGATACGGATATGGTCGCCGGACGGGCCGATGAAGGTGATGTTGTGCGCGGCCAGGATATCGGCGAACTTGGCATTTTCGGACAGGAAGCCGTAGCCCGGATGCACGGCGTCGGCGCCGGTAATCTCGCAGGCCGCGACGATCTGGTGGATGTTGAGATAGCTGTCGCGCGATGGCGGCGGGCCAATGCACACGCTCTCGTCGGCAAGCCGCACATGCATGGCGTCGGCATCGGCGGTCGAATGCACCACCACCGTCTGGATGCCGAGTTCTTTGCAAGCGCGCAGAACCCGAAGCGCGATTTCGCCGCGATTGGCGATGAGGATCTTCTGGAACATCCGACCCGCTCTACTCGATCACGACGAGCGGCATGCCGTATTCGACCGGCTGCGCGTCCTCGAACAGGATCGCCGTCACCGTGCCGGCGCGCGGCGAGGGGATCTGGTTCATCGTCTTCATCGCTTCGATGATGAGCAGCGTCTGGCCTTCCTTGACCTTCTGGCCGATCTCGATGAACGCCTTGGCGTCCGGCGACGGCGCCAGGTAGGCGGTGCCGACCATCGGCGAGGCCACCGCGTTTTTCGATACGTCGACCGCTGCCGCCGGGGCGGCCGCGTTGGAAGGCTGGCCCGCAGCCGCCGGCGCATAAGTGGGCTGGTGCGCCGCAATCGCATGGACGGCAGGTGCCTGCCGTGACACGCGCACCTTCAGGTCGCCCAGTTCAACCTCGATCTCGGTCAGGTTGGTGTCGTTCAGTATACCCGCAAGATCGCGGATAAGCTGCTGGTCAACACCGGTCTTCTTTATGGACATTTTCGAGCCTTCTGTTTGTTGACCGGTCATAGGCGTGCGGCCAGCGCCTGCAGCGCCAGCGTGTAGCCGAGCGGCCCAAAACCACAGATCATGCCGACGGCGACCGGCGCGACCATGGAGACATGACGGAATGATTCCCGCGCGTGGATGTTGGAAAGATGAACTTCGGCGACCGGTAATGGCGCCACCGAACGAATGGCGTCGTGGATCGCGATCGATGTATGGCTGTAGGCGCCCGGGTTGATGACGATACCGGCAGCCTTATCGCCGGCTTCCTGGATCCAGTCGACAAGGTCGCCCTCGTGGTTCGACTGGCGAAAATCGATCTCGAGCCCGAGCGATGTGCCCGCCTGCTTGCAGTCGTCGGCGATCGCGGCAAGCGTCTTGCCGCCATAGATGCCCGGCTCGCGCTTGCCGAGCGCGTTGAGATTGGGACCGTTCAGGACGAAAACCGTTTTCAAAAAAGCCGACCTTTTCCGGCGCCGGTATCAAACCGCCGCGCTGGCTCTCTATAATGGGCATAGCCGTCCGCGAAAAGAGCGCAAGTGCGTTCTTTCACTGTCCACAACAGGCCGAAATGCGACCGTGAGCAAAACCCGCGGCGGATCAAAGCGCGGCTTTCGCCGCCTCGATCTTTTCCGCAAGCACTTGCTGCCCGAGAGCTCCGAACACGACCTCGTTGCCGACGACATAGGACGGCGTTCCGGTGATCGACAGCTTGTTGGCGAGATCATAGGTCTTAGAGAAGGCCTCGGGGATCGACGGGTCCTTCATCTTCTCGCGCAGCGTCGCCTCGTCGGCACCGAGCGAAAGCGCGATCTTGATCGCGGTCGCCTCGGTGGCGCGTCCCTGGCCGCCAAGCAGCGCGTTGTGGAACTCGCCGTACTTTTCCGGCATCATCAGGTGAAACGCCATCGAAACGAAGCTCGCCTTCTGCGAATCCGGGCCGAGGATCGGGAATTCCTTGAGCACGAAGCGCAGATCCGGATCGGTTTTGGTCAGCGCCCGCATGTCCTCGATGGCGCGTTTGCAGAAGCCGCAATTGTAGTCGTAGAACTCGACGATCGTCACCTTGCCGTTCGGATTGCCGACGACGCCGTCGAAGGCGGAGTTGAAGATCTGGTCCTTGGCGTCCTTGATGACGCCAAGATGAGCGATGCGCTGCTCTTCCTTCTGTTTGGCCTCCAGCGCGTCCTGCACCTCGAGCAGCACTTCCGGGTTCTTCAAGAGATAGTCGCGGATGATTCCCTCGATCTCGGTGCGGTCGATCTTGGTATCGGCCACCGTCTGGACCGGCTGCGTCGTGCCGGCCTTCGCGATCTGTGGGCTGCCGGCCACGAAACCGAAAGCCAGCATGGCAAGGGCTACAGCGATCCCCGTGGTGCCCAGCAGCAGTGCCTTTTTCATCGTTTTCGTTCCTTTTACCTGTTTTCCCGGTCCGGCTGTGTCGCAGCGCGTGGCCGAAAGGTTCATGAGATTACTAGATCTTGCCTGACGATTTGTAATTTATGATGTCCTGGGCGCGTATCCAGCGCGGCTCGCCGCGCTTCATCCGCTGCTGCGCCCGCATGGCGAAGATCTTCGCGTCCTTGTAGTTGCCGGAATAGAAATGACCTTCGGCCGTGGCAAGCTCAGCACCCGGTATGTCTCCCAGTTCGCCGTAAGCCTGCGCCAGATAACGGTACCCCTCGGAATTTTCCTTATCGCGACCCAGGCCATTGTTGATCTGAATGATCGCCTTCTTGAGCGAGTCAGGTGTACCGACGGCCATCAGCGCCTGGCCAAGCGAGACAGGCAGCAGGCCGGACCGCGCCGGATCGAGGCTGACCGCCTTGGCGTAGGCGTCCGCCGCTTCCCCAGGCTTGTTCGCCTTCATCAGTATGTCGCCGCGCAACTCCTGGAAGTAGGCATTCTTGGGCTGCGCCTTGATCAGGGCGTTGGTCTTGACGAGCGCTGCGGGAAGGTTGCCGTAAAGGTAGGTCGACTGGGCATCGCCATATTGCGCGGCCAGGCTGCCCCGCATCTTTTGCATCAGCCGCGCCGCGGCGGCCTGGCCACCCATGTAGACGGCGATCTTCACCCGCATCATGTCGTGGCGCTGCTGCAGCGCCGGCGGATCGAGCTTGTCGACATTGGGGCTCTGTTTGACCAGCACTTGGAGGTTGGCGATTCGCTCTTGCGGCATCGGATGGCTGATCCGGTAGGGATCGATCTGGGCGCCCGACAACGACAAGGCCGTCTGGAAGCGGGCAAAGGTCTTCAGCATGCCCATGCCGGACTGACCGGTGGCATTGAGATAGGTGATCGCGGAGCGGTCGGCCGTGATCTCCTCGGTGCGTCGGTAGGCAAGAATGCTGCGCTGGGCCATCTCGCCGCCGCCGGCGGCGACGCCCATGCCGGCGCCGGCAAGACCGCGGCTGTTGGTGGTCGCACCGGCGACGATCGCGCCGGCACCAAGCAATGTCGCGATGACGGCCATCGTCTTGGCGCGCTCGAGCTGGTCACGCAATTTCTGCTGGTGACCGCCGGCCAAATGGCCGGCTTCGTGCGCGATCACGCCAATGATTTCGTTGGGCGTCTCAGCCATCATCAGTGCGCCGGTGTTGATGAACATCCGGCGTCCGGTGACGAAGGCGTTGAAGCTGGAATCGTTGACCAGCACGATGTCTATGCCATCATTCGCCAATCCGGCAGCCCTGAAGATCGGCCGTGCGTAATCGCGCACCAGAGCCTCGATCTCGGCATCACGTATCACAGGCACGCCCTGGGCAAAGGCGGTGACCGAACTCGCCACGGCAACGGCGAAGCCGAGCGAAAGCGTGGCAAAGACACGCGCTGCTTCGGTTATCATCGGTCTGGGTCGGCTCAACATAACGTGTCCACTGGTAGACGAGCGGGCGAAAGATGAAAAGTCGGCACCGGAAAACTTCCTCAACTTGTGATCCTCACATCAATCGGGCATTTGTGCGGCGCATGCGTCAGGGGCATGGCATCCTCAATCATCGGGGCAGGGATAAAATGGTCGTTTCACTCTCACGCCGCGGCAATGTCGAGCCATTCCACGCCATGGATGTGCTGGCCGAAGCGAACCGGCTGAAGGCCCAAGGCGTGCCGGTGATTTCCATGGCGGTCGGCCAGCCGTCCGACCCGGCGCCCGCACGCGTTCGCGCCGCGGCGGCCAAGGCCCTGGAGGATGGCCGCATAGGCTACACCGACACGCTGGGTCTGGCCGGTCTGCGCAAGGCGATCGCGGGGCACTACGCCGATCATTATGGGCTCGATGTCGATCCTGGCCGGATCGCGGTGACGACGGGATCGTCGGCGGCCTTCAATCTAGCCTTCCTGGCGATGTTCGATCCGGGTGACCGCGTCGCCATCGCCGCGCCCGGCTACCCCGCCTATCGTAACATCATGGCGGCGCTCGGCATCGACGTGGTCGAGATCGAACTCGGCGATGAGGCTTACTTGCATGCCGATCATCTGGAGGCCGCGCACCGCGAAAAGCCACTGAAGGGCGTGCTGTTTGCAAGTCCTGCCAATCCGACCGGCGCGGTCATACCGGCCGACGAACTGTCGGCGCTGATCAGCATGGCGGAGGCCCTGGGGATCGCCGTCATCTCCGACGAAATCTACCATCGCCTGGCCTACGCCGCGCCCGATACGACGGCGCTTCGCTACGGCAACAGCGTGACGGTGATCAATTCCTTCTCGAAATACTACTGCATGACCGGCTGGCGCATCGGTTGGATGGTCTTGCCGGAAGAGTTGGTGCGGCCCGTCGAGCGCATCGCCCAGAGCCTCTACATCTCGCCGCCGGAACTGTCGCAGATCGCCGCGATCGAGGCTTTTGCCGCAACCGAGGAACTGGAAGCGGTGAAGGGGCGGTACGCCTGGAATCGCGAGCTCCTGATGAAACGTCTGCTTGAACTCGGTTTCCCGCTGGCCGCGCCCATGGACGGCGCCTTCTACGCTTTTTGCGATGTCACCCGGCACACCAATGACAGCATGGCCTTCGCGCGCAGGATGCTGGCCGAGGCGCATGTAGCGGCGACGCCGGGCCGTGACTTCGACACACAGGCAGGGCACCGCACAATGCGGTTTTCCTATGCCGGCAGCCACGACGACATGGTCGAGGCGCTGGCGCGCATCGACCGCTGGTTGAGGTAGCGCCATGCCGGAACTGAAGCAGGCGCTGGCCGAGGTCGCCGCCGAAATGGCCGAACGCACCGATCGCGGCGAGGTCGCTTCCTATATCCCGCAGCTGGGCAAGGTCGATCCTGGGAAATTCGGCATCGCCGCCGTCACCAATGACGGCCGCGTGCTGATGGCGGGCGATGCCGAACAGGCCTTTTCGATCCAGAGCATCTCCAAGGTATTCACCCTGACGCTCGCGCTCGGCAATGTCGGCGACGCATTGTGGAAGCGGGTAGGGCGCGAACCCTCGGGCAATCCCTTCAACTCGATCGTCCAGCTCGAGCACGAGAACGGCATTCCACGCAACCCGTTCATCAATGCCGGTGCCATCGTCGTTTCCGACATCCTGCTTGCCGGCCACCAGCCGCGCGAGGCGATCGGCGAGATCCTGCGGTTCATCCAGTTCCTCGCCGACGACGAGACGATCATCATCGACCGCGATGTCGCCGCGTCCGAGCGCGCCACCGGCTATCGCAATTTCGCACTCGCCAACTACATGAAATCCTTCGGCAACCTTCATCATGCGCCGGAGCTGGCGCTTGGCGTCTATTTCCACCACTGCGCCATAGCCATGAGCTGCCGGCAACTGGCCATGGCCGGCCGCTTCCTCGCCAATGGCGGCAAGAACCCGGCGACCGGCCATTCCGTGGTGTCGGCCGAGCGGGCGCGGCGCATCGGCGCCATGATGCTGACCTGCGGCCACTATGACGGCTCGGGCGACTTCGCCTTTCGCGTCGGTATTCCCGGCAAGAGCGGTGTCGGCGGCGGCATATTGGGCATCGTGCCGGGCATCGCCTCGCTTGCTGTCTGGTCGCCGGGTCTCAACGCCAACGGCAATTCCAAGCTGGGTTCGATCGCGCTGGAAAAGCTGGCCAGGATGATGAACTGGTCGATCTTCGCGCCTTGAAAACTTCGCGCCCTGTTGGGCCGCCAGATATGAAAAATCCCGCGCCATATGTCGATTGGCGCGGGATTTTCTTATCAAGAAATAATTTCAAGCCGTTGAAAGGCTTAGAAAAAGCCTTTCCGCTGCCACCAGCCGGCACGCTTCGGCTTTTCCTCGGCCTTGACTTCCGGCTCATCGTCGACGGTCGACGAAACCACCGGCACGACCGGTGCACCGATGGCGGCCGGCTTGCGTCGCGATGACCGGACCTTTGAAGGCTCCTCTTCGACGGCCGCGACCACTGTTTCCTCAGCGGCGGTCACCGGAGTCTCAACCGGCGTTTCCGCGGCCGCTTCGACAAGGCTTGTCTCGGCGACGGCCTCGGCGGTTGCCTTCTTCGGTTTGGCCGCACGGCGCGCCCTCTTGGGCTTCTCTGTGGTTGGCACCTCGTCGCTGACCGGAGCCACTATCGGCTCTTCCGTCGCGGCAACGGCAACCGGTTCGATCGACGCGGGCTCGCTTTCCGAAGCATCAGCCTCGGACGCCTCGGTCGTTTCGCCGGCACTTGCCTCGGCCTCGCCTTCGCCGTCTTCTCGACGGTTGCGCTTGCCGCCGCGCTTGCCGCGCCGGCGCTTCTTGCCCTGGCTGTCGTCCGACGCCTGCGTTGCCTCATCCGACGCACTGGCAGCGACCGGGGCGGCATTGTCGGTTTCGGTCTCGTCATTGACCTCCGCGTCTGCTTGATCGGAGAAATCTCCGGCCGGAGCAGAGATGGACGAGCCGTCGGCCGGCGCGCCATGCTCACGGTCGCGATCCCTGCCGCCACGACGTCTGCGGCGCTTGCGGCGCTTGCGGTCGCGGCCTTCGCCATCCTCGCCACCGGCAGGCCGCGGCTGTTGGTGCTGCTGCGGCTGTTGGCGAGGCTGCTCTGCCTGCTCCGATGCCTCATCCTCTTCGTCAACGACGACAATCTCGTCCTCGGGCTCTTCCGGCTCGACATAGGCCGGCAGGCTGCGCACCTCGACGAAGCCTTCGGGCTTTTCGGCCAGAGCGCCGCGGAAGATCGCGTAGTGCTGCGCGCCTACCGCATCGTCGGCCTCGATGGTGATGGTCAGGCCGAAACGGCTTTCCAGTTCCACCAGCGTGCCGCGTTTGTGGTTGAGCACGTAGAGTGCCGTTGCCGCAGGCGTGCGAACCGTGATGTGGCTGCGCGAATCCTTGAGCAGGAATTCCTCGATCGCCCGAACCACCATCAGCGCCACCGATGAATCGGAGCGCACATGGCCGGTGCCGCCGCAATGCGGACACGGCTTCATGGTCGATTCCAGCACGCTGGCGCGGATGCGCTGACGCGACATTTCCATCAGGCCGAAATGCGAGATGCGGCCGACCTGGATGCGCGCGCGATCGTTCTTGAGGTGATCCTTCAGCCGCTTCTCGACGGAGCGGTTGTTACGGTTCTCCTCCATGTCGATGAAGTCGATGACGATCAGGCCGGCAAGGTCGCGCAGCCTGAGCTGGCGGGCAACTTCCTCGGCCGCTTCCAGATTGGTGTGGAGCGCGGTGTCCTCGATCGAGTGCTCCTTGGTGGAGCGCCCCGAATTGACGTCGATGGCGACCAGCGCCTCGGTCTGGTTGATGATGATGTAGCCGCCGCTCTTCAGCGTCACTTGCGGCTGCAGCATGCGGTCGAGCTGCGCCTCGATGCCGTTGCGCACGAAGATCGGCGTTGTGTCGCGGAACGGCTGAACCACCTTGGCGTGGCTCGGCATCAGCATGCGCATGAAGTCCTTGGCCTCGCGATAGCCTTCCTCGCCCGAGACAAGGATCTCGTCGATATCCTTGTTGTAGAGGTCGCGCACGGAGCGCTTGATCAGGCTGCCTTCCTCATAGACGAGGGCAGGGGCTGTGGATTGCAGCGTGAGACTGCGCACGTTCTCCCAGAGCCGCATCAGATATTCATAGTCGCGCTTGATCTCGGCCTTCGTGCGGCTCTCGCCGGCGGTGCGCAGGATGACGCCCATGCCTTGCGGCACTTCAAGATCGGCAACGACTTCCTTGAGACGCTTGCGGTCGACCGCGCTGGTGATCTTGCGTGAAATGCCGCCACCGCGCGCCGTGTTCGGCATCAGCACCGAATAACGGCCGGCAAGCGACAGATAGGTGGTGAGTGCGGCGCCCTTGTTGCCGCGCTCTTCCTTGACGACCTGCACCAGCAGGATCTGCCGACGCTTGATGACTTCCTGGATCTTGTACTGGCGGCGCACCGGCTTGCGGCGGTTGCGCACTTCTTCCAGCGCATCCTCCGCACCGACCGATTCGACCTCATGATCGTCGGGATGCGAGGACTGCACCTCCTCCAGCATGCCACGATCATTGTCGGTGGAGGTGGCTTCGCTGCCCTGTTCAGCCTGCGGGGCGGGCTCGGAAATCACATCGGCTTCGACGGAGGCGGCGATCGAAGTAGAACCGCCGTCGCGGGTCTCGTTTTCGCCCTCTTCGGAAGAAGAGTCGCCCTGTTCGGAAGGACCTTCATCATGATGGGATTCATCGGCGTGTTCGGATGCATCGACATGTTCGGAGGTATCCGCCGCATGTTCGATGGTTTCCGAAACGTGGGAGGTGTCCTCGGCGATGACGTCAGCGTCACGGCCGTTGTCCTCACCTGTCTCGCCGGCGGCTTCGTTTGCCTCGTCGGAATCGGCTGAACCGGCATCGCGCTTGTGCTCGGCACGGTCGCGGCTCTTGCCGCCGCGCCGGCGTCCGCGCCGTCCGCGGTCACGGTTCTGGCGATCGTCGCCATCGCCATCCTCGTCCTCCTCGTCTTCGGCCTCCTGCGCTTCCGCGCGCAGCAGTGCCTGACGATCGGCGACCGGGATCTGGTAGTAGTCGGGATGTATTTCACTGAAGGCGAGAAAACCGTGACGGTTGCCGCCATATTCGACAAAAGCTGCCTGAAGGGAGGGTTCGACGCGCGTTACGCGGGCGAGATAGATATTTCCTTTGAGCTGCTTCTTGTCCTGGGATTCAAAGTCGAATTCTTCGATACGGTTACCGCGTACGACGACAACGCGTGTTTCCTCCGGGTGGGAGGCGTCTATCAGCATTTTGTTGGGCATTATTTCGTTTCCCCCCGGCAGCCGTCAGCCGCAGCTGGCGGGGCAAAGCCCGCTGCTGTGTGTCTGGATGAATGTGGGTGCCGGATAATTGAACGTCCGCCGGACGCTGCCTGCGTGTCATGGCGGTGCCGCCCGCAGCCATATTGGCGCGGTTTGATGCGGACCTTTCCATGATTGCGCTTGAAGCCATCGTCACCAGCAGAACCTTTGAACCAAAGCCCGGAAACCGGACCAGCTTGTTTGCTCATACAGAGCCGGCACGGGAACAAACCCGGCCGTTTTCCTCACGCAGGCGATTCCCCCGCCACGGGCGCACACCTGCGAAATTCGTCGCGATCACCTGTAGCCTTCTCGCGTGAAGCGAAAGGAGCCGCCTTTCATCTGACCCTGTAGCAGGAAGCTGCGGAGGAGGGCGGTTCCAGGATTGCAGTGATCCACTATCGCTTTTATGATTTGGCGGGTTGGAAGGCAACCCCGATTTCCGATGCCGGCAAAAAGCAGTTCCGCAGCGTAACCTGGGTTCCGACCTTGCATGAAAAGGCTTGGTTAACCTTCTCTGGATACCAATCGTTAATCGAGTTCGCGGCCTAACCGGCACTTCGATGAAACGAGCAGGCGCCTGGCGCCAAACCGTGAGCGACTGGAAGAGAGATGGGACTGGCAGACTTCACAGACAAGGGATGTCGTGTTGGCGGCCAGATTCTCGGCGCCTTCCGTCTCCTGCTGCTGATGGCGATTTTCCTTGCGTGCTCCTCTGTTGCCAATGCCGCGGATGCACCGCTCGTGGCGAAGAGTTACAAGATGGCGGGCGATGCCACCAAGATGCGCATCGTCATGGATTTCGATCGCGAGCCGGACATCAAATGGTTCCTGCTGCGTGGGCCCAATCGTCTGGTCATCGATCTTGCGAATACCAGGCTGGCCATCGACGCCAAGGATCTGAAGCCGCGCGGCCTGGTCAAGGGCGTGCGGCTGGGCGAGATCGGCGACGGCGTTTCGCGGCTGATCCTCACCGGCAAGGGGCCGTTCGCCGTCGACAAGCTGGATGTGCTCAAGAACGATGACGGAACCGGCTACCGCATCGCCATCGACATGTCGGCGGCCTCCGAACGGGAGTTCGACATCGCCCTTGGCAACCAGGCGTTGACCACCGGCTCCACGGTTTCGACCGACAAGGGTGGGCGGGTAGGCACCGGCCCGGTCTCCAATCCGGGCCACCGCTTCACCGTCGTCCTCGATCCCGGCCATGGCGGTATCGACGGCGGCGCCGAGGGCCTGAACGGCACCATCGAGAAGAACGTCACACTGGCGTTTGCCACGGAGTTGCGCGACAAGCTCGCGGCTATCGGCAAATACGATGTCTTCATGACGCGTGACACCGATGAATATCTGCGCCTGGACGACCGCGTGCGCATCGCCCGCCAGCATGAGGCAGACCTGCTGATCTCGATCCATGCCGACACGATCAGCGTCAAGGGCATCCGTGGCGCCACCGTCTACACCGTCTCCGACAAGGCGTCGGACCCCGAGGCACAGGCGCTTGCCGACCGCGAAAATCTCTCCGACCAGTTCGCCGGCATGGTTATCAAGGACGACAACAAGGAAGTGACAGACATCCTGATCGATCTGATCCGCCGCGAGACGCACACCTTCTCGATGAGTTTTGCCCACACATTGGTCGGCCAGCTGTCGACCAGCGTGGGCCTCATCAACAATCCGCAACGTTCCGCGGGATTCAAGGTGCTGAAGGCGCCAGACGTGCCATCCGTGCTGGTCGAGCTCGGCTATCTCTCGAACGCCAAGGACGAGGCGCAGCTCCTCAACACCGAGTGGCGCGGCAAGGCCGCGCAAAGCATAGCCAACGCTGTTGCGCTGTTCGCTTCCGCCCGGGCCGGAACCGCAACCGGGGGCTGACATGCCTCATGGGGGCCCGCAACCGGAGGCGGCGTTGCGCGACGACAACACAAGCTGCCTTTATTTCCGGCGCGCGGTCACGAAATCAGGGCTTGCCGTATTTTGTCCACATGGTGGCGACATGGGTTTTCGATTACGGTTTGGGACCGGCTCGAAAGCTTGCGTGGAAGGCGGCTTCGTTTAGGAAATTCCCGAACCAAGGACTGGAGCGGGTATGATTCGTCTCATTGGCTATTTCTTCGGCATCGGCACGACGCTGGCCCTTCTGGTCGCGGCGGGCGTTGCGATTTACATCAGCCATCTGTCCAAGGATCTGCCCGACTACGAGGTGCTGGCCAAGTATGAGCCGCCGGTGACCACCCGCATCCATGCCTCGGATGGCTCGCTGATGGCCGAATATGCGCGCGAGCGGCGCCTGTACCTGCCGATCCAGGCGATCCCGGATCGCGTCAAGGCGGCGTTCCTGTCGGCCGAGGACAAGAACTTCTACAACCACCCCGGCATCGACGTGACCGGCCTTGGCCGCGCCATCATCGTCAACTTCCAGAATCTTGGCTCGGGCAGGCGCCAGGTCGGCGCCTCGACGATCACCCAGCAGGTGGCCAAGAACTTCCTGCTGACCGCGGACCAGACCTACGAGCGCAAGATCAAGGAAATGATCCTGGCCTTCCGCATCGAGCAGGCCTATCCCAAGGATCGCATTCTCGAGCTCTACCTCAACGAAATCTTCTTCGGCTTCGGCGCCTATGGTGTGGCCGGCGCGGCGCTTACTTATTTCGACAAGTCGGTGAACGAGCTGACCGTGGCCGAGGCCGCTTATCTGGCCTCCCTGCCGAAGGGACCGAACAATTACCATCCCTTCAAGCATGCCGATCGCGCGATCGAGCGCCGTAACTGGGTCATCGACCAGATGGTCGAGAATGGCTACGTCACGCGTGAGGAAGGCAACAAGGCCAAGGCCGAGCCGCTCGGCGTGACGCCACGCCGCACCGGCACCTATCTTTTCGCCGGCGAGTATTTCACCGAGGAGGTTCGCCGCCAGATCATCGCCCGCTATGGCGAGAACGCGCTTTACGAAGGCGGCCTGTCCGTTCGCACGACGCTTGATCCGAAGATACAGCTCATTGCCCGCAAGGCGATGCAGAACGGCCTGTTGAAGTACGATACGCTGCGCGGTTATCGCGGGCCGGTGAAATCAATCGACGTATCCGGTGACTGGGGCGTGCCTCTGGGCAACGTCAAGGGCCTCGAGGATGTTCCCGAATGGTCGCTCGCCGTCGTGCTCGACAGTTCCGCGACCGGCCTGTCGATCGGCCTGCAGCCCGCGCGCCAGGCGTCTGGCGACATCGTCAAGGAACGTGTCGAAGGCACCGTCAGCAAGGACGACATGGGCTTCGCCATGCGCCATGTGGTCGGCGGCAAGACCGTCAAGGCCAAGTCGCCGGCCGAAGTGCTCAAACCGGGCGACGTCATCTTCGTGCAGAAGAACGAGGGCTCCGACAATGCCTACAGCCTGCGCCAGGTTCCCGAGGTGGAAGGCGGCCTGATCGCCATGGATCCGCATACCGGCCGCGTGCTGGCCATGGTCGGCGGTTTCTCCTACGCCCAGTCCGAGTTCAACCGCGCCACCCAGGCGATGCGCCAGCCAGGCTCTTCGTTCAAGCCGATCGTCTATTCGGCCGCGCTCGACAACGGCTATACGCCGGCCTCGGTGATCATGGACGGACCGATCACCATCCAGAGCGGCAACACGACCTGGACGCCGAAGAACTATGACGGCACCGTCGCCGGGCCGGCAACCCTGCGCTCCGGCATCGAGAAGTCACGCAACCTGATGACGGTGCGGCTTGCCAACGACATGGGCATGAAGCTGGTCGTCGAATATGCGGAGCGCTTCGGCGTCTATGATCATCTGGCGCCGTATTTGCCGATGGCGCTTGGCTCCGGCGAGACGACTGTCATGCGCATGGTTTCGGCCTATTCGATCATGGCCAATGGCGGCAAGTCGATCAAGCCGTCGCTGATCGACCGCATCCAGGATCGCTACGGCAAGACGGTGTTCAAGCAGGATGAGCGTGGCTGCGAGGGCTGCAACGCGCCTGAATGGAAGAACCAGCCGGAGCCGGAACTGGTCGACAATTCCGAGCAGGTGCTCGATCCGATGACCGCATACCAGATCACCTCGATGATGGAAGGCGTCGTGCAGCGCGGCACCGGCGCCACCATCGGCGAGCTCGGCCGCCACATCGCCGGCAAGACCGGAACGACCAATGACGAGAAGGACGCCTGGTTCATCGGATTTACGCCCAACCTCGTCGTCGGCCTCTATATGGGCTACGACACGCCGCGCGGCCTTGGCCATGGCGCCACCGGCGGCGGTCTCGCCGCTCCGATCTTCAAGGATTTCATGCGTGTGGCGCTGGACGGCACGCCCAATGTCGACTTCAAGGTTCCCGATGGCATGAGCCTGATCGCCATCAACCGCAAGACCGGCATGCGGGCGACACCGGGTGACCCGGGCACCATCATCGAGGCCTTCAAGCCAGGTACCGGCCCCGCCGACAGCTATTGGGTGATCGGCATGGGCGCCGACGGCTCCAACGCCTCCGGCGGCGCACTATCGCCGCAGGCCAACCAGGCCATTCAGGACGGTGGCGGCGGCCTCTACTGACGGTTCAAATCCCGACCATGGGCCAGCCCGGGGCTGGCCCATTTCGCTTTACACGCGGCAGCACCGTCCCTATGTATCGCGCCGACCAGAGCAATTCCAGGAAAGTGCCTAGCGGTTTTCCGTCCGGAATTGCGTCAAACAGAAAAGTTGCAGCGGTTCGGCGTTTCCTTCAAACACCGATCCGCTCTAACCGTCACTTTCAGCAACAGGACAAAATACCAGGCCATGCGCGCGGAAACGCAGAATATTGTCGACGAGATCAGGCAGGCGATAACCCTGCTGAGGAGGCATCTTTGACTGGGATCAGGCCATTAAACGGCTTGAATACCTGAATGTCCGTGCCGAGGACGCCAGCCTCTGGAACGAACCGCTGGAAGCGCAGAAGCTGATGCGCGAACGCCAAGGCCTCGAGGAAGGCATAGCGGCGGTCAAGGGCCTGACCCAGGCCCTGGAAGACAATATCGGCCTGATCGAGCTCGGCGAGGAAGAGGGTGACGAGGGCGTCATTGCCGAGGCGGAAGCCGCGATCCGCTCGATGCAGGGCGAGGCGAAGGCCCGCCAGGTCGAGACGCTGCTGTCGGGCGAAGCCGACGCCAACGACACCTATCTCGAAATTCATGCCGGCGCCGGCGGCACCGAGAGCCAGGACTGGGCCTCGATGCTTTTGCGCATGTACACGCGCTGGGCCGAGCGCCGCCGGTTCAAGGTCGAGGTGCTGGAAGTGCATGACGGCGAAGAAGCGGGCATCAAGTCCGCGACATTGCTGATCAAGGGCCACAATGCCTATGGCTGGCTGAAGACCGAATCGGGCGTCCACCGCCTGGTGCGTATTTCACCTTATGACAGCAACGCGCGCCGGCATACGTCCTTTTCCAGTATCTGGGTCTATCCTGTCGTCGACGACACGATCGAGATCGATGTTTCCGAATCGGACGTGCGCATCGACACCTATCGCTCCTCCGGCTCAGGTGGCCAGCACGTCAACACCACCGATTCGGCCGTGCGCATCACCCATATCGCCACGGGCATCGCGGTCGCCTGCCAGGCCGAGCGTTCGCAGCACAAGAACCGGGCAAAGGCTTGGGAAATGCTGCGCTCGCGCCTCTACGAGGAAGAGCTGAAGAAGCGTGAGGCCATCGCCAATGCCACCGAAGCCTCGAAGAGCGACATCGGCTGGGGTCACCAGATCCGCTCCTATGTGCTGCAGCCCTACCAGTTGGTGAAGGACCTGCGCACCGGTGTCGAAAGCAGCAGCCCGTCGAGCGTGCTCGACGGCGACCTCGATGAATTCATGGAGGCCTCGCTGTCGCAACGCATCGAGGGCGGCGCGGGCGAAGTGATGGCGGACCTGGATTAGGTCAGCCGATGTCCTGCGACGCAGGCCAGCGAATGACAGTCGCGCATTTGGTTCGCCCTTTTTCACCATTGTCGCGACGAGCTGGCGCTGTGTGAAAGCGCGCTGTGGCTGCCGCGATGGCAGCGCATGGGCCGGCTACGCAGCTATTGCTTGCGCCGGCTCGCATTTCGGCTCACCATTAGAGGTAGGAGGAGGCAAAGCATATATGGCCGGTCGCGGCATATCTGCTGACGGTTCGGCCACTGGGAAGACACGTTCCGGGAACGGGCAAGCGAAATGCTTGAATCTCGTTTGAAAGGAGCGTTGCCATGTTCTCTGCCGGTTTTAGATCGGCCTTTGCCGTTCCATCGGTTGGCCGGCCTCTCCTGCCTCTGTGTGCTGCCTGCGCGATAGCTGCCCTGACGGCGCCAGCCCTGGCGCATGACGCCAAGCCGACCGCGGCCAAACCGCAAGGCTGGAGCTATCCGTTCGCCTGCTGCGCGAACTACGACTGCCGCGAGGTATCGCAGACCTCGATCAGCGAGCGCCCGGAAGGCTATGTCATCAAGGATACCGGGGAGGTGCTGGCCTACAGCGACAGGCGGATCAAGGATTCGCCCGACGGTGAGTTTCATTGGTGTGCTCACGTGGCCGGTCTCGATGCAGGCAAGACGATCTGCCTGTTTGTGCCGCCGCAGTCTTACTGATGCATGTCGCCTGGGTCCCGGTTCCGGGAGCCCGACAAGCATGAAACAGAGACCTAAAGTGCGTCGCCACAATCCGTTCGAACGCGACACGCTTTAGAGCCGCTGACTGCTGTCCGCGGGCAAAAGCCTGCTGACGGACAGTTGTCAGGATCGCTTCTTTATGGTGCCTTGCCGCGCGGGCGGCGGACAATGGAGAGGTGATGTTCATGACCATCAAGGGAAGCTGCCACTGCAAGGCCACCGCGTTCGAGGTTTCGCAGGCGCCAGAAACGGTGACGCGATGCACCTGTTCGTTCTGCTCGAAACGCGGCTCGCTCTGGGCCTACTACACCCCATCGCAGTTCAAGCTTATTACCCCGATGAAAAACGTGACGTTCTATCAATGGGGCTCGAAGACTGTAAAACATGGTTTTTGCCCGACCTGTGGCTGCGGCACCTTCACGGAAACGCCGGATTGGTCGACTGGCGAGCCGGATTTCGACAATCCGAAGATCAGCGTCAATTCTCGGCTATTCGACGATTTCGATCTCGACAAGATCGAAGTGGTGGTCATTGACGGCAAGAATCTCTGGTAGCCTTCCAAGCGTCAGTCAGCTCCGGGGAAAAGCTGCGGCAGGCGCTTTTGCCATTCCGCTTTTCGCCGTATTTCATGGTACAAGTCGCGGGAAGGGCTGATTTGGCGCCATCGCAATGGCGTGACTTGGAGAGGGACCATCCTATGAAGAAGACCGTGCTCGTCGTTGTGGCGACGGCTTTGCTCGTGAGCGCCTGCACCACGACCGATCCGTATACCGGCGACCAGAAGATTTCCAACACGGCCGCTGGTGCCGGCCTCGGCGCCTTGGCTGGCGCCAGCCTCGGCCTGCTTGCCGGTGGCAATGATCGCCGCAACGCGTTGATTGGTGCCGGTATTGGTGCACTGGCCGGCGGCGCCATCGGCGCCACCATGGATCAGAACGAGGCCGAGCTGCGCCGCCAGCTTCAGGGCACCGGAGTCAGCGTCACCCGCAGTGGCGACCAGATCATCCTCAACATGCCATCCGACATCACCTTCAATGTCGATCAGGACGCGGTGAAGCCCGGCTTCTATCCGGTGCTGAATTCCGTCGCGCTGGTACTGAAGAAGTTCCGCCAGACGACCGTCGATGTCTTCGGCCATACCGATTCGACCGGCGGCGACCAGCACAATTTCGATCTGTCGCAGCGGCGTGCGCTGGCCGTCGCCAACTATCTGTCCGGTCAGGGCGTCGATTCGCGCCGCTTTGCCGTCACCGGCTTCGGCAAGACGCGGCCTGTCGCATCCAATGCAACGGCCGAAGGCCGCGCCCAAAACCGGCGCGTCGAGATCCAGCTTTCTCCGCTCACCTGAACTGGACGGCATGCGAATGCGAAACGGTCCCATGTGGGGCCGTTCTTGTTTGAGCCGATTTCGGCGCTCTTCAGATTGGCGCGCTGGGGAATTAGCTAGTTCTAAATAGCTGCTTTCCTGCGGCCGTGGAAAGGAATAGCATCGTGGCTGTCCAGAGGGGATGAGGCGGTACAACTGGCCGCGCAATCAGCATTTTCCGCCTCCGTCTTGAACGGCCAGATCAGAAAATCTGGGAGGAATGCATGACAAGAACAGCCTGCCTTGGGCGCTGCGGCGTCCTCGCTTTGACGAGTATTGTAGGCGCATGGTTAGGCGTCGCTTCGGCCGTGGCCGAAGACGCCAACAAGGCCGACATCGACGCCTTGAAAAAATCGCTGGCCAAATATCAGGACTACACCGTCGCCGTTCGCGACCTTTATCTGTCGACGGTCGGCTGCGTCTATTACAGCGGAGAAAAGATACCGGGCGCGATGGACTACCCGAAAGGCGCCATGGGCATCCATTTCGTCAACGCTCAAAGTGTCGGCCAAAAACTCGATCCGATGCGCCCCAATGTGCTGATCTACGAACCGACGAAAAAGGGCTTGCAACTTGTCGGGGTGGAATGGCTGGTGCCGCTGACGCCAGACATCAAGGAGCCGCCGAAACTGCTCGGCCAAACCTTCCAGGGCCCGATGGAGGGACACTATCCGCTCATTCCGAGGGAGTTCGTCCACTATGATCTTCACGCCTGGCTGTTCAGGGACAATCCGAACGGCATGTTCAGCCCGACGAACCCGAACGTGAAATGCAACAAGGCCGAGTTTCCGATGCTGGAGAAACCGACCAAGATGGTGCCTGGACCGATGTAACGGGCAAGTCAGAGCTAATGCATGTCGCCAGAAGTGGTCCCTTGGGAGCACGACATGGAGGAAACAAAGGCCTAAAGCGCGTCGCCTGACTCGGTTCACACGCGACGCGGCTAGACGCCTGCCGGCAGGGCAAGCCGGATGGCCGGCTTGCTTTCAATCGTTCGGCGATCAGACCTTGGCGACGATGCGCATGAAGGCCGGCATGTCGTCGCCGAAGCCGACGGTGCTATCATTGTCTTCCTGATGCTGGCGGGCAGGGCGGTTGCGCTGGGGCCTGGTGTCACCGCGCTCCGGTGCTCGATCCGAGGACGTCTTGCGCTCGGTGTTTTCCGAACGGATCGCATCCTTGCGCGCGCGCCGTTCGACAATGTCGGCCACGGCCGACTCGGGTGCATCGGGCTGTTCGCTCTGCTGGGCAACCGCGGCTGGGGCATCTTCCTCGCTGCGTCGGGCACGACGTTCGCCGCCTCGCTTGCGCTCGCCATTGTCCTTGCGGTCATGGGCCTTGCGGTCCTCGTCCTTGCGGCCGGCACGACGCGGCGCGCCTTTGCCACGGCGCGGAGCATCATCCTCGCTCTCGCTGGCAACAACCGTCGACAGGTCGCCGTCATGCCACTCGATCTTGGTGCCGATCAGCCGTTCGATGGCGTCGATATACTTGGTGTCGGACTTGGTCGCGATGGTGAAGGACTTGCCCGAGCGACCAGCGCGGCCGGTACGGCCAATACGGTGGACATAATCCTCTGCATGGATCGGAACGTCATAGTTGAAGACGTGACTGACGTCGGGGATATCGAGGCCGCGCGCGGCCACGTCCGAAGCGACGAGATAGCGCAATTTGCCGTCACGGAAATTGGCCAGCATCTGCATGCGGGCGCGCTGGTCCATGTCACCATGCAGTGCGCCGGCATCGAAATCATGCTTCAGCAGCGAGCGGAACAGCTCCGACACCTCGACCTTGCGGTTGCAGAAGATGATGGCGTTCTTCAGTTCCGCATCTTCGGCCTTCATCAGGTTGCGCAGCGTTTCGCGCTTGTCCCAGGGCTTGGAGCCGGATTTCACCAGCCTCTGTATGATGTTGGTGGCCGCGGACGCCGCCTTCGACACCTCGACCCGCACCGGGGCATGCAGGAATTTCTCCGTCAGCTTGGTGATCTCGGGCGGCATGGTCGCCGAGAAGAACAGCGTCTGCCGGGTGAACGGGATCATCTCGCAGATGCGCTCGATATCGGGAATGAAGCCCATGTCGAGCATGCGGTCGGCCTCGTCGATGACAAGGATCTCGACACCGTTGAGCAGCAGCTTGCCACGCTCGCGGTGGTCGAGCAGGCGGCCAGGCGTCGCGATCAGCACGTCGGCGCCGCGCTCCAGCTTCTTGTCCTGCTCGTCGAACGACACGCCGCCGATCAGCAGCGCAATGTTGAGCTTGTGGTTCTTGCCGTATTTGACGAAGTTTTCCTCGACCTGTGCGGCGAGTTCGCGCGTAGGCTCCAGGATCAGCGTGCGCGGCATGCGGGCGCGGGCGCGGCCCTTTTCCAGCCGGGTCAGCATCGGCAGCACGAAGGAGGCCGTCTTGCCGGTGCCGGTCTGGGCAATACCCAGCACGTCCTTGCCGAGCAAGGCGTGCGGGATGGCGCCGGCCTGGATCGGAGTCGGCTGCGTGTAGCCGGCATCGGTGACTGCGGAAAGCACCTTCGGCGACAGGCCGAGGTCTGAAAAGGTCAACGCTTCTTGAGCGATCGTGGTGTCTGAGGACAAGTGTTGTCGTCTTTGGCTGGTTCGGGGAGGCGCAACGTCATTCGTCGCGGCAAGCGCCGCGCGCCTGCAAAGTTGGTATGCGATTAGGCGCAAGTCCACGATTTGTCAACAGAAACAGGCGGGATTGGCGCGATTGTGAAGTCGTAACCTTAATCGCGATGCTTAATCCGGCCGCTTCTCTCTGTGCCGGCTCAGTAACGGAACTGTTCAGCCAGGATGCGTTCGTTCCAGGAATGGTTGGGATCGAACAGCAAGGTCGCCGTGGCTGTCGGCGATTCCCGCACTGTCACGGAAGTCACCGCCTTGACCTCCGTGTGGTCGGCGGCGGCGTTCACCGGCCGCTTTTCAGGCTCCAGAATGTCGAAGCGCACGGTCGCCTTGTTGGAGAGCAACGCACCACGCCAGCGGCGCGGGCGAAACGGGCTGACCGGCGTAAGCGCCAGAAGCGGAGCGTCGAGCGGCAGGATCGGGCCGTGCGCGGAAAGATTGTAAGCGGTCGATCCCGCAGGCGTGGCGATCATTACGCCATCGCAGCTCAGTTCTTCGAGCCGTATCTGGTCGTCGACACTGATGCGGATCTTGGCCGTCTGATAGGATTGGCGCCACAGCGCCACTTCGTTGATCGCCAGCGCCGACACCGTTTCGCCTTCCGAGGTGACGGCCTGCATTTCGAGCGGGCGGATCGTTTCGGCGACCGCGGCCGCGATGCGCTCGGCGAGCCCTCCGGACCGGTACTCATTCATCAGGAAGCCTATGGTGCCACGGTTCATGCCGTAGACCTTCTTTCCCGTTCCCATCGTGTCGCGCAAAGTCTGCAGCAGGAAGCCGTCGCCGCCCAAGGCCACCACAACGCCCGCGTCCGCGACCGAACACTGACCATAGCGCCTCGTCAGGCTTTCCAGCGCCGCCTTGGCGTCTGCTGTGTCGGACGAAACGAAGGCGATGCTGTTGGCGGCTGTGCTCATGGCTCCCCGATCGCGACCGATTGGCGAGATTCCGGCCGCGCCAGCGCCGGGGTAGCATGGGCGGGCGGGTCTGCAAAGAGAGCCGGTATGTCGGCCAGCGAAACTGCGCCGGGCTGCGTCGCTAAAGCCGGTAGGTCGCGCTTCATGTCAAAGCGCGGGCGAATGTGATGGTTAAGGCGGGGCTTAAACTCTCGTAAACGCGGATCGATCATGTTAGCCGGCATGGGCAGCGTGGGGCGCCCGCGGCACCGCTGTATCCTTCGGGATGTCAAATGGAGGCTGCGGCACTTTTGATCGTGCGCATGATCCCTGGAAACCTCAAGCCCGGGATATGCGCCAGCCAGACGAGGCCGACACATTGCCGGTAACACGCCTGATCGTCGTTTTTGTCATGCTGGGTAGCTTCGCGCTGGTCTTCGCCGAGCTTGTGCACCAGTCAGAAGCAATGAGCACCAGACCATTACCCACGGCGTCACGCTGCGGCGATGCCGCAGGGATGCCTTGCCCGCAAAGAGCGCTCTAGGTCGCGAAAGCACGATCGTCCATCCACGCCATGGAACCGCCGCCGATGCTCGGCATGTCTTGCCTGCTGCTGGATCGCCTGCGGTCTTGGCGGAAACCGAGGAATCGAGGGCCAGACTATCGGATTTCGCTTCCCGCCAACAGCCGCGGCTGAGCCTGCGCCGCCATTCTGTCAGCGGCTCGCCGCCTGGAAAGTGCAGGGCATCTGATTAGGTCGCGGTAGTGCCGGCGAAAAGATATTGACTGTATAGTTAGTTATAATTTAGCCTCGGGGATAACCGAGTTGGCCAGCCGGCATTTGCCTGTGAATGGCCGCGAAGAGGGAAATATCTCGACAGCCGTCCGGCCCATCATCGGGACGAAAGGCGTCAACAGGCTTGTTCATCGCAGGAAATGGACCTGAGGCGGCGACGCGGCCGGTCCCGACAATGGGAGCACTAGCATGAACTGGAAACTGACAGCGGCGGTCGTTGGGCTATCGCTTTTCGCCGTAACAGGCATTGCCCGCGCCGATGGCGAACTCAATATCTACAACTGGGGCAACTATACCAGCCCGGACCTGATCAAGAAGTTCGAGGAAACCTATAAGGTCAAGGTCACCGTCACCGACTACGACTCCAACGACACCGCATTGGCCAAGGTCCGCCAGGGCGCGTCCGGCTATGACATCGTCGTGCCCTCGGCCAGCGTCGTGCCGATCTGGATCAGCGAAGGTCTGCTCCTGGAGACCGATCCCAACAAGATGGGGAATTTCAAGAATGTCGATCCGCGATGGGTCGATGTTCCCTTTGATCCGGGCCGTAAATACACCGTTCCATGGCAGTGGGGGACAACGGGCATTTCGGTGAACAAATCAGTCTATGCCGGCGACCCGAACACATCTGCGATTTTCCTCGACCCGCCACCGGAACTCGCCGGTAAGATCAATGTCGTGCCCGAAATGGGCGATATCCTTTTCCTCGCCATCGCCTATGAGGGCGGTAAATACTGCACCGACGACATGCAAGTCCTGAAGAAGGTGCACGACAGGCTGGTCGCGGCGAAGGCGAAATGGCTTTCGCTCGACTACGCGGCCGTCGACGGCCTGGGCAGGGGCGACATTGCCGCCGGCGTCAACTGGAATGGCATATCGCTGCGCGAGCGGCTGCAGAACGACAAGATCGTCTACGGCTATCCGAAGGAAGGCTTTCCGGTCTGGATGGACAATGTCGCCGTCCTCAAGGACGCCAAGAATGTCGAGAACGCCAAGCTTTTCCAGAATTTCATCATGGATCCAAAGAATGCCGCGATGATCTCGGCCTTCGCGCGCTACGCCAATGGCATCAAGGGATCCGACGCTTTCATGCCGGACGACATGAAGGCCGCGCCTGAAGTGGCAATTCCGGCCGAATTTGCCGCCAAGGGCCAGTTCATGCAGGCCTGTCCGCCGAATGTGCAGGCGCTCTACACGAAAATCTGGACCGATCTCCAGAAATAGCGCTGCCAACCGACTCCGGGAACAGCCACCGGGCCGCAACGCGCGGCCCGGCCACCTTCATGCCAAGTGCGGTCTCTTGATCGCGGGAGACTTCCGATGTCCGATCTCGACCTTTGCTACATGCCGGCCCATGAGGCGCTGCGGCTGTTCAAGGCGAAGAAACTCTCGCCCGTCGAATTGATGCGGGCCACCATTCGCCGCGCCGAAGCCACCAGATCGGCGATCAACTGCTTCACGTTCACGCATTTCGAGGAGGCGATGGAGCTGGCCGCCAAGGCCGAGGCGAAATACGCCAAAGGCGCCAGAACCGGTGCGCTCGAGGGCCTGCCGATCGGCATCAAGGACGAGAGCTACATCAAGGGCAAGCCGACATCGCACGGTTCGCTGCTGTCGAAAGATGCCATTGGCGGCCACACCTCGACCATGAATGAGCGCATCATCAAGGCCGGCGGCATCGTCCACGCGCGTACCGCGACGCCAGAATTCAGCTGCGCCGGCTATACCTGGTCGAAGCGATGGGGCGTCACGCGCAATCCATGGAACCCGGACTTCACTCCGGGCGGTTCGTCGGGCGGCGCGGCGGCGACGCTGGCTTCGGGCACCTCCTCGATCGCAACGGGATCCGACATTGGCGGGTCGATCCGCATTCCCGCATCGGCTTGCGGCCTTGTCGGCTTTAAGCCGCCCTACGGCCGAAACCCGGATGATCCGCCCTTCAATCTCGACTTCTACTGCCACACGGGACCGTTGGCGCGAACCGTGAAGGACGCGATCCTGCTGCAGAACGTCATGGCCGGGCCAAGCCCGCTCGACATCGCGACGCTTCGCCCCAAATTGCGCCTGCCGTCCGATTACAAGCCGATCCAGGGCTGGAGGATCGCTTTCTCCATGGATCTCGGCTCCTATGAGGTGAATCCGGAGGTTCGCAAGAACACGCTTACCGCGTGCGACGTCTTCCGGTCGCTGGGCGCCACTGTCGAGGAGGTCGATCTGGGCTGGGGCGATGAGGTGCTCAAGGCCGCCATGATGTATCTCGAGCATCTGTTCGGCGCGTCGCTCTCGCAACTGCTCCAACGGCACGCCGACGACATGACCAGCTATGCCCGCAAGTTCGCCGAGGACGGGCAAAAGTCGAAGGCCACGGATTTTGTCGCAACACTGGATGTCGCCGGCAGGATGTACCAGACCCTTGGCCCGTTGCTGGAAAAGTATGACGTGCTCATTTGCCCGACAAACGCTATCCCGGCGGTTCCGGCGGAGTTCGACCAGACCAGGGACACTGTCGAGATCAACGGGAAGCAGGTGAACCCGTCGCTGGGCTGGGTGATGACGACGCCGTTCAACATGATGAGCCGCTGCCCGGTTCTTTCCATGCCGTCTGGCCACGCCGCCAACGGCGTGCCGACAGGCATCCAGATCGTCGGCCGCACCTACTGCGATGCTGATGTTTTCCGGGCCGGGCTGGCCTATGAAACGGCTCGGGGGCAATGGTATGGAAATGCCGGGACACGCCCGTCGCTTTAAGCGGTTTGGGGGATGAGCCGGCGGTCCGTATGGCAAAGCAATCCGTGCGGCGAAATATTTCCGCCACGGGTCCGAAAGGGCTGACGAAAATGGCGCAGCGCAAGGCAACCGCAAAGCCGGAGAAACGCAAGGCCGCGGCGACGAAGGGCAGGGAGTCGGCAAACGATGCCCCGTCCAGGGACCGTCGGCGCGAACGCGGCGAAGCGAGCGTGCAGCGCATCATCGACGCCACCGTCGAGCTCATCGCGGAGGAGGGCCTGGCGAGTGTCACCATGCAGCGCATTGCCGAACATGTCGGCTCGTCCAACGCGCTGGTCGTCTTCCATTTTGGCAGCAAGGAGAACTTGTTCCGGGCCGTCCTGCAATATCTCAGCGACCAGTATGACGAGCTGTGGTTCAACCTGGTGCGGGCGCCCGGCCTCTCGCCGGTTGACAGGCTGCTGGGAGCCGTCGAATGCGCGCAACGTTTTGCCCGACAGCATCCGAAATGGGTGTCGGTCTTCGTCGTGTTCTCCAGCGACCGCAAGAGCATGCAGATCTACAATGAGATTGGCCTGCCCAGTGACCTCGCCTACACCGCCGAAGCGCGCGAGCTGTTGATCGAGATCGCGCGTGGCGGCGGCTATGCCGGCGTCGATATCAACACTCTCTCAGAGAGCCTGAATTACCTGGTTCACGGTGCATGGTATTGGGATCATCTGAACCCTTCCGGCCGCGATACCGACGTTCTGCGCAAGACGATGCTGCTCCTGCTGCATCAGGCATTTCCGCGACATTTCGAATTGATGCGTTGAGCCCGTTAGGGGCGCTGCCGCAAATGGCAGCCGGCCTGGCGCTTCCGCGCCAGGTACTCGTCGATCAGCTGGCGGTAGCGCACTCTGCCGAAGCTCGGGAAATGGCCACCATGCACGACCGAGACATCAAGGTCGCGCATGGCGATCAGCGTGGCCATATAGTCCGGGATGTCCGAGTGGTAGACGTCGTCGATCAGCGGGCCGTCATAGATGATGTCGCCGGACAGCAGGATGCCGGTCTTTGTCTCGTAGAGCGCGATGCCGCCAGGCGAATGGCCCGGCGTATGGACGACCTCGAAGGCACGGTCACCGAGATCCACAATATCGCCATGCTCGAGCAGACGGTCGGCCGGCGCGGGTAAAATGTCGTAGCGCGCGGTGTCCCAGCCTTGCGGCAGCCGATCGAACATTTCGTCGGTGGCGTAGCGGTCGGCAACCGTCCATTCGCTGCGCGGATCGGCGAGGATTTCCGCTTCGGCGCTGTGCACGCAACGGTCGGGAAATTCGTGGTGACAGCCGATATGGTCGAAATGCGTGTGGCTGGCGACGCAGATGAGCTTGCGCTCCGTCAAAGGCACATGCGTGCGCAGGCTGAAATGGCCGAGCCCGGTGTCGAAGAGGAGATCGCGGTCGCGACCGCGCACATGCCACATGTTGCAGCGGAAGAACGGTTTGATCCATGGTTCATGGATCAGCGTGACGCCGTCGGCCATGCGGATGGTCTCGTACCAGTCTGCCGCGTCGATAGCTGGAAGCACACTCATGTCTCAGTCCGCCAGCTGGATGATGTCGTCAGCGTTGCACGAAACCACGACAGTGTCGCCTGCCTGAACAGTTGTGGATGCGGGTGCCTTGGCGATGAACTGCAGTGCCGGATCCAACGCCGAAGTCGCCAGCACGCGTTTGAAGCTGCCTTGGAAGACGACATCGCTGACTTTGGCGGCACCCAGCGCAATATCGCTTTTGGTCTCACCAAGGCGCAGGTGTTCCGGCCGGATAGCAAGCGCAATGCCGGTACCGGCCGGCTGAGCGCCGGACAGCGAGATCGCACCCGCTGGCGTCGAAACCGTGATTGCACCGTTTGTTGCTTTCATCACCGTTCCGGCAAGGATCGTGCTTTCGCCCATGAAGGTCGCCGAAAAGCGCGTCGCCGGCCTGGCATAGACACGTTCGGGCGGGCCTTTGTCCTCGATGCGCCCATCATTCATGACCACGCAGTGGTCGGCCAGCGCCATCGCCTCCTCCTGGTCGTGGGTGACATGGATGAAGGCGGTGCCGACGCGCTTCTGGATCGCCTTCAACTCGTCCTGCATCTGCCGCCGCAGTTTGAGATCGAGCGCACCGAGCGGTTCGTCGAGCAAAAGTACCGCCGGCTCGATGACCAGCGCACGCGCCAGCGCGACGCGCTGCCGCTGGCCGCCGGAAAGCTGGTGCGGCTTCTTGTCGAAGGCGGAGGCAAGGCCTACCAGCGCCAGCGCCTCGCGCGCCCGGGCGGCGCGTGTTGCGCCATCGACGCCCTGCATACGCAGGCCGAAGCCGACATTGCCGGCGACGCTCATATGCGGAAACAGCGCGTAGTCCTGGAACACGGTTGTCGTCGGCCGCTTGGCCGGCGGCACCGATGTGCAGTCCTCGCCACGGATAAAGACTTTGCCTTCGCTTGGGGTGACGAAGCCGCCCAGTATGGACAGCAGCGTCGTCTTGCCGGAGCCCGACGGCCCGAGCAGGATCGTATAGCTGCCGGGCTCGATCCGCAGCGAGACGTTCTTCAGCACGGCCAGCTGCCCGAAACGGTGCGAGACACTGCGGATGTCGACCAGGGGCGCGGTCATGGCTTTCTCCTGCGCAGCAAAGTCAGTTCGAACAGCACCACCAGCACGATGGAAACGGCAAAGACCAGCGAACCGACGGCATTGGTTTTTGGATTGAGGCCGGAGCGCAGCAGGTTCCAGATTTCCACGGGCAATGTGGTGTCGAAACGAGTGAGTAGGAAAGAGATCACGAACTCGTCCCAGGAGAAGGTCATCGACAGGAAGAAGCCGGCGAAGATGGCCGGCGCCATGACCGGCACGGTGATGAGGAGCAGCACCTTCCACTCCGGCGCGCCGAGGTCGCGCGCGGCACGCTCGATGTTGATCTGATGGTCGCCCATCTGGCTGTAGATGATGGCAAAGCAGAGCGGCAGGTTGATCACGACATGGCCGACACCGGCGGCAAGCAGCGACTTCGGCACGCCGGCCCAGTTGAACAGCACCAGAAGCCCCATGCCGATGATGAGATAGCTGACCGTCAGCGGCAGCGTGATCAGGCCGCGCAGCACGCCCGAGCCCGGCAGCACGAAGCGGGCGAAGCCCCAGGCCGAGAGGAAGCTGAGCGTAACGGCGCTCGCCGAGGAAAGCACCGCGACCAGCAGCGAATTGACCAGCGCCGAGGTCAGCCTGGCGTCGGAGAGCACGGCATCGTACCAGCGCAGCGACGGGCCGGTGAAGGGCGGGATGGGGAAGGAGGTCGACTGCAGCGAGAACAGCACCAGCACGACAACCGGCAGGAAGATGAAGCCGTAGACGGCAAGCGCATAGACCCAGGAAATGACGCGGACAGACCGGCGCATGTCAGGCCCGCTCGATCTTCAGCCAGCGCGCGCAGGCGAGGTAGGCGATGGTCACCACCGCCATCAAGATAATAGACAGCGCCGAGGCCAGCGGAAAATCGCCGCGCCGGCCGATCTGCATCATCACCAACTGCGGCATCAGAAGCTCGTTGTTGCCGCCGAGAATCTGCGGCGTGATGTAGTCGCCGATGCACAGCACGAAGGTCAGGAAGGCGCCGACCATGATGCCGGGCAAGGTCAGCGGCAGGATGACGTGCAGGAAGGTGCGCACCGGTCCGGCGCCGAGATCGGCGGCCGCCTTGCGATAGCTCGGGCTGAGCTGCTTGAGGTTGGCGAAAATGGTCAGCGTCAACAGCATGACGAAGAAATGCACGAAGCCGGTGACCGTGGCCAAACGCGTGTTGGCGAGCTGCAGCGGCTCCGAGATCAGGCCCGAACCTATCAGCGCGCGGTTGATGACGCCGTTCTGCGCCAGCACCAGCAGCCAGGAATAGGAGCGCACGACATAGGACGTCCAGAACGGCAGCACGGCCAGCATCAGCGCCAGGCGCTGCCAGCGCTCCGGCACCTGTTCGGCCAGGATCCAGGCGAAGGGGTAGGCGAGCAGCACCGAAACCACGGTGACGATTGCCGTGACCTGCAGCGAGTTCACCATCGCCTGCCAGTAGGAAGGGTTGGTAAAGAACTGGCTGTAGTTGGCGAGGGTGAAACCGCCGCCCTCATGCGTCGTCAGGCTGGAAAGCCCCATGGCGGCGAAGGGCAGCACGAAGAACAGCAGCGTCCAGCCGAGCGCGGGCATGACCAGCACCCAGGGCAGGGTGCGACCCGCCCGGGGCCGAGGACGCCCGTTGTTTTCAGTTGTGCTCATGAGCGGAGATCGCTCACTTTGCCTGCAGCATTTCGGTCCACATGTCCTGCATCTTCTTGTCGAGGTCGGCATTGGGCGCCGGATAGGCTTGCGCACGAGCCAGGAAGCCCGGCTGCTCGTCGAATCGCAGAACCTTCTTCTGGTCGTCGGTGAGCGCGGCCTTGGTGTTCGACGGCATGCCCCAATAGCAGGACGATGTGGCAAGCCGCGCCTGGCCCTCAGGGCTCAGTATGTATTGGATAAACTTCAGCGCCATGTCCTTGTTCTTGGAATCCTTGAACATGGCCAGCGACTGCGACCACAGCACCGCGCCCTCTTTCGGGATGGAGAAATCCAGCGCTGGGTTCTCCTTCGCCAGTCCCGCCGTCACCCACTCGCCGCCGCCGACCAGTATGTCGACTTCACCCGTGGCGAGCGCGGTCTGACTGGCGGTTACTTCGCCGACCAGCTTGGCATTGGCCTTCATCTTCAGGAGCTCTTCCTTGAGGGCGGGCAGGTCGGCCTCGGTGAGATCAGCCGTCTTCTTGCCGATGGCCAGCGCCGCCATGCCGATGACCGGCAGGTAATAGTCGTATATGGCGACCTTGCCCTTGTACTTGTCGCTGGTCAGCGACGCCAAAGACTGCATGTCGGCCGGATCGACCTTGGTCTTGTTGAAGCCGATCGTGTTGTAGCCGAACTTTTCGGTGATGCCGTAGCGCTTGCCGTCGATCATCGTCGACTTGTCCATCTTCACTTGCGGGAAAAGGTCGGCGAAGGGCAGCTTGTCTTCCGGCAGTGGCTCGAACAGGCCCTTCTCGACGCCGCGCGGCACGTCGATGGAATCGATCACCATCACGTCCCAGTCGCCGGGCTGCGATTGCTCGACGATGGCGAGACCAGCGCCGGTGCCCTCGAACTCCTTGACGTTGACCTTGACGTTGTTGGCTTCCTCGAAGGGCTGGAGCAGCGCCGGATCGGAATGGTCGCACCAGATCAGCGCGTTGAGATCGGCGGCCTCGGCGAGGCTGCCGCCCCCAAGCAACAGGGCCGCGGCGGCGCAAGCTCGATGCAGATGGCGTTTCAGGCCAGAAAGCGGATTCGCGGATTTGACGGACATCGAGTGTTCTCCCTTGCCTTTGTGGCTTCTTGCAAAAAATTGAACCAATTCTAAAATTGAGTCAATTCTGTTTTTGTGGCAAGAGGCCGACATGAGCGGATTGCGGGCAAGGCAAAAGGCGGACCGTCACAGGCGCATCATCGAGGCGGCGGCGGCGCTTTTCCGCGAGACCGGTTACGAGGGGGCCAAGATCGAGACGATAGCAGCGCAAGCCGAAGTCTCGATCGGCACGATCTACAATTACTACCAGAACAAGGGCGACATCCTCGGTGCCATCGTCTCGCTAGAGGTCAACGAGGTCCTCAATGCTGGACGCGGTGTCGTTGCCAACCCGCCGGCCAATATCGGTGATGCGCTGGACATGCTGGTCGGCATCTATATCGAGCACTCCCTGCATTATCTCAGCAAGGAGATGTGGCGGCAGGCGATGGCGATCTCGACGCAGCTGCCAGACAGCCCTTTCGGGCAGGCCTACAGCGCGCTCGACCGATCGCTGACCGAGCAGATAAGCGCACTGATCGCCCGGTTGCAGGCGCTCGGCCTGGTACGTCAGGACATCGACGGGGCGTCACTCGGCGAACTGATCTTCAACAACATGAACATGATGTTCATCGAGTTCGTGAAACGCGAGAAGGCAGGGATACCGGAATTGCGCGCGGCGATAAGGCGGCAGAACCGGATATTGGTGGCGGCGATCGGGGTGTGAAACTAACTGTCAGGAGCAGGCAGCAGAAATCGCCGCTTCGGCATCCGACGTGCCTTCTCGCGAGCTTCACCTCTTGAGTTGAATTTAAAATCTGATACAACCTGAAGGGGCATAAAAGGGGGATAAAGATGTCGTTTTCCATCTGGCATTGGGCAATAGTACTGTTGCTGATCGGCGTGCCTGTTTTCTTTGCCGTCCGGTCAGCCGCGAAGCCATCACAGAATCCAGCGACACTTGCGGGTTTCGGCGGCTGGTTGATGCTGCTGGCGATCGGTCAGACATTGTCACCGCTGCGTACGATCGCGGAATTGGCCAATTCGGTCGAAGGTTACCAGCAACTCGTGACCCTGCCGAACGGGGCTCTGGCGGCGTATGGCGAAGTTGCCCTCAATCTGGCGTTTCTGGCGCTTCAGCTGGTCGTGCTGGTTTCGATGCTGAGACGAAGCCACCGCTTCCCGCAATTGTTTCTGTTCCAGTGGTTTGCAATTCCGCTCGTGTTCATCCTGGACACGATCTGGATCTCATCGATTTTGGGCGTCTCGGTGAACCAAGCGCTTGCAGGCGATGCATTGGTGGCACCCATAGCCTCGTTTGTGGTGACCGGCATCTGGGCCGCTTATCTCCACAGGTCGATCAGGGTGAGAAATACGTTCACCAGGACGAACGTGTCTGCCCAAATCGCGAGCGCCTCGTAGAGGGGAGCGCCTGTGGTCGAATACAGTTTTGGGCTGCTGGGTCGTACACGTTAGGAACTGGTGCCCCCGGCAGGAATCGAACCCGCGACCTTCGGTTTACAAAACCGCTGCTCTACCAGCTGAGCTACAAGGGCATGGCGCCCCGTTAGCATATTTGTCGCGCCAGTAAAGACAAAACTCCGTTTTTCGGCTTCGTGCCCTGGTCGATGACGCGTGGGCCCCACGCTGAAATCCGCAAACGTGCTTCCTACATGTAAGGCAGGTGCAATCGCTTCGAACTGGAGTGTCGCATGATCAGGCTTGTCATCATTCTTCCGATCGTCGTCATCGCCTGGATGCTGCTGGTGAAGCTCATCAGTGACGTGAAGAAGGCCAATGTCGACTGGACCGGCGTGACCACCATCATCGGCTTCATCGCGCTCGCCTTCTGGCTTCGCCATATCACCGGCATGGGATGAGGTCAGGAAGTAGTCAGTAGTCAGTAGTCAGTAGTCAGTAGTCAGTAGTGACCCGACGTTCGTGATCCTGTCTTCACTACTCACCACTCGCTTTTTCCGGCTCAGCCGAAAAATCTCCCGGCCTTCGAACCTTTTGCCGCCCTCCGTCGACTGATCTCCAGAGGCGAATGGTCGCCTCGGTCAAGGATCCAGGAGATCATCATGTTCAAGCGCACGCTCACTTCCGCTCTCGTAGCCATTTTCGTCGCCACAGGCGCGCTGGCCGCCACGGTTCAGACGTCGTCAGCTTACGGTATGCACCACCATCATCATTACGAGGATTGGTCGTACTATTCAGACTACCCTGATTACCCGGATTACTGGTGGCACCATCATCACCACCACCATCATTACCATCACATCATCGTCTACTGAACATAGCCTGACGGTGCGATCGAAGAAGGGCGGCTTCGGCCGCCCTTCTTGCGTCCGCGTGCCGCCATGCGCCGATTTCATCGTTGATGACTGGCGCCACGTGGCCACGTCGAGCTGGCCGATATTTGTCCGCCCGAAAAATCTTTCGAACCTTTTTCCTTGTCACTGCGACAGATGATCAAGAGGCGGATGGATCGCCTCGGTCAATGAACCAAGGAGATCGTCATGTTCAAGCGCATACTCGTTTCCGGCCTCGTCGCCACCACTGTCGCCGCCACCGCTTTGGTCGGCACCGTTCAGCCCTCGGCGGCTCACTCGCATCACCACGACCTCGGCATCGGCATCGCTGCCGGCGTTGGCGGTTTCGTCCTCGGCAGCCTTCTCGCCCAGCAGCAGCCGCGAACTGTCTATGTCGACGAAGATGGCGGTTCCTGGCATGTACGCCGCTGCTTCGAACGCTACTCGAGCTACGATCCGGACTCCGACACCTATATCGGCCACGACGGCTACAGCCACTACTGCCGGCTTTAAGAGGAGGTGTGCCAACACAGGCAAGAGGGGCTGCACGCGGCCCCTTTTCCTCGTTTGAACGGCGGAAGGTCGCGTTTAGAGACTAGCCTTCAGTTTGGAGTCCAGGATCGCCAATCCGGCGGCACGGCAGGTGTCGCCGATGAGGAGGCTCGCATTCGGTGACTGGTCACCCATCGCGACGAGTTCGAAGCTGCTTCCCGCGTCCGGATAGATCTTGGCAGCGAAAGGTTCGTCGGTGCCATGGTCGCCGGACGATTTCTTGACGCTGACATGGCCGCAGACCACGATCTCCCGGTGGCCGTTGAGGATCCGCTCGCCGGCAAGCACCGTTCCGAACCTGGCGGAGGCAGGGTCCTCCAGGCGCTGGCGAATGCCGGTGGTGACGATCTCCTCCAGGGCAAGCGAGATCGGGATCGGATTAACGCGCTGGTCCCCAGGATCGGGTTTGGGCGCTACCGCCACGCATCCGCAAAGCGAAGCGGCAAGCAGAAGCGGAACCGTTTTCCTCATGCCTGCCCTTTTTCCAATCACGCCGCTTGTCGTCGGCCTTTGGCGCGGCAACCCACGATGTATAGGCATTTGATGCGCGTCCAGCGGGCCAAACTCCTATCAGCGACAAGAGCGCGCTGCAGCCGATCAACCCGTTGTTCCGCCGATCATTCTGGTCACCTCGGCGGCCGCGTTGCGCACCATCGGGCCGATTTCGGCCAGCCGCTCCGGCGTCACCCGCACGGTCGGGCCCGACACCGAGACGCCACCGATCGGTTCGCCGAACTCGTTGAAGATGGCCGCCGCCACGCAGCGCATGCCGGGGTGCCGTTCCTCGTCGTCGACCGACCAGCCGCGCTGCTTGATCGTCGCCAGGTCGTGGGCGAGGGCAGGGATATCGGAGAGCGTCTTGTCGGTGAAACGCTGCAGGCCGGCCTTGCGCAGGATGGTCCCGACGCGCTCCGGTTCGAGATGCGCCAGCACCGCCTTGCCGATACCCGACGCATGGAAGGGGCTGCGCGTGCCCGGACGGAAGAAGGCGCGGATCGCCTGGTGCGTCTCGACCTGGCTGACGAACACCACGCAATCATCTTCGGCGACACCGAGATTGGCCGTTTCACCGGTGTTTTCCATCAATTCCTGCATGACGATGCGGGCGCGGTCGACCAGCTTGCGGCGGCGCAGGAATGCCGCGCCCATGCGGTAGGTCTCGACACCGATCGACCACAGCTGGTCGCCCGTGTCGAACTCGACCATGCCGTGGTTTTGAAGCGTCGTCAGCATGCGGTAGACGGTGGAGGCCGCAAGCCCGCTCCGCGCCGACACCTCGCTCAGCGACAGGCCGCTACCCTCGGCGACGATGGCCAGGATCCGCAAGGCCCGATCGAGCGATTGCACTGAATTGGCCTCGGATGGCCCGTTGAAGGCGCGCGGACGGCCGCGCTGGCGTTTTTCGGCGGTTTCCATCGCACCATTGTCACCGATTTCGTCGAACAAGGAAATGAAAAAGTTTTCCACCGCTATCGGCGGGAAAATTCCTGAAAAACCGGAAGGCAAATGAAATCAAAGCGTAGCGGCCTTTTTCTAGAAATGAAAAAATATTCTGAAAAAATTGAAAAATAGCCGGCTTGCTGACATCCTTAGCCAATCCAACAATGACAACCCCTTGGAGGGCCGGAAAATGGCCAGAATGCGCGCTGTCGATGCCGCGGTTCTCGTTCTCGAAAAAGAAGGCATCTCCTGCGCCTTCGGCGTGCCGGGCGCGGCGATCAATCCGCTCTATTCGGCGCTGAAGGCGAGGGGCACGATCCGCCATGTCCTGGCCCGTCACGTCGAGGGCGCCTCGCACATGGCCGAAGGCTACACCCGTGCAAAGGCGGGCAATATCGGGCTCTGCATCGGCACCTCGGGTCCGGCCGGTACCGACATGATCACCGGTCTCTATTCGGCTGCCGCCGATTCCATTCCGATCCTGTGCATCACCGGGCAGGCGCCGCGTGCGCGGCTCAACAAGGAGGATTTCCAGGCCGTCGACATCGCCGCGATCGCGTCGCCTGTCGCCAAATGGGCGGTCACAGTCATGGAACCCTATCTGGTGCCGATGGCGCTGCAGAAGGCATTCCATCTGATGCGTTCGTCGCGGCCGGGCCCAGTGCTGATCGACCTGCCGGTCGACGTCCAACTGGCCGAGATCGAGTTCGACATCGAGGCCTATGAGCCGCTGATGCCATTCAAACCGGCGATGACGCGCGCGCAGGCCGAAAAGGCGCTGACCATGCTCAATGCCGCCGAAAAGCCGCTGATCGTCGCCGGTGGCGGCATCATCAATGCCGATGCGTCGGATCTGCTGATCGAATTCGCCGAAATCACGGGCGTGCCGGTCATCCCGACGCTGATGGGCTGGGGCGCGATCCCCGACGACCATCGTCTGATGGCCGGGATGTGCGGGCTGCAGACCTCGCACCGCTACGGCAATGCGACAATGCTGGAAGCCGACTTCGTCTTCGGCATCGGCAACCGCTGGGCCAATCGCCACACCGGCTCGGTCGACGTCTACACCAGGGGCAAGAAATTCATCCATGTCGACATCGAGCCGACGCAGATCGGCCGCGTCTTCGCGCCGGATCTCGGTGTCGTCTCGGATGCGGGTGCCGCATTGAAGGTGCTGCTCGACGTCGCCACCGAGTGGAAGACGGCTGGCAAATTGCGCGACTGGTCGGGCTGGGCGAGGGAGTGCCAGGGTCGCAAGAGGACGATGAAGCGCAAGACCCATTTCGAGCAGGTGCCGCTGAAGCCGCAGCGTGTCTATGAGGAGATGAACAAGGCGTTCGGCCGCGACGTCACCTACGTCACCACGATCGGCCTGTCGCAGATTGCCGGCGCGCAGTTCCTGCATGTCTACAAACCGCGCAACTGGATCAATTGCGGCCAGGCCGGCCCGCTTGGCTGGACGCTGCCGGCAGCGCTTGGCGTTCGCGCCGCTGATCGGGACCGCACCATCGTGGCGCTGTCGGGCGACTATGATTTCCAGTTCATGATCGAGGAACTGGCGGTCGGCGCGCAGCACAAGCTGCCCTACATCCACGTCGTCGTGAACAACGCCTATCTCGGCCTGATCCGCCAGGCACAGCGCGGCTTCTCGATGGACTATGAGGTGAGCCTCGCCTTCGAGAACATCAACCGTGCCAACGATCCCGAGGCCGGCTATGGCGTCGACCATGTCGCCGTTGCCGAGGCGATGGGCTGCAAGGCGGTCAGGGTGCGCAAGCCCGACGAATTCGCCGCCGCCTTCAAGCAAGCGCAGCGGCTGGTGAAGGAACACCAGGTCCCGGTCGTGCTCGAATTCATCCTCGAACGCGTCACCAACATCTCGATGGGCACCGAGATCGACAAGATCACCGAATTCGAGGACCTTGCCGAACGTCAGGAAGACGCGCCGACGGCGATCGTGATGCTCGACTGAGAAGAAGGACAAGAAGAATGCCGCGTTTTTCAGCCAATCTGTCGATGCTCTTCGGCGAGCACGATTTCCTCGACCGTTTTGACGCAGCCGCCCGCGCGGGCTTCAAGGGCGTCGAATATATCGGCCCCTATGATCATGCGCCTGATGTGGTAGCCGCGAGGCTGAAGAAGAACGGCCTGACGCAGGTTCTGTTCAACCTGCCGGCCGGCGACTGGGGCAAGGGTGAGCGCGGCATCGCCGTGCTGCCGGACCGTGTGCCGGAGTTCCGTCAAGGCATCGTCAAGGCGATCACCTATGCGCAGGCGCTCGGCTGCCCGCAGGTCAATTGCCTGGCCGGCATCACGCCAGCGGGCGTCGGGCGCAAGGTGCTGGAAGACGTCTTTGCCGAAAACCTCGCCTTCGCGGCGGAGAAATTGGAGCAGGCAGGCATCAGGCTGCTGATCGAGCCGATCAACACGCGCGACATTCCAGGCTTCTTCCTGAACTATTCGGAGCAGGCGCTGGCGTTCATCGATCGTGTCGGCTCAAAAAACCTGTTCCTGCAATACGACATCTATCACATGCAGATCATGGAGGGGGATCTCGCCCGGAAAATCGAGACAAACCTCGGCCGCATCGCACATATCCAGCTTGCGGACAATCCCGGCCGTCACGAGCCGGGGACGGGCGAGATCAACTATCCCTTCCTCTACGAGCACATCGACCGCCTCGGCTATTCCGGCTGGATCGGCGCCGAATACAAGCCGAAGGCGGGCACGGAGGCCGGATTAGGCTGGTTCAGCGAGTTCGCCGGGCATGGGAGCGCGGCGGCTTAGGCTGATTTTCAACCACCGCTGGCGCGGCCCCTCACCTTATCCTCTCCCCGTGAAGAACGGGGAGAGGGGGCCGCCAGCGCTGGAGCTTTGTCCCTTCTCCCTGTCTTTCACGGTGAGAAGGTGCCGGCAGGCGGATGAGGGGCAGCGCCGACCTTCGATACATTTGAACAGAGACCTTCAGGAGAAAATCAATGGAAACCATCGGCTTCATCGGCCTCGGCATCATGGGTGCGCCGATGGCAGGGCATCTGCTCGACGCCGGCTACAAGGTGATCGCGAGCGACCACCGCTCCAAGCCATCGGCGGATCTCGTGGCCAAAGGCCTGAAAACCGTCACCGGCCATGCCGCCGTGGCCGAGGCTGCCGACATCATCATCACCATGGTGCCCGACACGCCGCAGGTGGCCGATGTGCTGTTCGGCGAGAACGGCGTTGCGTCAGGCCTGACCAAGGGCAAGCTGGTGATCGACATGAGCTCGATCTCGCCGATCGAGACCAAGATATTCGCTGGGAAGATCAATGATCTCGGCTGCGACTATCTCGATGCGCCGGTTTCGGGCGGCGAGGTCGGCGCCAAGGCGGCGTCGCTCACCATCATGGTCGGCGGCGAGGAAAAGGCATTTGAACGCGCCAGGCCCGTATTCGAGAAGATGGGCAAGAACATCACGCTGGTCGGACCGAACGGCGTCGGCCAGACCACTAAGGTCGCCAACCAGATCGTCGTCGCGCTGACCATTGAAGCCGTCGCCGAAGCGCTTGTTTTTGCGTCGAAAGCCGGCGCCGATCCGGCAAAGGTCGGGCAAGCCTTGATGGGTGGGCTGGCGGCCTCGCGCATCCTTGAAGTGCATGGCGAGCGCATGATCAAGCGCACTTTCGCGCCGGGCTTCCGCATCGAACTGCACCAGAAGGATCTGAACCTGGCGCTGGAAGGCGCCAAGGCGCTCGGCGTGTCGCTGCCCAACACCTCGACCACCCAGCAACTGTTCAATTCCTGCGCGGCCAATGGTGGTGCCAAGGAGGATCACTCGGCCCTGGTCCGGGCACTGGAGCGGATGGCCAATTTCGAGGTTGGCAGCGCGGCAGCCGAAGTCAAAGGCAAAGCGGCATAGGTCAGGAGAGGGCGGTATAACGTTCCCAAGCCGCCACCTCTTGCCCTGCCCAAGAACGGGTTTCGGCTGATGTCGCCGGAACCCGTTTCTCGTTTCGTAACCTTCCCGGCAGGCGGCTCTGCCGTTTCCGGATCAGCCGCGCTTCAAAAATGCCCGCGCGGCATAGAGACTGACCGCCGCCGCGTTCGACACGTTGAGCGAGCGGATGGCGCCGGGCATGTCGAGCCGCGCTAGCGTCGTGACGGTCTCGCGCGTCTTCTGGCGCAGGCCCTTGCCCTCGGCGCCGAGCACCAGCGCTATCTTCTCGCCGGCAAAGCTGATCTCGAGTTCCGCCGGTCCGTCCGAATCAAGACCGATCGTCTGGAAGCCGGCCTCGTGCAATTGCCCGAGCGCGTCGGCGAGATTCTTCACTTCGATCTGGTCGATATGTTCCAGCGCGCCCGAGGCGGATTTCGCTAGCACGCCTGATTCCTGCGGGCTGTGACGCGCGGTGGTGATCAACGCGCCGGCGCCGAAGGCGACCGCCGAGCGCAGGATGGCACCGACATTGTGCGGATCGGTGACCTGGTCGAGCACCAGCACCAGCCTTGTGTCGCCGAGCGCGTCGAGGCGCTTGGGCTTCAGCGGCTCCGCCTCGATCAGCACCCCTTGGTGCACGGCATCCGATCCGGTGATCTTGTCGATGTCCCTGGGTTCGACCAGTTCCGCCTTGAAAGACAGGGCGGCGAGGTCGGCTATGTCAAGACGCTCGGCCGCATTGCGCGTCACCAGCATTTTCCGGATCTTGCGGCGCGGATTGTCGAGCGCGGCGCGCACCGTGTGCAGGCCATAAAGTCGCACCAGGCCATCACTGGCATTCTCGCCCGGCGGAACGGACTGGCGCGGCCGGAACGCCGGCGCGCCGCCGCTTTTCTCGTCGCGATGGGCGCGGCGCAGTTTGGCGTAGTGGGTGTCTTTCGGCGTGTTGGTCTTGTTGCTCATGGCTGGCTTCTATAGCTGGGTCCCGCAGCCAGGGATATGGCCCGTCGCCGCAGCCGGCGAACAACATCGAAAAACCCTACCAGCGCGGTTGACACCCACTGGCCTTGCCGCCATAAGGCGCTTCGCTGATTTCGGAGAAGACATCTATCTCGGGTCCGGATCGGCGTGAATGCCTCGTTGCATGGCTCCGGCGGCAGACTGGAGAGGTGCCCGAGTGGTTAAAGGGGACGGACTGTAAATCCGTTGGCTTAGCCTACGTTGGTTCGAATCCAACCCTCTCCACCACTGCCGGCCCGGAAGCCCTGAAACGAGAAAAGCATCGGAGGCGAAAAGCGCATGGCGCTTTTCGGGTGAATCCGGTACTTCAGTGCAAGGCGCGGGTATAGCTCAGTGGTAGAGCAGCAGCCTTCCAAGCTGAATATGCGGGTTCGATTCCCGCTACCCGCTCCAGATTCCATCCCCAGAATCTCCGCCTCCGCCTTCCAATGCAAGGGATCGCGCAATGCGGCTTGGTTCTCGACGAGGACGAGGCCCAGGCACGCCTGCGGTACCAGGCGGGCCGAGGCGCTGGGGTTCTCCTATCGGACGAGCTCGGAGCTGGCTTCGGGACCGCTCATCGAACTCGTCCGGCGCGTGCTTGCAATCGCCTCGGCGGGGACGTCGGCCGAAGCGGAGGCTGCGGTCCTGGGGCGCGAGGACCGACCGAAGGACGGCTGGTGGAAGGCATACGAAGTCTACAAGAACGTGATCAAGAAAGACGAGCTTGCAAAGAAGAGCCCGGGACAGCTGACGCGTTGGGACAACACGAGGAAGGGCGCGATATCAAATTTCCTTTCGCTGGTGGGCGGCGACAAACCGATCGCCGAAACGACGCGCGAAGACGGCCTGACCCTTCACGAATACTGGCTCGGCAGGGTGGTGCCGGACGACAAAAAGCAGAAGGGGCGCTCCCGCCAACAAGCAGATCGGCATACTGCGGAACATTTACTCGAGGTACTTCAGGCACCAGCAGGAGGACAGGAAGAACCCATCCTCCGACCTCAGCTTCAAGAACGGGGGGCGGGCGGAAGAGAATGCCGTTTGCGGCAGAGTGGATCCGGGACAAGATTCTAGCTCCCGGCGCGCTCGCGGCCATGAACGACGAAGGCCGCGGAATCACCCTGGCACAGGTCGAAACAGGCTGTCGCCCTGGGGAGCTGTGCAACATCGCGCCGGGGGACATCTTCCTGGACGACGAGGTTCCGTACATACACGTCAGGGCCAGGACCGACCCCGACGACACCAGGGCCATAAAGACGGAGCAGTCGGACCGGAAAATTCCGCTGGTCGGCGTCGCCCTGGAGGCGTTCAAACGGCACCCGAAGGGATTTCCCCGGTACAAGGACAAGGAGGACTCCTACTCGGCCATGGCCAACAAATATTTCAAAGAACATGGCCTGAAGCCGAGCCCGCAACATAGCGTCTACTCCCTCAGACGCGCCTTCGAGGACCGCATGCTGGAAGGCGGCGTCGACCTGGAGCTGAGGGAGGTCCTGATGGGGCATAAGCTCGACAGGCCGCTGTACGGCGAGAAGGGCACGCTGCGCTTCCGCCAGAAGGTCCTGGGCGCGATAGCTTTCGACTTCGATCCAGCGATCGTCTGACACGCCCGGATTTCGTTCAGGTGCTAGCCTGCCCGCCGCTGAGCGCCTTCCAACACGGCCGCAGCGGGCATAGTCCCGGAAAACAACAGCGGTCGCCTCTCAAACCTGTGCCCCATCAGGGCTGCGCGAAGCTCCATGTCGGCGCATCATCTAACCTTTTGGCGCGTGGGCGAACTTCGCTTGGATGAGGCGACCAGCACGGCGCGCTATCGGCCTGGGGATTTGCGCCGAGGACAATTTGACCGCAGCCATTTCGACAAGTTGTCCATCGCATTCCAACGACCTTCTGCCAAAGTATTGATTTGATTGCTTTACGAGACTGGCACGTTTGTTGCGCTTCCATGTACCGATGCTAGGCCTACTGATGTTCGGCGTGCCGAACATCCCTGACGGACGAATCAGCGAAGGAGGCGAATGTGAACTGGGATCGCATCGAGGGAAACTGGAAGGCTGCCAAGGGCGCGCTCAAAGCGACTTGGGGCAAGCTGACCGACAATGATATCGACATCATCAACGGTGATCGAGAGAGATTGGAAGGTAAGCTTCAGGATCTCTACGGCTACGACAAAAACCAAGTGCGCAAGGAGGTGGACAAGTGGGCGAGAGAGGCCAATTGGAATTGAATCTTCGTTGACCGTCCTTCGAGAACAGTGTCGACCGGTGGCATCGCCCCAACGCGATATTTCGGATCGACACCGATACTGCGCCAAGGTGCTCTGTTCGATTTTGCCTCGCTAGTTCACATGGCGACCAATGCTTGTATCTTCCTGAACAGTTACTCGTCTGCCTGTCGCCGTGTCATGTATTCCAAAGAAGGCATGCGAAGTTTTTCGGGCGACCAGGCGACGATGTTGTTAGAAGGAATGTATGATGACCAAGGATCACCACGACGCCTCGCGAGGATCACAGGATGCCAGACGACATAAGTTCGACCATGCGACGCGCGATCAATGGCTCGATAGAGACGCGGCCCTAGAAGCAAAGTGGCGCGCCTCCAGCATGACACGAGAGGAGTTTATCAGCCACAATGAAGAATTGATCGACAGGGCGATCGCAGCCAAGCTCGGTCGAGATCAGCGAGATCACAAAGATTGATAGCACTGCGCAGAGCGATACTCGCTAGGTGATTGTAATTTCCGTTCGACGGAAGTGGTTGTGTCGAGGAGGAGTCGCGTGCGGGGAGGGGGGGATCGCGGCCGAGCTGACGATGATGATATCCAACACGGCAGGGCGGCCGCCGGAGCCCACGAGCCCGCCATCATGGATGGCCATGGTGCGATGAGCAAGGCAAGTCCAGTGAAGATCAGAAAGAACGATACCTGTCGTGTGAGTGGAGGCCTGCCGCTCCTCGAACTGACGATCGATGTCAACTGGCGGAGAGATCAGTCCGATCTGGGTCGAACTCGTGCCGGCGACCGGCTGCATTTACGAATCTGCAATCGGGCTGTCTCGATGTGGCCAGTCGCGAGGCCAGCAATCTTGCGACGCACGCCTCGATGAAATTTTCCGACAGGACCCGAGCGCGATTGGACAAGACGGAGATGCGGTAAATGAACAAGTATAGCGTCCGCGGCAAGTTGATTGAGTTGGCAGCGGCCGAACTGGACGGCGCGAGGACGGCATATACCGAGCACCTTCAGGCGAGCAAGCCGGCCGAAGATCAAGCGACCGTGGTGGACGATCAAGCTCAGGCCTGGTCGCAAGCGGAGCTCGCTGAAGACCTTGAGAAGATGCTCCGCGCCGCCGAAGCTAAGGTCGCGGCATTGAATGCGCTCGATTTCGGGCCGAAGGAATTCGTCGAGCCTGGCGCGATCGTAACCGTCAATGGCCGCCACTTCGTGATCGGCGTCTCTATGGACCACTTCACCTGCGAGGGGATCGAGCTAATAGGCCTCTCACCGCTCGCGCCATTCTATCAGGCGATCGATGGATTGGAGAAATCCGACATCGTCGAGTTTGGCGTCCACAAAGTGAAAATTGAAGAAATCATCTGAGTAATTCATCTGTGCAATACGTCCCGTTCACCCGGCGATATGAGGGCAGTTCATGACCAGGATAGCGATCGTCTATTTCAGCGGATATGGCCACACCGCTAAGCAGGCCGAAGCTGTGCAGCATGGTGCTGCCGCTGCGGGTGCGGAGGTGACGATGTTCCGGATCGACGCGAATGGCGACCTGCCGGAGATCACCTTCGACACCCTGGCCGCGCAAGACGCGATAATTTACGGCTCTCCGACCTATATGGGCGGACCGGCCTGGCAATTCATCAAGTTTGCCGATGCCAGTTCCAAGCCTTGGTTCACGCAGGCGCTCAAGGACAAGGTAGCGGCCGGTTTCACCAATTCCGCGTCGGTGAACGGCGATAAGTCCTCCACTATGCTCTTCTTCTTCACCCTCTCCCAGCAACACGGCCAAATCTGGGTAGGCACCGGCCTGATGCCGGCCAACAATAAGGAGGCAGGACCCGACGACGTGAACTGGACGGCCGGTTTTGCGGGCGCGCTGGCGATTTCGCCTTCCGACGCCTCGCCGGAGGAAGCTCCGCGGCAGGGCGACCTTGAAACTGCGCGTCTGCTCGGCAAGCGCGTTGCTGAGGTGGCGGCCAAGCTGCGAGAATAGCGCATCGTCTCGCACGCCACGGGAAATCGCGGGCTTCGTCGGGTCGCGATGCGCCTCATGTGGGATTGCAATCATCATCAGCACGTTCAGGTGAACGCAGGGAGGTACAAATGACCAAGCACAAAGTCGACTATCTCACCGGCAGCCTCGCGCGCGAATCCATCAACCGCAAGCTCGCGAAGGCGCTGGTGCAGCTTGCCCCGCCGCAACTCGATATGTCGGAGATCTCCTTCAAGGACTTGCCACTCTACAGCTACGACTACGACGCCGACTTTCCGGCGGTCGCCCGCGCCTTCAAGGATGCTATCGAATTCCAGGCAGCGCTCTCGCCTTGCAACAATGCGGATCATCGGCTGACCTTGAGCCATCGATGATCCCTGCCGGACACTCTCTACTCGTGGTCACGACAACTGGGGCGGCCGGATCCGAGAGTGATGCGCGAACCTGGTCGATGATGATCGCAACAGAAGCGCATGCGGCTTTCTATCGTGGCTCAACGGGCGGAAACATCTGACGAAGGTCAAAGTCGATGGTGACCAACGTCACGTGGAACGGCGAAGGACCCATCAGGCGACGACATGGACAACGCGTCTTTCCTACGCGGACATGTTGTCCAAAATTTCCCGAAGCCTACTTGTAAGCCATTGATATCGCGGCGCACGCCAATTGGCATGCGTATTGCTGCCAGGTTCTCAGTTCCGGCCTGCCGTTCCAGGGAGTTCGCTATGTCACGACACAACGAGATGCCACCTGTGCCGCCCGCCAGTCGCAGCCCGAAAGGGGTGGGAGGAAGTCCGAAAAACAAGAAGGAAACGATATCCGAAAAGAGGATCGACAACCCGTCGGAACAGGGCGAAATCGGCAACATCCGACTAAACACGACGAATGCCGGCTTCTTTCATGGTCGCAGAGTGAAATAAGCTCGCATATCAAGCGTGCCGAGACAGCTATGATCATCGCCTATCTTTTCGACCCACTTTGCGGCTGGTGCTATGGCGCCACGCCGATGCTGGACAGACTTGCCGCGAGCGGTGTCGCGATCGACGCGCTGCCGACCGGTCTCTTCTCGGGGGCCGGCGCCCGGCCGCTGGATGCGGGTTTTGCCGCTCATGCCTGGACCAGCGACCAGCGCATCAAGCAACTGAGCGGTCAGCCTTTCAGCCAGGCCTATCTGGACAATGTTCTGAACGCGCGAGGCACGCTGCTCGATTCCGCCACCGCCACGCTAGGCATCTGCGCCGCCGGTTTCAAGGATTCGCAGCGCCGGCTACCGGCGCTGAAGGCGATCCAGCATGCCCGCTACGTCGACGGCCGCGATATCGTGACCAAACGGGGCGTGGCCGAGGTTCTGGAAGACGCCGACATGGCGGATGCTGCAAGGCTTGTGGCGGCGCCGACGGAAGAATTCCTGGTGGCTCATCATGACCTGCTCGGTTGTGGTCGCGCGCTGTTCCAGCGATTGCATGCTGAGGGCACACCGGCGCTCGCCGTGATCCGCAACGGAGCGCCGCGTCTCATCGACGCGAATGCGCTCTACGGCAGTTTTAACAGTCTGGTCGCCAGGATCCAGGCGGCCTGACCTTCGGTCTTCCTCCCGAGCCGAAGCCTCTAGGGCGGTTCACCGTTTTACGAAACGGCGAACCGCCCTCTCTTTGATTTGCCCTCTCTTTGATTTAACGCAATTCCGGACGAATGGCTGCGGCGCCTGTCCGATCACGGTTTTCCTGGAATTCCTTAGAGCACGGGCGCCGTCATGCCCACGGCGTTCTGCACCAGGCGCGTATGGAGCGGCCAGGCCGTGACGACATCGAGCGCGACCGGCAGCGATACGTCGAGATAACCCTGCTGGCGGGCTCGGACCGCGGCGACGACGCCTTCGTCCGCCACCAGCAGGTTGTTCTCGAAGTTCAGCTGCATGCTGCGCCGGTCGATATTGGCCGACCCAATCAGCGCGGTCTTCCTGTCGATGGTCATCGATTTGGTGTGCAACAGCCCTAGGGGATACTCATAGACGCTTACGCCATTGACGAGCAGCTCCGCATAGCAACTGCGGCTCGTATTTTTCACCAGCCATGAATCGTTGCGTTCAGGGAAGATGATCGTCGTCTCGACGCCTCGGCGCGGGGCGGCACACACGGCGCGCAGGACCGCCTCATCAGGCACGAAGTAAGGCGTCGTGATCACCAGTTCCTGGCGTGCGGAATAGATCGCGTCAACGAAGGAGTTGGACATGGCATTGCCGGGCGTCGTCGGTCCGGTGCCGTACATCTGCGCCACGCTCCCCGGCTGGAAGCGCTCCGGCGCGGGCTCAGCCGCGGCAAGCCCTTCCAGCGGCTCGCCGGTTTCGGCGATCCATGTGCATAGAAACAGATACTGCGCCTGACGCGCCACCGGCCCTTCGCAACGCAGGAAGATGTCCACCCAGGGCGCATACTTCGCCTTTATGCGGAATGCCGGATCCGCGCAGTTCTGGCTGCCGCAATAGGCGATACGATTGTCGATGATGACGATCTTGCGATGGTTGCGCAGGTCGACGCGGCCCACGGCCAAGTGCCCCAAGCGTGGAATGTCGTTCAACGTGGCGACCAGCAGCACACCGGCTTCGCGCAATTGCCGCCAGCGTGGACCGCGGGTGAACGCACGCGACCCCAGCGCGTCCACCATCACCCGGCAGCGCACGCCGCGCCGTGCCGCATCGGCGACGGCGTGGGCGACTTTGCCGCCGTTGTTGTCGTCGAGCCAGATATAGAAGCTGATGTGCACATGCTCCCTTGCCTGTTCGATATCCCTTACCAGCGAGTCGATTGCGCTGTCAGAATCGAGCGTCGGCTGGTCGTTGGACGCCTCGGGATCGCCAAGAAGCAAGATGCGGTTGTCCGCCACCGGGGGCAGCCCATTGATGGACCGGCAAAGCTCGAATTGACCCGCCACTTCCGGCTCGATGACCACCGGCGCATAGGCCGCATGGTTGGGCCGGACGGTTCGGTCTTCCGCCGCCTTCAGCCGTCGCGCCCGCCTGCGTCCGATGCTGGTCTCGCCGAGGAACAGATAGGCAATGACGCCAAGCAGCGGCAGCAGCATGATGACAGCCACCCAGGCTACCCGGGCGGCAGGTGTGCGGTTGGCGCGGGTGATCGCGCGCGCCACCGTGATTAGGTGTACGACGAACAGCGGCAGGCCAGACAGAGCTTGCATGCCCGTGTGAACCGCGCCCGATAACGACACCATCGCGCCCTTCGTTTCAGCTACTGTGTCGGCAAGCTAGCGCGCTGCGGTCAGGGACGACAATCGCCGGGTTGCGGTCTTGACGTCCGAACCGCCCGTTTGCTCGCCGTCAGCGGAATTCGAACGCGCCTCGCATCCGCCCACAAACCGGGGATGCCCCGCAACCTGCCGGGCAGGGGACTTCGCCTCGGAATGGTAGGTTGTCCGATCCGAGGTCGGCGCTGCCGGCAGAATGACAGGCACCTCTTCAGTGGCCTGCCCGGAGCATCATTCGTGCCAGTTCTCCACGTCGTGGAATATCAAAGGCTTACGCTCTGTTCGACTTCATCCCGAGGACATTTTGTCCAATCATGACAGACAAATTGTCTATAGATTTCAATAGGATAATATGTTTTAAGTATGATTTTCACGGGTCTACGGAGCGCTTCGCGAAATGGCCGACACCAAGCCGCTTTATAAGACGTATCACCATCCGGCTGGCGGCTGGGGAGCAGCGGCGGCAACAGCGAAAGTGCTGCTCGAGCAAAGCGTCGTCACCAAGGGTTCGCGGGCGCTGCTTGCGATGAACCAGCCGGGCGGCTTCAAATGTCCGAGTTGCGCCTTTCCCGACGCGGATTGCAAGAAGACGCTCGAGTTCTGCGAGAATGGCGCCAAGGCACTGGCGTTCGAGGCAACGAAACGGCGCGTGACCCGGGAGTTCTTCGAAAAGCACACCGTGTCGGAGCTTATGGAACAGTCGGATTACTGGCTCGAGATGCAGGGGCGCCTGACGGAGCCCATGCGCTACGATGCTGCGTCCGACCGATACGTGCCGTGCGACTGGGACGCGGCGTTTGCGATGATCGGCGATCATCTGCGGGCGCTCGAAAGTCCCCATCACGCGGAATTCTATACATCCGGCCGCACGCCGAACGAGGCGGCGTTCCTCTATGCCATTTTCATTCGGGAATTCGGGACCAACAACTTTCCGGATTGCTCGAACATGTGCCACGAGCCGACGAGCCGCGGCCTACCGCCCGCTATCGGCGTCGGCAAGGGGACCGTGGTTCTCGAGGACTTCGAGCACGCAGAGGCCATATTCGTGATCGGGCAGAATACCGGGACGAATTCGCCACGCATGATGACCAATCTGGTCGAGGCCCGGAAGCGCGGGGTTCCGATCGTTGCCGTCAACCCCATGCCCGAGCGCGCGCTGATACGCTTCACCGAGCCCCAAGACGTCGTGCAGATGGCGACCTTTGGTTCAACGGCTATCGCGAGCGAATTCGTTCACATCCGCATCGGCGGCGACCTCGCATTGATCAAGGGCATGATGAAGGTGATCTTCGAGCGCGAAGCTCAAGGCGAGAAGATCATCGACACCGACTTCATCGACAAGCACACCGTCGGGCTGGACGCCATCCGCGAAGATGCCATGGCCCAGGAATGGTCCGACATCGTCAGGATTTCCGGATTGGAAGAAGCCCAGATTCGCCGCTGCGCCGAAATCTACATCCGCTCGCGCGCGACCATGATTTGCTACGGCATGGGCCTTACCCAGCACCAGCAGGGATCCCGCCTCCTGCAGCAAGTGGCCAATCTCCTCCTGCTTCGCGGCAACTTCGGCAAGCCTGGCGCAGGCATTTCGCCCATTCGCGGCCATTCCAACGTCCAGGGCGATCGTACGGTGGGAATCGATGAAAAGCCCACGCAAGACTATCTGGACCGCGTCCGCGATGTTTTCGGGTTCGAACCGCCACGCGAACATGGGCACCACACGATAGAGACCATCGAAGCGATGGAAAAAGGCACCGCCAAGGTCTTTATCGGGATGGGCGGCAATTTCGTTCGCGCGATTCCCGACACTGAAAGATCCTACGCGGCGATGCGCAAACTGGCACTGACGGTGGGAATTGCGACGAAGCTCAATCGCGGGCACATCGTGCACGGCCGCGACGCGCTTATCCTGCCGGTTGTCTCGCGTTCCGAATGGATCAGGACGTCGGCTGGCGAACAGTTCGTCACCATCGAAGACTCCATGTCGAACGTTACTGCGTCACGCGGCGTGCTGGCGCCCGCCACCCCGCATCTGCTTCCGGAAGTGGAGATCGTTTGCCGGATGGCGCTTGCCACGCTGCCCGACAGCAAAGTGTCGTGGGAAGACTATATCCACGACTACAATCTCATTCGGGACAAGATCGCCGCGGTTTATCCGGAGATCTACAGCGACTTTTCGGAGCGGATCAGAGATCCGAAAGGGTTTCACCTCGACGTGCCGCCACGCCGCCTCGTCTGGCCGACGCCAAACGGCAAGGCGAATTTCCTCCTCATGTCCGGTCTCGAGGTGAATGATCCGGTTTCCGACCCCGCGATGCTTCGGTTGGCGACCGTGCGTTCGCACGATCAGTTCAATACCACGATCTACAGCAACAATGATCGCTACCGCGGTGTCTACAACGACCGTATGGTGCTCTTCATGAACGCCGAGGATCGCACCGATAGAGGCATTGACGCGGGGGCGCGCGTCGCGCTGGAAACGATCAGCGATGACGGCCTCAAACGACAAGTCGACGGTCTGACGGTGTTGGATTATCCGATGCCGCGCGGGGCGGTTGCGGGATATTACCCCGAATTGAACCCGCTCCTGCCTCTCGATTATTACGACAGGATCAGCGGTACACCGGCCGCCAAATCCATCCCTGTTCGGGTCGTTGCCACCTGAACGAGGCTGATCTGTCGATCAGGAAAGAATGACTTCGATGGTTGCACCCATCGAGGCGACGTGTTTGGATTGTCTGAGGAGGAAGGATGTTGCTCGATCAACTCGATCCGGTGATTCTGGCGCGTGCGCAGTTTGCGTTCACCATTTCCTTCCACTTCATCTTCCCGGCGTTTTCGATCGGGACTGCGAGCTACCTGATGGTACTCGAAGGGCTCTGGTTGAAAACCGGTCAGGGCGTCTACGCCAACCTCTATCGCTATTGGCTCAAGATCTTCGCCGTCGCTTTCGGCATGGGGGTCGTGTCGGGTCTGGTCATGTCCTACCAGTTCGGAACGAACTGGTCGGTGTTTTCCAACAAGGCCGGTTCCATAGTCGGTCCGCTCATGGCTTATGAGGTGTTGACCGCCTTCTTCCTCGAGGCAGGCTTTCTCGGCGTGATGCTGTTCGGCATGAGCAAGGTCGGAAAGAAGCTGCATTTCTTTGCCACCTGCATGGTGGCGCTCGGCACTCTGATCTCGGCAACCTGGATCATCGCCGTCAACAGTTGGATGCAGACGCCGGCGGGTTTTGCGATCAACGCCAAGGGCCAGTTCGTCCCCGCGGGCTCGTGGTTGCCGATCATTTTCACTGCGAGCTTTCCCTTCCGTCTCGTTCACACCGTGATTGCGGCATATCTCACCACCGCTTTCGTGGTGGGCGCCGTCGGTGCCTGGCATCTGCTTCGGGATCGCGCCAATCCCGGCGCGCGCAAGATGTTCTCGATGGCCATGTGGATGGCGGCGATCGTCGCGCCGATCCAGATACTGGCCGGAGACGCGCATGGGCTGAACACACTGGAGCATCAACCGGCGAAAGTGCTCGCCATGGAAGGTGATTATCAGCCGAGCCCCAATGGCGCGCCGCTCGTGCTGTTCGGCTTTCCGAGCAATGACGAGGCCCGCGTCCGCTATGAAATCTCAATCCCCCATATCGGATCCCTGATTCTCAAGCACGACCCCTATGCGCCACTACCAGGCCTCACTGACTACCCCCGAGATCAATGGCCTCCGGCACCCATCATATTCTGGTCGTTCCGTATCATGGTGGCGATCGGTTTTGCCATGCTTGGCATCGGCCTGTGGAGCCTCGCCGCCCGTTTGCGCGGCAGGCTATATGACTGGTCCTGGTTGCATCGCGCGGCTATCGTGATGGGACCGGTGGGCTTCGTCGCCGTGATCGCCGGTTGGGTGACGACCGAGGTCGGGCGGCAGCCCTTCACGGTATATGGCCTGTTGCGGACCGCGGACTCGCATTCGCCGCTCGCCGCTCCGGCGGTCGCCGCGTCGCTTATCGCGTTTGTCGTGGTCTATTTCTTCGCCTTCGGGGCAGGCACCTATTATCTGCTGCGCCTGATGGCCAAAGCGCCGGAGCGCGGCGAGACAGAGCCGGCCCACGTGCCGCAACGCGCGGCCGGCATCACGCCGGCGCTAGGCGTGGCTGCGTCCTCCTCGGCAAAGGGGTGATCGTCATGCTCGGTATTGATCTCACAATCGTCTGGGCAGCGATCATTGGGTTCGCTGTCGTGGCCTATGTCGTGATGGACGGTTTCGACCTCGGCATCGGCATCCTCTTCCCTACCCTGGAGGTGGGCGACGAGCGCGATCAGGCAATGAACTCGATCGCGCCCGTTTGGGACGGCAATGAAACATGGCTGGTCATGGGTGGCGGCGGGCTGCTCGCCGCTTTCCCGCTCGCCTATGCAATCATCCTGCCCGCGACCTATCCATTGATAATCGCGATGCTCCTGGGGCTCGTCTTCCGGGGTGTCGCCTTCGAGTTCCGATGGCGCGATCCGCGCCACCGTCCCTTGTGGGATGTGGCCTTCTCGGCGGGTTCGTTCGTGGCGGCGCTTGCGCAGGGGATCACGCTCGGCGCGATCCTGCAGGGGATCAACGTCGAGAACGATGCCTATGCCGGAGGCTGGCTCGACTGGCTGAGCCCATTCAGTCTGCTGACCGGTGTCGCCGTGGTGATCGGCTATGCCTTGCTTGGCGCAACCTGGTTGATCATGAAAACCGAAGGAACGAGCCAGCGCCAGGCGCGCCGCGCGGCATCGCTGCTTGGCGCCGCGACGCTGGTCGCGCTTGCGGCCGTGAGCATGGCTACCCCTTTCCTGCACTACGATTACTGGCGGCGCTGGTTCGCGCTGCCGGGCGTGCTGCTGACCGCCCAGGTACCCCTGCTGGTGGTCATCTGCTCCGCGACATTCTTCTGGAGCCTGAAGCGCGAGTTCGAGCGTACGCCGTTCTTCATGGCCCTGGCATTGTTTCTGCTAGGCTTCGTCGGGCTCGGGATCAGCATCTACCCCTATGTCGTGCCACGTGCGGTGACCATCTGGGAAGCGGCCGCACCGCCCGAGAGCCAAATTTTCATGCTGCCCGGCGCGCTCATCATCATTCCCGCGATCCTCGCCTACACTGGCTGGGCCTACTGGGTGTTCCGAGGCAAGGCGGGCATCCACGGCTATCACTGATGACCACGGACGTCCCCCTTTGGAAACGGCTTGCATGGATGGCCACAATCTGGGCGGCAAGCGTGGCGGCGCTTGGGCTCGTGGCCGGCGCGATGCGGCTTTGGCTCTCCGGCTGAGAGTGGTTGTCATGCGTCATTGCATTCTAGGTATTCGAGACCTGGGGGAGAGCGGCACTCCCGGTTGAACGGCGACAAAGCCAGCAACCGGTTGCGAGGGTCGATGCAAATGGAGCCAAATACGACAAGCTCGATTCCAGCGGCGCTTCGGGCATCGCTGATCGACATCTGGGCCTACGGCTTCCTCGGAATAACCGTCGGGCAACTCGTTCTCGCCATGCTCATCCTTTCGGCGGCGATGGCCGTGCGGCGGCTGTTCGGCTACGTGATACTGAAACAGATCCGCTATTGGTCAAAAAGGACGAGCAGCGTGATCGACGATGCCATCGTTGAAGCGTTGGCCCCGCCAATCCGGTTCATCCCGATTATCGTGGCGACCCTTGCAATCTCGACGTTTCTTGTTGTGCCACCGCAGGCGAAGGAGATCTTCGGCGAGATCAATCGCTCGCTGGTTGGCTTTTCGATCTTCTGGGGGCTTTTCGCAATCGTCGTGCCGGTGGGTGCGCTACTTGACGGCCGCAAGGCAGCCTTTAGTCGGGCCATGGTCGGCTGGGGCGTGCGGGTGGCCAAGGTTCTCGTCCTATCCTTGGGTGCAGCCGTCATCCTTGAAATCTGGGGTATCCGTGTCGGACCCTTCCTGGCGGGATTTGGGTTGGTCGGCGTCGCAGTTGCGCTCGGAGCGCAGGACCTGTTCAAGAACCTGATAGCCGGCATCTTCATCATCGGCGAGCAACGGTTCCGGAACGGCGACTGGATTCTGGTGGACGGCATTGTCGAGGGCACGGTTGAAGTCATCGGCCTTCGAACGACCAAAGTGCGGCGCTTCGACATGGCGCCGGTTTTCGTTCCCAATTCAAAATTGGCGGACAACGCGCTGACCAACTTTTCACAGATGACGTATCGGCGCATCTCCTGGATCATCGGCCTGGACTATCACACCACGGTCGACCAGTTCCGTCAGATCCGCGACGGTATCGAAAGCCACATCCTGGGCGATGGAGATTTCGTCCAACCTCCCGAGGCGCCGACCTTCGTGCGTATCGCCAGCTTCAGCACTTCTTCCATCGACGTCATGGTTTATTGTTTCACTCGCACCACCGAATGGGGCGAATGGCTCAAGATCAAGGAAGCGCTGGCCTACGCCCTCAAGGAGGTCGTTGCAAAGACCGGAGCAGATTTCGCCTCCCCAGGATCCGCCGTCTACGTCGAGACCATGCCGGCCGGCACCGAAGTCTTCCCGCTGCAACAGCAGCAGTCATCCGCAGCACGGCCCGGTCCGGCGGGACCTCAACCCTCGCAACCCACCACGCACAATGGCGACAAACCCGATGCCGTATCCAGACAGACAAAGTAGCGTCCCGGTTGCGGCCGTATGCACCATGCCGATGGTCTTACGGATTCGCGCGGGCGCTGTCCACGACAAGTGGCTTTTGCCGGGGAGGTTGTCGTGAGCGCAGTGCTGACTGATCCCAAACTGCATCGACGGCCATCGGCACGCCTTGTCGTTCATGCCGCGCTGGCCGGCAACATTGCCGTCGCGGCGACCAAGCTCGTGGCGGCCTTTGTCACGGGCAGCGCCGCGATGGCCAGCGAGGCTGTGCATTCGATCGTCGATTCCGGCAATGAGGGCTTGCTCCTCTACGGTTATCGCCGGGCAGCGCGACGACCGGACCTCATTCATCCATTGGGCTTTGGCAGGGAGCTCTATTTCTGGAGTTTCATCGTTGCACTGCTGCTGTTCGGGCTTGGCGCGGGCGTGTCGCTCTACCAGGGCGTCCAGCACGTCATTGCCCCGCGACCTGTGGAACAGGTCGTGGTCAGCTACGTCGTGCTCGGCCTGTCCTTCTTGTTCGAAAGCGCATCCTGGCTCGTCGCGTGGCGGACGTTTGCCAAGATCAGAGGCGATCTCGATTTCTGGGCGGCATTCAGGCAAAGCAAGGATCCGCCGGCGTTCATGGTGCTGTTCGAGGACAGCGCGGCACTTGTCGGCATCGCAATTGCCGCCGCTGGAATCATGGCTGCCGATGTGCTCGACATGCCGATCCTGGATGGTGTCGCTTCGATCCTGATCGGGCTTGTGCTTGCGATCACGGCGCTGCTGCTTGCGATCGAAAGCAAAAGCCTGCTGATCGGCGAGCGCGCTCCGCCGGCCCTCGTCGCGGCCATATGCCGGCTTGCCCAGGAACAGCCGGGCGTGGCGCACGCCAACAGCGCCTTGACCGCCCAGCTCGCGCCGGATCAGGCCATGGTTGCGCTCAGCATCGAGTTCGACAAATCGCTTGGCGCCGAGGAAATCGAGGCTTGCGTCGCCGCGATCGAAAGGCGCGTGCAACTCGCCCATCCCGACGTCGTCGCGCTCTTCGTCAAGCCTCAGACGTTGGAGCAATTCGAAAGCGCGCGAAAGCGGCGGTTCGGCGACTACGCATTTCCGGCCGCGCGGCCGTGACTGAGAAAGAGTTGGGCGAACAGGGGACAACGATTGACGTGGTCGAGCGACCATCCGCCTGATCGGCGGAATCAGCCGGCTGTCAAGCAAAGGGGCCTGACCGGCCTTGATCGCGCTGCAGGCGGCCGCGCGACCCGGCCAGGACATTGGCGCGGCGGCGGTCGGGATAGCCTCGCTGGTGATCTGGTGCCTCGTCCTGATCGTTTCAGTCAAATATGCCTTGCTGATCCTGCGCGCCGACAATCACGGCGAGGGCGGGGTGATGGCGATGCTTGCCTTGCTGGGCTCCCGCAACAGGCGGCGAGGTCGCGGACATGGCGCCCTGCTCGTGCTGGGCCTGGTCGGCGCCGCGCTGCTCTATGGCGACGGAGCGATAACACCCTCGATCTCCGTGCTGAGCGCGGTCGAAGGGCTCAAGCTTGACGCGCCCGGCCTCGAGCATGCGGTGATCCCCATAACACTCGCGATCCTGATCGCCCTTTTCCTGGCGCAGTCCAAGGGAACCGGATTCATCGGCCGGATTTTCGGCCCGATAATGTTGTGCTGGTTTGTCGCGATCGGCTTGCTGGGGTTGGTCGGCGTCGCCAGGGATCCGCAGGTTCTCAAGGCGCTGCTGCCATCCGAGGCGGTCGGGTTCGTGGCGCATGCGCCACTCGCTGTCAGCTTCGGCGTTCTGGGCGCAGCGTTCCTGGCGGTCACCGGCGGCGAGGCGATGTATGCCGACATGGGACATTTTGGCCGCAGCGCCATCCGCGCCGCCTGGTTTTTCGTCGCACTCCCGGCGCTGGTCCTCAATTACGTCGGGCAAGCCGCGCTGGTCGCGGCCGATCCCCAGGCCGCTTCGGGACCATTCTATGGACTTGCATCCGGCTGGGCGCATTATCCGCTGGTGATATTTGCGACCTTGGCAACCGTGATCGCATCGCAAGCGATTATCTCCGGCGTGTTTTCACTGACGCAGCAATCGGTGCAGCTCGGTTTCCTCCCACGCTTCCGGATCCTGCATACAGCCCGGGAGGAACATGGGCAGATTTACATTCCGGTGGCAAATTGGCTGCTTGCGACGGCGACGCTGGCAGCGGTGTTGATCTTCAAGTCGTCCGACGCGTTGGCAGGGGCGTACGGCATCGCCGTGTCGGGGCTGATGGTCATTTCGACCTTCCTGGCGGCGCTGGTGGCGATCAGATGGGGATACAATCCGACACTGGTCGTGCTGTTGAACGGCATGTTCATGCTGGTCGATCTCATCTTTCTTTCGGCCAACGCCCTGAAGCTGCTCGAGGGCGGGTGGTTCCCGCTGCTTATCGCCGGGGCCATCGCCTTCCTCATGCTGACATGGCGCAGCGGCCTCGAGCTTCTTGAGGCAGCGCGCGCCGAACGGCGTCTCGATGAAAAACGATTCATCGCCGCCCTTGAGGACAAGGCCGTCTGCCGGGTGCCCGGCACCGCCGCGTTTCTTTCCGCCGCGAGGACGGGCATCCCGCTGTCGCTTTCGATCCACCTCAGACACAACAAGGCATTGCAGGAGCGCGTCCTGCTCGTCTCGGTGGTTGTCGAAGAAATCCCGGTGATGGACGCCGACGACCGGGCTGTGGTCTCCGAATTGACGTCCGGTTTTGAGAGCGTCATCCTCAGGTTCGGATTTATGGAGATGCCCGACATACCGGGCGCGCTGGCAAAGGCGCGGGTGTGCGTTTCTCCGCACGAACTGCTGCAGACCAGCTATTATATTGGCCGCGAGACCGTAATTCCCGATGCGAATGTTCCAGGCATGTGGCGCTGGCGGGAAGCCATTTTCATGTGGATGCAGCGCAACTCGGCAACGACCGGCGCCTCGTTCGGCATCCCGTCCGGACAACTCGTCGAAATCGGGACCGAGATAAGAATCTAGCTTTACGCCCGGGAGCCCTGAAGCTCCGTCGAAACAGGAGGTACGGAGATGGCTGAGAAATATCGTTGGACGGATCCGGCCATGACGACGGTAGCCCGCGCGCCGGATGACCCGAACAACCAGGTTTCGATGGATGCGGCAGGCAACAAACCGCCCAAGGACATCCTGAATCTGGCGAACATCAGGCGGTCGAAGCTGCCGGGGGGAGACAATTCTCCGGAGTGGGTCCTCTACGGCGACAAGACGGGAGACGAATGACGCTCCTCCCGTCGGTCCCGTTGCTTCGAAGTCGGTGGACGCTGGCGACACTTGAAACCGGATCGCACAGTCATTGCCGCATGTATTGCAGGTAGATGAAGTGGCCGCTGCCGATGCGGCATTCCTCATGCGCGGATTGCTCAGGGTTGTCAGGACAAATTGTCCGTCGCGGCCGGACATTTTGATCATGCTCGCCACGACTGTATCGACAATCGGTTGATATCGCTGCCGTTCGGGATTGGCACGTGCATTGCTTATGCATTGTTGTGGTTGCCGCAAATGGAAGCGCGAGCGCCCGTGACGGCCCGTCGGCCATAATCGGTGCTCACGCGGAATCCGCGCGATCAGCAGGAAGCGGTCGGCTGCCGATCGGCCGTCAAATGTGAGGTGTCTGAAACCCGGGGCCGTCCTGTGTGACAGCGGAAAGCGAGGAGCGCAGACGCGAAAAACCCGGACGCGAAAACAAAGGGGAGGTTTCTATGACGAATGCCTATCAAGCTTCCACGCTGCCAGGAGCGTTCGCCGAGGCGCGCGCAAGGTGGGGATGGTTTCTCGTCCTCGGAATCATCTTTGTCGTCTTGGGCGCGATTGCGGTGAGCAATCTGCTGTTCGCGACGATCGTGACGGTCTACTATGTCGGCATGCTGATGATCGTCGCCGGCGTTGCGCAGATCGTCCAGTCCATGCGGGTCAAGAGTTGGGGAGGCTTCTTCCTCTGGCTCCTTAGCGGTCTGCTCTATGCCGTCGCTGGCGTCATGACCTTCGCGAATCCGCTGCTTGTATCGGCCATACTCACCTTACTGCTGGCGTTGTTGACGATCGCGTCAGGACTTATGCGCTTGTGGCTCGGATTCCAGGCGAAATCCGAACAGGGTTGGGGCTGGATCGTTGCCTCCGGCGTCGTGACGACGATCGCGGGGCTGGTCTTGGTGCTGGGCTGGCCGGTCAACAGCCTGTGGCTGCTGGGCTTGGTCCTCTCGATCGACCTGGTCTTCCAGGGCCTTACGCTGATCGGGCTGAGCCTGCGTCTCAGAACGGCGGCCTAGCTCGTCGGGGGCCTGGTCCCGCCTCGGTTGGAGTAGTGGCCAATAGCGGCGGATCGCCGATGATCGAGCGAACCTGCGGACGTCCAGTCAAATCCGGAAGAGCGTATTCTGCGAGAAGAATGACATGACCAAGAAGCACAAATCCGATGGCAACGATCCCCGGACCGGCAAGGCGCCTGCGCATGAACCGGCCGAGCGCACCGGCACTGGAGCCGCTGTTGATCGGTCCGACAGCGCCGCCAAGGACCCAGTGGGCGATCAAGACGCGCAGTCTGCGCTCGCCAGGCTTGAAGCGGAGAACGTCGAGCTGAAAGACCGCTTGCTGCGCGCTCTGGCGGAGGTGGAAAATGTGCGCCGCCGCGCAGATCGGGATATCAACGACATGCGCCAGTATGCAGTCGCGAAATTCGCCGGCGACATGCTTGGCGTGGCCGACAATATGGAACGCGCCATCGCCAGCGTCCCCGACGAGGCCCGCAAGATTGACGCGGCCGTCAAGACGCTGATCCTTGGTGTGGAGCTCACCGAAAAGGGGATGCTTCAGGCACTGGAGAAGCATGGCGTCAAGAAGCTAGTCCCCGTGGGGGAGCGCTTCGATCCGAACTTCCATGAGGCGTTGTTTGAGCTGCCCGACCTCTCTGTGCCGGCAGGCACCATCACCAAGGTCGTGGAGCCTGGGTATACTATCGGATCACGACCGCTGCGCCCGGCCAAGGTTGGCATTGCGACGGGCGCTCCCCCGGTAGGCATGCCGCTCCCTGGCAATCAGGAATAAACCCAAAAGAGGCGCTGGCCGGCCAAGGGTGCCGCCACAGATATCATTGTTCGGTTGACGAGCGAGGAGGACGTCGTGTCTTACAAGAAGATTCAGACCAAAGGTGCGTACACCGATTTCACCATCAGAGACGCCGACATCGATAAGACCTTCGATCCTCTCAAAGGGCGCGGCAAGCCGAGCGAAAAATGGGTCCTCGGTTTGGTCAATATAACCAATGAGGTTTATTCATTTGCATCCGTAGCTGGTCCGGACGGCAACTATGGGAAGTGGTTCGAAATCTCAGAGACGGGCAACAACTGCGAAACAAATTATGACGAGTGCATCGGCAATGGCCAATGGAGCGCGATCCTGGCCGTGCCCAGCAACTCGCCCCCGTTCAGCATCCGAATAGCGACTCGGCCCAACCAATTCGACAAGGCGACTGGAACTGAGTTCTTCGGGATCACCCCCAACAAGACGCACGAAGGAGGGATCATCGGAATCTCCTGAAGGCGCGAGGGTGTTCTTCAGGCGGCTGACAGAGGTCGGCGGCGGACACATTGTCCAGCATGAAGGAGACATTTTGTCCGAGCCGGTACGAGCTTGAACCGTAAGCCATTGAATTCGCCGCATATCGAAATTGGCATGTCAGTTGCTGTCGGATTGGTGAGGACAATCAGAGCAAACAAGCAAACCAGACAAGGAGCGCAGCGGTGTCCAAAGTCATCGGAATCGACCTGGGAACGACGAATTCCTGTGTTGCCGTAATGGAGGGCAAGAATGCCCGCATTATCGAGAACTCGGAGGGCGCGCGCACCACGCCTTCCATCGTTGCCTTCACAAGCGACGGTGAACGCCTTGTCGGTCAGCCCGCCCGTAGGCAGGCAGTGACCAATCCTACCAACACGATTTTTGCGGTGAAGCGGCTGATCGGCCGCCGTTTCGACGATCCGATCGTCGAAAAGGACAAGGCGCTTGTTCCCTACAAGATCGTCAAGGCCCCGAATGGCGACGCCTGGATCGAGGCCGAGGGCAAGACTTATTCGCCGTCGCAAATATCGGCGTTCATCCTGCAGAAGATGAAGGAAACGGCAGAGGCCAATCTCGGCGAAAAGGTGACCAAGGCAGTCGTCACCGTACCGGCTTACTTTAATGACGCGCAGCGCCAGGCGACGAAAGATGCCGGCAAAATTGCGGGCCTGGAAGTGCTGCGCATCATCAACGAGCCCACCGCGGCGGCATTGGCTTATGGCCTCGACAAGAAGAAGCTGGCCAAGATCGCGGTATATGATCTCGGCGGCGGCACGTTCGACATTTCCATCCTCGACATTGGTGACGGCGTGTTCGAGGTCAAATCCACTAACGGAGACACGTTCCTTGGTGGTGAGGATTTCGATATGCGTCTGCTCACCTACCTGGCGGACGAGTTTCAGAAGGAAGCAGGGATCGATCTGAAGAAGGACAAGCTCGCGCTGCAGCGGTTGAAGGAGGCGGCGGAGAAAGCAAAGATCGAGCTTTCGACTTCCACTCAGACTGAAGTGAATTTGCCGTTCATCACTGCGGATGCCACAGGGCCTAAGCATCTCCAGGTCAAGATAACCCGCGCAAAGTTCGAGTCCCTGGTCGAGGATCTTATTCAACGGACGATCGAACCATGCCTGAGTGCGTTGAAGGATGCCGACATAGCGGCAAAGGACATCGACGAGGTGGTGCTGGTCGGCGGCATGACCAGAATGCCGAAGGTTCAGGAGGTCGTTCAGAAGATCTTCGGCAAGGAACCGCACAAGGGCGTCAACCCGGATGAGGTGGTGGCTGTCGGCGCGGCCATCCAGGCCGGCGTGCTTCAAGGCGACATCAAGGACGTTCTGCTGCTCGACGTGACCCCGTTGTCGCTCGGCATCGAAACCCTGGGCGGCGTCTTCACCCGTCTCATCGAGCGCAACACGACTGTGCCGGCGAAAAAGAGCCAGGTGTTCTCGACGGCCGAGGACAACCAGAGCGCCGTCACCATCCGCGTTTTCCAGGGCGAGCGCGAAATGGCGGCTGACAACAAGATGCTGGGGCAGTTCGATCTGATGGGCATTCCCCCAGCTCCGCGCGGCATGCCGCAGATCGAGGTCACCTTTGACATCGACGCCAACGGCATCGTCAACGTCTCGGCCAAGGACAAGGGCACCGGCAAGGAGCAGCGGATCCAGATCCAGGCCTCGGGCGGCCTCTCGGAAGCGGATATCGACAGGATGGTCAAGGACGCGGAGACCCATGCCGCGGAAGACAAGAAGCGCAAGGAGACCGTCGAAGCCAAGAATTCCGCCGAGGCACTCATACACGAAACGGAGAAGTCGCTGGCCGAGCACGGCTCGAAGCTCTCGGATTCGGATCGCGGCGAAATCGAGAATGCCATGGCCAACCTTCGCGAGGCGGTGAAGGTCGACGAGGGGCCGATGATAAGCGCCAAGGCGGGCGTCCTGCAGCAACGTGCTATGAAACTCGCCGAAGCCGCTCAGTCGGCGTCGCAAGCGTCGACTGATTCCGGTTCGGCCCATGCAGACAACGACGATGGCGTTGTCGATGCCGAATTCACGGAAGTCGAGGACGACGATAAAAAGTAGGCAGCGACGCTGCGAGGAAGCGGAACTCAGAATGTGCACCGTGCCGGTCTATGCGCCGGTGTGGGGAGCCAAGCGCATCGCGCCCGCGTAGCGGGTGTGGGGCTAGCTTTTACCAGCCCTATCAGGAGGGAATGTCGGCCATGAAGACATCGGACCGCAATACGCGCGTGACCGTCACGCGAAATGGCCCATACTTGGTGACGGGCGATCTAAGCCTTTGCGAGCAGACCATCGGAACCGGCTCCGACGGTGAATCGGAAGAGTGGATCGAGAAGATATTGCCGTCGCCCGGTCCAAAGTTTGCGCTATGCCGATGCGGGCATTCGAACAACAAGCCGTTCTGCGATGGCTCGCACGCCAGGGTTGGCTTTATCGGCACCGAGGTCGCTGCTCGGACGATGTATCTTGACCAGGCGGAGGCGTTCGACGGCCCGTTCCTGGCTCTTCTCGACGTCGAAAGCTTGTGCGCGTTTGCCCGGTTTTGTGATCCGAAGGGGCAAGTCTGGAGCCAGGTTGCCAAAACCGACGATCCGGAGGTTCGCGCCACCTTCATCCGGCAGGTTCAAAACTGTCCGTCGGGGCGCCTCGTCGTCTGGGATAAGGCTCGCGGGTCGGCCATCGAGCCGGAGCTTGCGCCCTCGATCGGCCTCATCGAAGATCCTGCGGAAGGTTGCAGCGGTCCGCTCTGGCTGCGCGGTGGAATTGCTGTAGTTTCGGCTGACGGAGAGGAATACGAGGTACGCAATCGAATGACGTTGTGCCGGTGCGGAGGATCCAGGAACAAGCCTTTTTGCGATGGTACTCATGCCGCAATCAAGTTTCGGGCGAAATAGAATGCGCATGTCGGCACCGTCGGGTGGGGTTGTGGTCGCAAGTTTCGCAATCGACAAAGCCTTCCGGAGCAAGCTGTGAGGAATCCCTACGAAGTTCTCGGTGTCGCCGCCACGGCTTCCGCTGCCGAGATACAAGGCGCATACCGCAAGCTTGCCAAGAAGCTGCATCCGGACCTCAATCCTGGCGACAAGGCGGCAGAGGAAAAGTTCAAGGAGGTCGCGGGCGCCTATGACCTGCTCAGCGACACCGAGAAGCGCAAGCGTTTCGACAACGGCGAAATCGACGCCTCCGGAGCCGAGCGGCCGCAGCACAATTTCTACCGGGACTACGCGTCATCGGATCAGGGACATCCCTATGCCGATGCTTCCGGGTTCGCCGACTTCATGGACACCGACGACGCGTTCGCCGAGCTTCTGCGACGCGGCCAGAGGGCAAGGCCAAACCGCCGCGGGCAGGACATGCACTATCACCTGCCGATCGATTTCGTGGAGTCGATCGCAGGCGCAAATAAGCGCCTTACGCTGCCGGACGGAAGCACGCTGGACGTGAAGATCCCGCCCGGTCTCGTGGATGGGCAGACCTTGCGTCTCAAAGGAAAAGGGGCGCCCGGAGCCGGCAAGGGTGGCCCCGGAGATGCCCTCATCGAAGTCGAGGTCCTACCGGATCGGCGGTTCACCCGTGACGGCGACGATATTTCGCTCGAAGTGCCGATCTCGCTTTCCGAGGCGGTACTGGGCGGGCGCATCCGCGTTCCGACACCGACCGGAGATGTCACTTTGTCGGTCCCCAAGGGGTCGAACACCGGCACGACCCTGCGGCTGAGAGGCAAGGGTGCTCCGCATCGCGGCGGGGGTCACGGCGACGAGTTGGTCAAGCTCAAGGTGATGTTGCCGAAATCGACGGATCCCGAGCTCGAGGCGTTCGTGTCGAATTGGAGCAAAGGCAAGGAATTCAATCCGCGCGAGGACAGGACATGAGGATGAACAAGAAGGAGTTTCTCAAGTCCTCGGGTCTCAGAGTTCAAACGCTGGAACTTTGGCTCGAACAGCGGTGGCTTATTCCAGAGCAGACCTCGAAGGGAGCGCGGTTCGCGGATATCGATGTCGCGCGCGTTCAGCTTATCCAGGAACTGAAGAACGATTTCGGAGCCAACGATGAGGGCGTCGACGTGATCCTTCACCTCATGGATCAGCTTCACGAGATGCGCCGCGCGCTCGCACAGTTGCGTAATGACATAAAGGGGCGTTCGTTCTGAGGCGCTCCTCCCGCTTGGCCAAGGCAAATATCGCGGTCGCGGCTTTGGGAGGAGTGATCGATCAGCGGTGTGAAAGGGTCGCTTGGCCGCTTGTAGACTGATTGGCCAATGCCGGCTTCGGAAGGAGTTTGAATGTCGCAAGATCGAGCTCAAGACATCGGCGAGCCTGCCTCCGATCCGGAGTTTGGGCCGTGGCTGGCTCAGGCGTCCATCCTGGTCGTCGACGATGAACCGGGCATTCGCAACTTCCTTGTCAAGATTCTTGCGCCGCGTTGCAAGGTGATCGAGGAAGCGAAAGACGCCAAGGAGGCCTCCCGCAAGGTCGACAGCCACCATTTCGACGTCGTCATACTCGACAACATCATGCCCGAGCAGAACGGTCTTGATTGGCTGGCGCAGCAGCGTGCAATCGGATTCTTTGCCGACGTGATCCTGATGACGGCCTATGCCGACCTGGACGCGGCGATCGAAGCATTGCGCGCCGGCGTCGTCGATTTCATCCTGAAACCGTTCCGCTCAAATCAGTTGCTGAATGCGGTCGCCCGGTGCCTGGATCGCATGCGACTACAGCGCGAGAATGACGTCCTGCGGCACGAACTACGGTCGCCGTCGCACGAGATATTGCTGCGCGACAAGCTGCTCGGCAGTTCAAAAGCGATCGAGCATGTGCGCGAGACGATTGCGCGTGTTGCACCGCTGCCGACCTCGGTCCTGCTGACCGGCATGTCGGGGACGGGCAAGGAGGTGGCCGCCCGCTCTCTCCACTCTCTTTCCGATCGTTCCGACAAGCTTTTCGTGCCCATCAATTGCGGGGCAATCCCGGCAGACATGATCGAAAGCGAGCTGTTCGGTCATTTGAAGGGTGCCTTTACCAGCGCAGGCAGGGCGCGTGAGGGCCTGTTCATGCACGCCCATGGCGGCACCATTTTCCTCGATGAAATAGGCGAGCTTCCGCTCGTGCTACAGACAAAGCTGCTGCGTGTTCTCGAGGATCGTCGCGTCCGGCCGGTCGGCTCGGAACGCGAAGTTCCATTCGACGCGAGGTTCATCTTTGCCACCAACGCCAACCTTGCCAAGCGTGTTGACGCAGGCACCTTCAGAGCCGACCTCTATTTCCGCATCAACGTCATCCAGATCCATTTGCCGCGTCTGAAGGACCGTGGCAACGATGTGCTGGAATTGGCGGAGTATTTCATGCGTTCGTTTGTTTCCCAGCTTGGCATGCCCGCCGTGGCGATAAACGCTGGTGTGCGGGCTGCGCTGCTGCGCTACGATTGGCCGGGCAATATCCGCGAACTGCGAAACCTTATTGAGCGGGCAGTGATCCTTGGTGCTTTTCCGCAAGACATCGCCACGCGGGTCGATGATGAGGACGACCGGGAGGGTGCAAAGGAGAGCCTGGCCGACGTAGAGCGCAAGCACATCCTGTCGGTCCTGGATGGGGTCGGCGGCGATCGCGAGGAAGCCGCGCGGCGGCTGGGTATTTCGCGCAAGACGATCGATCGAAAATGCGCAAGCTGGAATGTTTGACGGTGCAAATGCTAGCGAGCGGGAAGCGACTATCGGTGCGCGCCCGCCTGTTGGCGATCGCGCTCGTGCCGATGCTAGTCATCCTGCCGCTCCTGCTTGGCATCAGCATTTATCGCTGGAACGCCAAATTCGATGCGATTACGGTATCCAAGGTCAATGACGATCTGACGATCGCGCATCAATATCTGGCCAGGATACTCCAGAACACCGAGGACCAACTCGTCGCCGTGGCTGAGTCGGCCCGATTTCAAGACCTGCTCGTCAAGGGCGACTATACCGACGGCAATTTTGCAGAGCTTCTGAAGGAGACGGCACGAAAACACGTTTTCGATTTTCTCTACGTCATCGATGATGGCGGGCATGTCGTGGCGAGCGAATACCCGATGGCTGCCGTCTCGATCCGCTGGGACTGGCCGATCGTCGTATCCGCCCTGCGCGGTCAACCGAAGACGGACATCGATGTCTTCGAGCCCGGCGAGCTTGCAGCCATATCTCCCGGACTCGCACGACGGGCACGCATCGACCTCGTCAAGACCACCGGCAGCGCCGACACCGATGATCGCGCGGCCGAAACGCGCGGGCTGGTCCTCCAGTCCGCGGGCCCCGTGACATTGCCCGACGGTCGCAAGGCCGCGTTGATAGGCGGCATGTTGTTGAGCCAGAACCTCGCCTTCGTCGATACGATCAACGATCTCACCTTCAAAGGGGCGGGCCTGCCCGATGGCAGCAAGGGAACCGCGACCCTGTTCCTCGGCGACGTGCGCATCAGTACCAATGTGGGTCTGTTCAAGGGCAAGCGGGCGATCGGGACACGGGTCTCGGCGGCCGTCAAGGACGCCGTCCTCGACCAGGGGCGGACATGGCTCGGCAGCGCGTTCGTCGTCGACGACTGGTACATCTCGGCCTACGAGCCGATCCTCGACAGCTTCGATCGCCGCGTCGGCATGCTTTACGTGGGATTTCTGCAGAGGCCCTTCACCGATGCCAAGTTCCAGACTTTGTTGACGATCGCGGCCGCGTTCGTACTGGCCGTGGCCGCGACGGTCCCCCTGTTCCTGACCTGGGCAAGAAGCGTCTTCAAACCACTCGAGCGCATGACCGGCACTATAGCGCGGGTGGAAAGCGGCGATCTTGCCGCGCGAACCGGGCCGATCAGGAACAAGGACGAGATCGGCCAGGTGGCACTGCATCTCAATCATCTGCTCGATCTGGTCCAGGATCGCGACGCGGAGTTGCGCCGATGGAACGAGGAGCTCAATCAGCGGGTGGAGGAGCGCGCGCTCAAGCTCCAGCAGACTGCGGCGCAGTTGGAGACGACGACCAAACAACTCGTCATGTCGGAAAAGCTTGCCGCGATCGGCGAGATCACCGCGGGTGTTGCCCACGAGATCAACAACCCGATCGCGGTCATGCAGGGCAATCTTGAAGTGATCCGCGATCTGATGGGCCCGAATGCCGAGAGCGCAGGGACGGAATTCAGGCTGATCGACGAGCAGATGAACCGCATCAGCGAAATGGTGACCAAGCTGCTTCGGTTCGCCAAACCGCAGGAATATGCCGGCTACACCGAACATTACGCGGCGGCCAACATCGTCACCGACACGCTGCCGTTGGTCCAGCATCTGCTCAGGAAGAAGACGATACGGGTCGAGAGGGAGGACCGTGCCTCGCGCACGATCATGATGAACCGCACGGAACTTCAACAGGTCCTGGTCAACCTGATCGTAAATGCCATTCATGCCATGCCGCAAGGCGGGCGGCTCACCTTGCGGACATGCGACCGAGATTTCGATCAGCGCAAGGGCGTGGCCATCGAGGTTGCGGACACGGGCGCCGGCATGACGTCCGAGGTGATGCAGAAGGTTTTCGATCCCTTCTTCACCACCAAATCACGCGAGGGCACGGGGCTCGGCCTCTCGATCAGCCAGATGCTGACGACGCGACAGGGCGGCAACATCGCCGTCGAGAGCGAACTCGGCAAGGGAACGACGTTTACCGTCTGGCTGCCCGAGGCAGGCTGACCGGCAGGTCGGTTCGAGACATTTTGTCCTACCCGCGCCCGACATATTGTCCATGTCCAGCGAGAGATCGGCAATATCCGCTTGATTTCATTGCGCGCCCAAACTGGCACGAGCGTTGCTCCTTGTCTGTCGGCAGATTTTTTTGTCATGGAGGAGATCATCGTGGCCTTCCGTCCATTGCATGACCGCATCCTGGTCCGTCGGCTCGGAGCGGATGAGAAGACAGCCGGCGGCATCATCATACCCGACACTGCCAAGGAGAAACCGATGGAGGGCGAGGTTGTCGGGGTTGGTCCCGGGCTCGCGATGAAACCGGCAACCGGATCAAGCCCAGCGTCGAGGTCGGCGATCGCATTCTCTTCAGCAAATGGTCTGGGACAGAGATCGTTCTCAATGGGGAAGAACTATTGATCATAAAGGAGCCAGACGTCCTGGAGGTCATCGAGGGCCGATAGAGGCCGATCGCACTGATGAAGTGCAACTGGTGGGACTGAATTTCCAACCATCGAACAATTGGTCAGGGAGAGCATCGTGGCAGTAAAAGATGTGATTTTCGATACCGACGCCCGCGACAAGATGTTGCGTGGAGTCGATGTTCTCGCCGATGCGGTGAAGGTAACTCTCGGCCCGAAGGGCCGCAACGTCATTATAGAGCGCCCTTATGGCGCCCCGCGTGTTACCAAGGACGGCGCGACCGTCGCGAAGGCCGTTGAGCTCGAAGACAAGTTCGAGAACATGGGAGCGCAGATGGTCAGCCAAGTTGCTGCGAAAACCGCAAGCACAGCGGGCGACGGCACAACGACGGCGACCCTGCTGGCGCAGGCGATCGTGCGGGAAGGGGCAAAAGCGGTCACCACGGGTGCAAATCCCATGGATATCAAGCGCGGCATCGACAAGGCGGTCGACGCTGTCGTCGATGAGCTGAAGAAAAATGCGAGGAAGGTGGTCAAGAATGACGAAATAGCCCAAATCGGAACCATTTCGGCCAATGGCGATGCCGAGATCGGCCGCTACCTCGCCGAAGCCATGGAAAAAGTCGGCAATGATGGCGTCATCACCGTCGAGGAAGCCAAGACCGCCGACACCGAGCTGGAAGTAGTCGAAGGCATGCAATTCGACCGCGGCTATCTCTCGCCCTATTTCGTCACCAACCCCGACAAGATGGTCGTCGAACTCGAGGACGCCTATATTCTGCTGTCCGAGAAGAAGATTTCCAATCTTCAGGCCATGGTCCCTTTACTGGAGGCGGTAGTGCAGTCGGGCAAACCATTGCTGATCATCGCCGAGGACGTCGAGGGGGAGGCGCTCGCAGCCCTGGTCGTCAACAAGCTGCGCGGCGGCCTGAAGATCGCGGCCGTCAAGGCACCGGGCTTCGGCGACCGCCGCAAGGCGATGCTTGAAGACATCGCAACTCTTACCGCTGGCCGGGTCGTTTCGGATGATCTCGGCATGAAACTCGAGAATGTCGAACTGGATATGCTTGGCAGGGCCAAGAACATCCTCATCGACAAGGAAAACACCACCATTGTCGGCGGCGCCGGCGACAAGGCAGCCATACAGAGCCGCGTCGCCCAGATCAAACGGCAGATCGAGGACACCACGTCCGACTACGACCGCGAGAAGCTCGAGGAGCGCCTGGCCAGGCTTGCCGGTGGCGTTGCGGTTATCCGCGTCGGTGGGACGACGGAGGTGGAGGTGAAGGAAAAGAAGGATCGCGTCGACGACGCGTTGCATGCGACCCGCGCGGCGGTCGAGGAAGGCATTCTGCCCGGTGGCGGCGTCGCGCTGCTGAAATCGGCCAAGGCGGTCGATGGCATTCATACCGACAATGACGATCAACGCCATGGCATTCAAATCGTAAGGCGAGCCCTTGAGGCGCCTATTCGCCAGATTGCGGAAAATGCCGGAGACGAAGGGTCGGTCATCGTCGGCAAAGTGCGAGCGACAGGCGACTTTGGTTATGGCTGGAATGCCCAGACCGACACCTTCGGAAATTTGTACCAGGAGGGCATTATCGATCCGCTGAAAGTGGTTCGCAGCGCCTTGCAGAATGCAGCGTCGGTCGCCGGGCTGATGATCACAACCGAAGCCATGGTGGCCGACAAGCCGGCCGAGGACGTGGCCGCATCCTCTTAGATCCGCGAGCGCCATCGACGTTGCCGTCTGCCATCGAGCAATGATGCGGTGTGCTCGACGGCAGCGCGCCCTGGACAGATCCTGTTGCCTTGAAAGGTAGCGCAATGAATGCAGAGAAATACACCGATCGAGCGAGGGGCTTCATCCAGTCTGCGCAATCACTGGCGCAGCGAGAGGGAAATCAGCAATTCACGCCCGTTCATATCCTCAAGGTCCTGCTCGATGACAGCGAGGGCCTTGCCGCCGGGTTGATCGATCGCTCGGGCGGCAATTCGCGCGCGATCCTGAACGCGACCGAGGAAGCGCTGGCGAAATTGCCGAAGGTTACGGGCGCCGGTGCGGGACAGGTGTATCTCGCGCCCGAGACCGCGCGCCTCTTTACCGCCGCGGAGCAAGCCGCGGAGAAGTCCGGCGACAGCTTCGTGACAGTGGAGCGGCTTCTGCAGGCGCTCGCGGCGGACAAGCACGGCGAGGCAGGAAAACTGCTCGCCCAGGGCGGCATCACGCCGCAACACCTCGACGCGGCAATAAATGCGCTGCGCAAGGGGCGCACCGCCGATAGCGCTTCGGCGGAGAATGCCTATGACGCGCTGAAAAAATACGCACGGGATCTCACAGCCGCTGCCCGCGCGGGCAAGCTCGATCCGGTCATCGGCCGCGACGAGGAGATCCGCCGCACGATCCAGGTGCTGTCTCGGCGTACCAAGAACAATCCCGTGCTGATCGGCGAACCGGGCGTCGGCAAGACCGCCATCGTCGAGGGATTAGCGCTGAGGATCATCAATGGCGACGTGCCGGAGAGCCTGAAGCATAAACATCTGCTTGCGCTCGACCTCGGCGCATTGATCGCCGGCGCAAAATATCGCGGCGAGTTCGAGGAGCGGCTGAAGGCGGTGCTCAACGAAGTCACCGCCGCCGCCGGCGGCATCATCCTGTTCATCGACGAGATGCACACGCTGATCGGCGCTGGAAAGACGGACGGCGCGATGGATGCATCGAACCTGCTGAAGCCGGCACTGGCGCGCGGCGAGCTGCATTGCATCGGTGCAACCACGCTCGATGAATACCGCAAACATGTCGAGAAGGACGCGGCGCTGGCGCGGCGCTTCCAGCCGGTGTTCGTCGCGCAGCCGACGGTGGAAGACACGATCTCGATCCTGCGCGGGCTCAAGGAGAAGTACGAGCTCCATCACGGGGTGCGGATCTCGGATTCAGCGCTGGTGGCGGCCGCCACGCTTTCGAACCGCTACATCACGGATCGCTTCCTCCCGGACAAAGCCATCGATCTCGTTGACGAAGCGGCCGCACGGCTCAAGATGCAGGTCGATTCCAAGCCGGAGGAACTGGACTCCCTCGACCGTGAGATTGTCCGCCTCAAGATCGAGCAGGAGGCGCTGAAGAAAGAAAAGGATTTCGGCTCCAAAAGCCGTCTCCAGGCATTGGACAAGGAATTGGTCGAGCTCGAAAAGAAGTCGGCCGACCTGACATCGAAGTGGCAGGCCGAGAAGGGCAAGCTGTCCGATGCACAGAAGATGAGAGGCGACCTCGAGCAGTTCCGCACTGAGCTTGCCAATGCGCAGCGCAAGGGCGAATACCAGCGGGCAGGCGAACTTGCCTACAGTGTGATCCCGGAGCTCGAGCGTAAGCTCGCCGCCGTCGAAGCCAGTGAGAATACCTCGATCAGCGAGACGGTTACCGCCGACAGTATAGCCCAGGTGGTATCGCGCTGGACCGGCGTGCCGGTCGACAAGATGCTGGAGGGCGAGAAGGAGAAGCTTCTCCACATGGAGGAGATGATCGGCAATCGCGTCATCGGACAGGCGCAGGCCGTAAGAGCGGTATCGACGGCCGTGCGCCGTGCTCGTGCCGGCCTGCAGGATCCGAACCGACCGATAGGCTCCTTCATGTTCCTCGGGCCGACCGGCGTCGGCAAGACCGAGTTGGCCAAGGCGCTGGCGGAATTCATGTTCGACGACGAGACGGCGATGGTCCGCATCGACATGTCGGAGTTCATGGAGAAACATTCGGTCGCGCGGCTGATCGGTGCGCCTCCGGGCTATGTCGGCTATGACGAGGGCGGCGTGCTGACGGAAGCCGTGCGCCGCCGGCCCTATCAGGTCGTGCTTTTCGACGAGATCGAGAAGGCGAACCCGGATGTGTTCAACGTCCTGCTTCAGGTGCTCGACGACGGACGCCTGACCGACGGTCAGGGCCGTACGGTCGATTTCCGCAATACGCTGATCATCATGACGTCCAATATCGGCGCCGAGTATCTCGTGAACCAGCCGGAAGGTGAAAAAACGAGCGCAGTGCGCGAGCAGGTGATGGCCATGGTGCGAGCGCATTTTCGCCCGGAATTCCTCAACCGCATCGACGCCATCATCCTGTTCCACCGGCTGCAAAAGAGCGAGATGGGGCGGATCGTCGAAATTCAGTTCGCGCGTCTGCGGAAAATCCTGGACGACCGCAAGATCGAGGTTTCGCTCGATGCGAAAGGGCGAAGCTGGCTCGCCGACAAGGGCTGGGATCCGGCCTATGGAGCGCGTCCGCTGAAGCGGGTGATCCAGAGCTATGTCCAGGATCCGCTGGCCGAGATGATACTGGCCGGCGACGTGCGCGACGGGTCGACGGTGAAGATCTCCGCCGGCAAGGACGGGCTGACCTTCAATGGCAAGAAGCCGGTGATCGTCGATGAGGATGAACTGGATCCGCTTTGAAGCCGGCAAGAAACGCGCCGAGACGTTTCACCACCGCTGCCGTGAAAATGACGCGGTACCACCGATTAAGAGGTTGAAGAGGAGAAATTGTGATGACGGACAAGATCAGGGAAGGCATGGAAGTAATCGGGGCCGACGGCGTGCATGTCGGCACGGTCGATCGAATGGAAGGCGACCGCATCAAGCTGAAGAAGAGCGACAGTTTCGGCGCGCATAAGGGCCATCACCATTACATCGAGATCGGCTTCGTGGCAGGCGTCGAGGGGAACAAGGTTCGCCTCTCCGCGAATGCCGACATTGCCGTGACCCTGGAGGAAGAGCCGTCGGGGCGACCAGTCCCGCTGTGATGAGCTGCCGCTGCGCCCACGATACGCGCCGCCGCATCGGCCCGCCTGGATCGTCGCGGATGCTGCCGCGCGATGCCCCCGAAGGAGATGCCCGATCATGAAGATCCTTATGGTTCTGACGTCGCACGACAAGCTCGGCGACACTGGCAAGAAGACAGGTTTCTGGCTCGAGGAACTGGCCGCGCCCTACTACGCGTTCAAGGATGCGGGAGCGGAGCTGACGCTGGCGTCGCCGAAGGGCGGGCCGTCGCCGCTTGATCCGAAAAGCAGCGATCCATCCGCGCAGACCGACGCGACGCGCCGCTTCAACGCCGACGAAACCGCGAAGGCCGAACTCGCCGCGACGCGGAAGCTCGCCGATGTGTCGATCGATGACTATGACGCGGTATTCTATCCGGGCGGCCATGGCCCATTGTGGGACCTCGCCGAGGACAAGCATTCGATCCAGTTGATCGAGCGCGCGCTGGCGGCCGGCAAGCCGGTCGCGGCCGTCTGCCATGCGCCAGGCGTGTTGCGCTACGCGCGGGATCCGCGGACCGGCGAACCGGTCGTGCGCGGCAAACACGCGACGGGCTTCACCGACAGCGAGGAGGCTGCAGTCGGGTTGACGAAAGTTGTGCCGTTTCTGGTCGAGGACATGCTGAAGGCCAATGGCGCTCATTTCGAGCGCGGCCCCGATTGGGCGCCGTTCGCTGTAAGCGATGGGCTGCTGATCACAGGCCAGAACCCGGCGTCGTCGGAACTGGCGGCTGAGAGGCTCCTCGGCAAACTTAGGCAAAAGCAGCCGGGTGGCGCCGGCTGACGGGCGCTGCGATCTTCGTCCGTTCCGGACCAGAGCCTTGTCCAGATTGCGGGCAGGCCCCTCTCGGCTGGATCGGCCGACGCGGAGTGAGAGGCACGCAATGATCATTCGATCTTCGGACCAACTCCCTCGTTTCGCCCTGCTGAAGCGCTTTCCGGTGTCGAGGAACTTTGGCCTGGCTGCCGCCTCGCGCATCGAGCGTGGCCGCAGCTGGCCGGCTCCGCATGGGACACGCCGCACAAAGGCTTTCGACGTGTATCGCTACAATCCCGATTCCGGCCTCAATCCGTCGATCGACCGATTTGAGGTCGATCTCGACAATTGCGGGCCGATGGTTCTTGATGCGCTGATCTGGATCAAGAACAAGGTCGATCCGACGCTTGCATTCCGCCGCTCGTGCCGTGAAGGCGTCTGTGGTTCCTGCGCCATGAACATCGATGGAACCAACTGGCTCGCCTGCACGCGTTTTATCTCCGAGACGGACGAGCCCTGTCCGATCTATCCGCTGCCGGGCCTGCAGATCATAAAGGATCTGGTGCCTGACCTGACGCATCTCTATGAGCAATACGAGGCGGTCCAACCGTGGCTGACGTCGAAATCGCCGGAACCCGAGGTGGAGCGGATCCAGTCGATCGAGGAGCGTCAGAAACTCGATGGACTATACGAGTGTATCCTGTGTTTCTGCTGCTCCTCGGGCTGCCCAAGCTATTGGTGGAACGGTGATCGCTTTCTGGGGCCGGCAGCCCTTTTGCAGGCCTGGCGGTGGCTTGCCGACAGTCGTGACGAGGCCGCGACAGAACGGCTGGATCGGCTCGATGACCCGTTTCGTCTCTACCGTTGCCACACGATCCTCAATTGCACGCGCACCTGCCCCAAGGGGCTGAATCCTGGCAGGGCGATTGCCGAAATCAAGAAAATGATTGTCGAACGCCAGGTCGAAAAAGCCCAAGGCAGCAAGGGTTAGCCATGCAGAACGGGGTAAGCCGGAAACGGCGGCCGAAGTCGCCCAATATACAGGTCTACCGGCCTCAGCTCACCTCCGTCTTCTCGATCGCCAATCGGATCAGCGGCGTTGTTGCGAGTGTGGGCGCGGTCGGTCTGGTGTTTTGGCTGCTTGCCGCCGCGAATGGCGAGGAGAGCTACAGGTATGCGCAATGGATGCTGGCATCTCCGTTCGGGCAGGCGGGGCTTGCGCTGTTCGTCTTTGCCCTTCTGTTTCACCTGTGCGGCGGCATTCGTCATCTTGTCTGGGATGCAGGCTTCGGCTTCGAACTCGCCACGATCTATGTATCGGGTTGGAGCGTGGTGGTGGCAAGCGTTGTCCTGACCGTGGTCGTGTGGGGGAGCGCACGGCTCTTGATCCAACAATGAAGAGTGCTTGGCAGCATCGTTTGCTATCCGCTCCACTCACGCAATGAGGTTCACATGAAGGAGGGCGCAAGGCACTGGTGGAGGGAGCGTCTGTCTGCGGTTGCGCTCATCCCTCTGACATTGTGGTTTCTCGCTTCGATTGTTGCTCACAGCGCGAGCGATTATGTCGCCTTCGTTGGTTGGCTGCGAAGCCCGATTTCGGCGGCAATGATGGTATTGCTCCTCGTTGCGAGCTTCTACCACACAGGCCTCGGCCTGCAGGTCATCATCGAGGACTACGTTCATTCGCCGGGCAAGTCGGCGATAATAGCCATGATGCGGTTGGGCTGCGTGGTGCTGGCGGCGGCCGGCTGTCTCGCAGTTGGGAGCATCGTTCTAGGCCAATGAAGATGCACGGCGAGAAGCTTTCGCTACCATCATTCAGCCACGCGAAGCCAAACGGCCAGACTGTCCAAGCGATTGGACATATTGTCCCCGGTCGGCCGGAATGCGAAGCTCAAATGATTGATGTCATTGATCGTTCGAACTGGCATGGCGGTTGCTTGACGATCGACTGTTGGCCGCAGCCGCAGGCGTTTGCGACGCCGTGCTGGAAGTGGCCGGCCCATTCCGGTCCCACTCCTGTCCACCCGAAAAGGTTGTGTCGATGCCAGAATATGATCTCTACATCAACGTCAAGAAGCCCGGCATAGGTCTCTACGTGCGCAAGGGCGCCGGTCTTCCCGATTTCGCCGATCCGAAGGAATGGGTCTTCGACGGCACCGCCGCACAGGATTTGTTGCCGCCGAGCGTCGTCGAAGGCCTTGCCGCCGACGGACACGCGTTCCGGGACATGGACTAGGGGCTGTTGATCGCGGAGCTGAAAATCGATCAAGTTGCACTGAGTTCAAAGCTTGGGTTTGATGCAACGATCGTGCCCCGAAATGCCTGCCAGATGGATCGGCCATGGTTTCAAGCTTGCCACCTCCCGTCTCTCAATCGGTCGCCGCCAGGCTTACGCGGGCAGCGATATTCCTGGTCG
>NZ_VFUX01000024.1:0-112024 GCF_006441275.1 Mesorhizobium sp. B2-4-17 | reverse complement strand
GATTAGGATTGTCTCGGTTCGGCAACTTTCAAGAGAAGCAGCAAGCAGCAAAAACGTCTCAAATGAGCGCCTTGGAAATGAATTTGGATAGGATGCCGCGGGTTTCTTTGGTCGTTCCCGCCTTCAACGCGGCTGACTATATTGGCGAGACGATCGAGAGTCTGCTCGTTCAGGATTACCCGAACTTAGAGATCACCGTGGTGGACGACGGTTCTACCGACGCCACCAGCGACATCGCCGCCACCTTCTCCGGGAAAGTGAAACTGCACCGCCAAGTCAACGCTGGTCAAAGTGCCGCCATGACGGTGGGATGGGCGATGAGCACCGGAGAGGTGCTTGGCTATGTTAGCGCGGACGACCGGCTTCGCCCTGCTGCTATCCGGCGATGCGTCGAGGAGCTAATGGCGCGTCCAGAAGTCGTTCTCGTTTACCCTGATTTTCACATTATAGATGAAAGGTCGGTCCTCCGGTCAACGCTCCGACCACCGGACTATTCACGACGCGCGCTCTTTGCCAAGCTCCATTGCTTGCCAGGCCCTGGCGCGCTCTTTCGACGCGCCGCCTACGAGAAGGCCGGTAGCTGGCGTTCCGACCTACGCCAAATTCCTGACCTGGATTTCTTCCTCCGCTTGGGATTGCAGGGAAGTTTCCATCACCTGCCGGCGGTGCTCGCCGAGTTTCGGATGCATAGTGCTTCGACGACATACAGAGCTGTCCCATTCGAAAGGGGGGAAGAGCCGCGGCGCATGGTCGATGCCTTCTTTCGGCGGCACGACCTGCCAGACGATATCCGGAGGTGGGAACGCGAAACTCGGGCTAATGCAAGTCTGCTTTCGGCAGCAATTCATGGGCGTTCGGGCCGAACAGGGATCGCCCTGCGCCGGCTTGCCGCAGCAGCGTTGCATCCGCCCACACTTGCATCACTCAAGGCGCTAAAACATACTTGGCTGATAGCTCGGAGCGCATTTACGGGGGCAGTGCCGCGGTGAGTTAGGCCGGGTCAAAAGCCAGCCGTTTCTTGTCTTTGCCAAGGTATTCACAAAGGGCTGCCACCCCGCATTGGTGGTCGGCGCGTTGACTAAGACCCGAAACGGCAATCGCGCCGACCACACCCACCCCCTGGACGTGTATGGGGAACGCTCCGCCGGCCAGGACGTAGTCTGCCGGATCGAGCCCGTATCCCGGCGGAAAGGTTCTGTCCTCACGCTGCTGCTCCAAGGCCATGCGATAACTGCTCTTTTGGAACATCCTGACGGTATTAAGCTTGCGCCGCGCCCATTCCGCGGTGGCGGCGGTTGAGCCTGGCAGAGCAGCGTGGAACAGCTGCCGGTCCCAGAGACGGATATCGACCACGATACCTTGCCTCTCTACGATCGCGCTCGCGCGGATGGCACAGCCAATCTCGAACGCACACTGTTCATCGAAGCATGCGAAAAGGAGCGTCGCTTCCTGTTCGACGACCATTTTCAAATCTTCGGTCTTCCCAGCTGTTCCTGCCTTCAAAATCTTCGCCTCCTTGCTTGCGGGCCGTTGAAAATTCACGGTCCTACAACAATCCCAGTCCGGTCGGAAATCTGTCTAGCCGTGGGCAATGGGCCAGAACGCCTGGCACGTCTGTTGAAGTAGTCCCACCACTTCAACGCTATAAAGCTTGCTGCTGCCTTTGGATAAAGCCCCAAAATTTGCCGTCGGCTGCTGTTGGCCTGTTGCAAGCTGGGCAGGATTGCTAGAAGTCGCCAACCAAGCGAGACCGTCGAGGTCGCAGAATTCCCAAGGGCAATGAGAAACCGAACATTTTTTGCGATAGTTTTCGTAGGCAGGCAAGGGTCCAGCTATCTCCAAGGGCTGATAGACTCCCATCCAGACGCGACGTGCGAAGGTGAATTGTTCTCGCCGACGGCACGCTTGCTGGCTGACGTGCTCAGGCGACGCACCATATCGTTCAGGAACTCCCGCCAGAAAGACGCCGCGACTTACCTTGAGAAAAGGCTGCACAGGAAGAACAGCGACGTCATCGGATTCAAGATGCCATATCTCTCGCTGATAGAACATCCTGATGCGAGGGACGCGTTTAAGACTTTTGGGTACAGGATTATCCGCCTTTCTCGCGAGAATCTCCTGGATCAGTACATTTCGTACAAGCTTGCGACTATCAATGGTGCCTGGAGGTCTGATCGCGGCTCAATGACCGTCAACTGCTTCACTGCGGAGCCGGCAGATGTGGAAGAAGCGTTCAAACGATGGACCGAATGGAATTTGGAGCTCTCAAGGATGGTAGAGACTCTGCCCAATCTGCATGTTACTTACGAGGAGTTGGTAGACGGGCCAGGTGTGTCTCGCTCGCTGGAGTTCCTCAATTTGCGCCAAGTTTCGCTCCATAGTCCGTTCAGGAGGCAGCGGTCCGGTACCCAATCTGAAATCATCAAGAACTATGCCCAGTTGAAGGAGCATTTTGCCCGGACAGAATGGGTAAGTCATTTCGTTGGATGAGTGCTGTTCCGAACGCTGCCTGTTATGGGATCGAGAGCGACGAGCGCGGGGTTTGGCCTCGCTACGGACCTCCGCCCCGAGCCCTCGAAGACCATTCGGCGGCCGTATGAGCGCGCGGCAATGACCGAACTCTCCGGCGTGCTTAGGAGAGCGAAGCTGCCTTCCATGTTGAGGGCCAGCGGAGCGGCGGCGGCCGGCCGAATAGCAATACTGGCAGCCGGACTAGGCAGCTCGCTTCTTCTCCCCCTCGCCTTACCGCAAGACAAGGTTGGCATCTACTTCATCGCTCAGATTCTCACAGCCGGGTTCGCAATTCTGGCGATGATGGGTCTTACGTTCACGGCGCCGGCACTGGTTTCGGCCGCCGCGGCGCGAGGCGATTTCGGACGTGCGCGTGACGCCATCATGCGGATCCAAGGAATCGTCGGCGGGTTTGGCCTCATAGTCGCGTGCGCCTTTTGGCTTGCAGACCGGTGGATTCCCTCAGGGGCAAACGTCACGGCTTGGAGCGGAGTGCTGGCAATAGTTGCGCTGCAAATTCCGTGCGCCGCACTTGGAGCAGTCCAGGTGGAATTGCTCAGAGCAATTCACTCGATCAGGAGTTCGGCGTTTCTTATGGCGTTTCCGAGCACCGCGGTTGCCCTCTTTCTAGCTTTCGCCCTAACCACTCGACTGCAACCAAGCTTGCATCAGGTGCTCCTTTGCAGTTTTGCTGGATACGCAATTGCCGCGGGGGTTGGAGCGTTCAGCATTTCCTCGTCGTGCCGGCGCTGGAGCCAAGTGGCCAAAGAGCCCATTGGCGCTGGAGCGATCATCCGCCGGACCCTGCCCAATCTGGCGACAACGTTAGTATTGTTTGGGTTGTCTCAGGTGGACATGATCCTGTTGACGCTGCTCAGCAGTCTACAGGAGATCGCGCAATACGGCATCGCCCTACGGATTTCGACAGTGCTCATAATGCCGCTGAGCATAGCCAATTCGGCCTTTGCGCCCTCAGCCGTTCACCTTTGGACACTCGACGATCGTACAGGACTCCAGAAGGCGCTGCGGCTCCTGGTCTCAGTGGCGACCCTGCTGACTTTTCTCATGTATGCCGGCCTCGCGGTGCTCGGCTACACCTTGGTCCATCTTTGGAATCCACATTATGAAAACTCTCTTTGGCTCGCCCTGATCCTGGGCGCCGGTCAACTAGGGCATGTTCTCGGCGGTTCATCGGGCATTTTGCTGATGGTTCTGGGCGACGAAAAAGTCGCCTTCCGTATCACTCTCGTCACAGGTGTAGCGACAGTTGCTCTATGTAGCGTCGGCATTTTGGTCGGAGGACCTTATTTGCTCGCCGCCGCAGCGGCCGCGTGCAACGTGCTTCAGGTCTTCTTCTTCGCGAGGCGGGTTCGGGAAAGATTCAAGGTAGACGCTACATTCAAGTCGCTCTTTCGTAAAAAAGTCCCAACATCAGAGGTCTAGCCAGACAGTTTCTGACGTGATGTTTGCGTCAACGTTCTGAGCATCGGACGGCAAGGCGTCCTTTCGGGCTCCGACTCCGATAATACCAATGCTCTTTTATCTGCTCCTTCGTTGGTCTTGGGCCTGATTTGCTTGAGGATCGGCAGAGGCCTGGCGGCGGGCCGGGGCGCTACGCCAAACCTGCTCACCCACAGTGCCGCAACGATCATCCAGCCGATATTGATTTGTGCGCGGCGGGCCGAGCTTGCGGCCCGCCGCCGATCCGGCGCAGGATCCGCAGTCCCCGCGCCTAGCGCTCCTCGTCCGGTTGCTTTGGCCGCTGAGTGGTCACGCTGCCGTCCTCATCGGCGGAAGTCCCGGGAGCAGCTTGGCCAGGGTGATCGGAAAATCCCGGACTCGTATCCCGGTGGCGTTGAATACCGCGTTGCTGACCGCCGCTCCCGTGCCGCAGACTCCAAGTTCCCCAACGCCCTTGATGCCGAGATGGTTGGCGTGTTCGTCATAGTCGTCGAGCAGCACCGTCTCGATGGCCGGAATATCGGCGTGCACCGGCATCAGATATTCGGCGAGATCGCCGTTCACCCAATTGCCGTGGCGCCGATCAACATGGGCGGCCTCGTGCAGTGCCGAGCCGACGCCCCAGATCATGCCGCCCATCAACTGCGAGCGCGCCGTCTTGGCGTTGATAATGCGGCCCGCCGCGAACACGCCGGTCATGCGCCGCAAACGGATTTCGCCGGTTGCGACATCGACAAGGACTTCCGCGAACGCCGCGCCATAGGTGTTCTGGGAATAATTCTTGAAGTTCGGATCGTCGGCTTGGCCAATAGTTTGTCCTGTGGCTTCAAGGCCTTGTGGAAACCAGCGGCCGACATCGGCGAGGATGTCGTTGGGAACGGCCCCCGGACCAGCAGCTTCGGCGATCTTGTTCCTGATCTCTTGGCAGGCCCGGTCGACCGCGATCGACAGGTTGGACGCTCCCCAGGAGCCGCCGGCGCCGGCGCTCGGCGGAAAATCCGAATGCGCCAGTTGTGCCGTCACCAGATTCACGCCGATCCCCAACGCTTCCGCCGCGATTTGGCAGGCGATGGTGTACGTGCCGGTGCCGATGTCGGGCGTGTCGGAGCGCACGATCACACGGCCGTCCGGCTCGATGCGGACGATGGCGCCCGTCGGCCCCTGAAAATGCATTCGGATTCCCGCCGCCATGCCGTAGCCGACCAGATGATTTCCCTCGCGACGGCTACCTGGCGTCTTCGGCCGCTGGTCCCAGCCGAAGCGCTTGGCACCTTCGCGAAGGCAGTCCGCGAGCCGCCGTCCGTTCAGCGGCACGCCCAGCTCAGGATCGGTCGCGGTGTCGTTCTTGAGCCGCAATTCCACGGGATCGATATCGAGCGCATAGGCCAGCTCGTCCATTGCGGTTTCGAAGGCCAGCAGGCCCGGCAGTTCGCCGGGGCCGCGCACCGCTTCAGCCGCTTTGAGATCGAGATTGGTGATCGAGTGCCGAGTCAGGCGGTTCGGCGCGGCATAGAGCGAGCGCGCCACTGTCGCGGCCTGCTCGATCCACGGTTCCCCTTCAGTCGCCTGAAGATTGACGTCGTGTCCGAGGCCGGTGAGTTGGCCGTCCGGTGTCGCCGCCAGGCGCACGCGGTGGATCATTTCTGGCCGATGCCCGGTGAGGGTGAAGACCTGCCGGCGCGTTAAGGCGACCTTGACCGGGTGGGCCAGCGCGCGCGCGGCCAGCGCCGCGAGAACGGCCTCGGCGTGGAGATAAAGCTTGGAGCCGAACCCACCGCCGACAAAGGCCGCGTCGACGGTCACCTGATCGGCCGTCAATCCCAGCGTTTCGGCAAGGGCGATGCGATTTTGCGCGACGGTCTGCGTCGCCAGATAGACGGTGAGATGGTTGTCGCGCCAGTCGGCGAGACAGGCATGCGGCTCCATCGGCTGCGAGAAGTGGTATGGCGTCGTGTAGGTCTGGTCGACGGTCACCGGTCCGGCCGACATCGCTGCCTCCAGGTCACCGAAGCGCGTCTCGCCCGGAAGGCCGATGCTGAGGGTCGCTTGCGGTTCTGCCCGATCGGCGTGAGTGGCAAGATCGAAGGCGCCGTCTTCATGCGTATAGGTCACTTTCACAAGATCCGCGGCGGCGCGAGCTTGTTCGAAGGTGTCCGCGACGACAAACGCCACCGGCTCGCCAAAATACGCGATCCGGTCGCTGGTCAGCTGCGGATGCGGCCGGTCGAAGATCGTCGGCTTGTTGACGAACGCCCCCTGTTTGGGAACGTTTCGATGGGTCAGCACCAGGCGCACGCCAAGTGCCATTTCGGCTTCCGCGGTGTCGATGTGGGTGATCTTGCCCTTTCCGATCGCCGCGCCGCGGATGAAACCGTAGAACGGTTGGCCCGGGTCCTGCCGCTCGTAGGAATACACAGCGCGCCCGGTGACTTTTAGCGGGCCGTCGATGCGGTTGATGCCGGGGCCGATCATCTGGAAGCTCCTTCGCGTGCGTGTTCGAGAGTAGCCGAGAGTGTCCGTCGGACGAGCGGCAGCTTGTAGGCGTTCTGTCCGGTTGGCCTGGCGCCGGCGAGCACAATGTCGGCGATCGAGTCGGCGTCGGCGACGGTCCGCTCGGCCTGTTCGACGCGCCAAGGCTTGTGTGCGAGACCGCCGAAGGCAAGCCGGTCGACGGTGAGGTGGCCCTCCTCGACCTTGGCAATCAACGCCACCGAGACCGTGGCGAACGCGTATGACGCGCGTTCACGGACCTTGCGATAAAGCTGCACGCCACCGCGTGGTTTCGGCAGCGTCACCGCGGTGATCAACTCGCCCGGCTCCAGTACGGTCTCGATATGCGGCGTATTGCCCGGCAGGCGATGGAAGTCGGCAATCGGAATGCTGCGCGTTGCCCCTCCTGGCGCCGCAGTTTCCACGGCCGCGTCCAGCACCCGCATGGCGACAGCCATGTCTGAAGGATGCGTCGCGATGCAAGCTTCGCTGGCGCCGAGAATAGCGTGATTGGCGTTGAGCCCCCCGATCGCGGCGCAGCCCATGCCCGGCGAGCGTTTGTTGCATGGCATATCGGTGTCGTAGAAAAAGGGGCACCGTGTTCGTTGCAGCAAATTGCCGGCAGTTGTCGCCTTGTTGCGGAGCTGCCCGGAGGCGCCGGAGACAATCGCCCTGGACAGCACGCCGTAATCCCCGCGGATCCGAGGATCGGCAGCAAGATCGGTGTTGCGGACAAGCGCGCCGATGCGCAGGCCGCCCTGGTCGGTTGGCTCAATCCGATCGAGGCCGATGTTGTTGACGTCGACAAGATGCGTGGGCGTTTCGATCTGGAGCTTCATCAGATCCAGCAGATTGGTGCCGCCGGCAATGAATTTTGAGCCAGGAGTACGCGCCGCCGCGGCCGCGGCCTCGGCCGCGCTGGCCGGGCGTTCGTAGGTGAAGGCTTTCATGGCCGTCCTCCTGCAACCGTGTGGATCGCTTCGATGATGTTGGGATATGCGGCGCAGCGGCAAATGTTGCCGCTCATGCGTTCACGGATTTCCGTTTCGTTCAGCACGACTGGTGCAGTGAGATCGGCCGTGACATGGCTTGGAATGCTGGCTGCGGCTTCGTTCAGCATTGCCACCGCCGAACAGATCTGCCCCGGCGTGCAGTAGCCGCACTGAAAGCCGTCGTGATCGACGAAGGCGGCCTGCATCGGATGCATCCGATCGGGCGTGCCCAGTCCCTCGACGGTCGTGATCGCGTCGCCCTCATGCATGACGGCGAGGGTGAGGCAGCTGTTGATACGCTGCCCATTGACCAGGACGGTACAGGCGCCGCACTGGCCCTGGTCGCAACCCTTCTTGCTCCCCGTAAGATGCAAGTGTTCGCGCAGGGCGTCGAGCAGCGTCGTGCGGGGATCAAGCTCGAGCGCGTGAATTTCGCCGTTGACCCGAAGCTCCACCGAGTATCGCTTGGATGTGCCGCTTTGGTTACCCGCAATGTGGGTCGGTGAATTGTCCGCAGCCGCCGAACTCGGCTGTTTGCGACCGCGTGTCCGCATATGAACTGAAGCCATGCATCGTCCTCCGTTCAGGACGGTCAGACCGCAGCACCTGCTTCATTCACCAGGATCTGCGGAGACCGCGCTTTGCCCAGGTAGCCCGTTGCAAAAGCTACGATACGTAGCGTACACTTGTCAACCACGATACGTAGCGTACACTTATCAAGCCGATTCGGGGGTTTGGGCGGGATCAGAGGCGCGAGTCTGCTGCTTGCTTTGGCCAGACGGACCGCATGGGAAGCGACGATGCAAAGGAATGTTCGATTGGAAACGGCGAAGGTCGCGCATCCGCGCCAGCGCGGCGCGGATGCGACGGCGGCGATTCTGCGCGCCGCGCTGGACCTGGGCGAAGAGGTAGGATTCGACGCCCTGACGATTGAAGGCATCGCGGAAAGGACTGGCGTAGCCAAGACGACCATCTACCGCCGATGGCCGAATGTCTCGGCAATCGTGATGGATGCGTTTCTCACCGAAGTGACAAAGGCGGCGCCAATCCAGGAGAAGGCGACTGCGCGCGCGAGCTTTGCGGCGTCCATGAAACTGCTGGCACGGGCTTACCGCGGTAAGCAGGGCAGGATCATGCGGCCGCTGCTGGGCCGTGCGCAAACCGATGAAAGGCTGCTGGATGCCGTAAAGATGCGTTGGGTCGAGCCGCGGCGGCGGATTGCCCGCGAGATCGTTCGGCGCGGCATGGCGAACGGTGAACTGAGACCCGGATTGGATCCGGATGTCGTGCTCGATGCTCTATATGGCCCGATCTATCACCGGCTGCTCGTTCCACACGCCAACTCCGACATCTCCGACGCCTACATCGAGGCGGTCGTTGAGACCGTATTTGGTGGTCTGACGGCACGCTGAGCCGGCCACCCCGGTGGGGCGGCATCGCGCCTTGCCTGTCCGCGGTTGTTGTGTCGGCGTCGCGGCTAAGGATCTTGCGGGCGCCATCAAATCGCAAGGAGAACTCACATGAAGGAAATGCCCGCATCCCATGCCTACCGACTGCTCGAACCTGGCCCCATCGTCCTGGTCACGACCGCTCTAAATGGCAAACCGAACGTGATGACGATGGGCTTCCACATGATGGTCCAACACGCGCCGCCGCTGATTGGATGCGTCATCGGACCCTGGGACCATAGCTACGGAGCCTTGCGCGAAACCCGCGAATGCGTGATTGCGATCCCCACGGTCGATCTTGCCCGTACGGTCGTGGACATAGGCAACTGCTCGGGCAAGGAGGTCGACAAATTCGAGAAATTCGGGCTGTCACGCCTTCCCGCCCGGGACGTGGGGGCGCCTCTTATCGGCGAATGTCTCGCCAATATCGAGTGTCGAATTGCCGACGACAGCATGGTCGAGACCTACAACTTGTTCCTTCTCGAGGCTGTCAGGATCTGGATCGATCCCGACCGGGAGGAGCGGCGGACACTACACCACAGGGGAGATGGGTCCTTCACCGCAGACGGCGAGGTCGTCGACCTGCGCGAGCGGATGGTAAAATGGCGGGATCTTCCTGCCTGACCACCAGAAGCCTTCGCGCCTCTGCTCGCCGTTGCCGCTCGTCGATTGCGCCTTGCGAGCTCGGAGCGCGGTTCGTCTACGCGATGGTCTCGCCCTCAAACAAGATATCCCGGCGCACGGTCGAAGGCAGCGGCCGTCCGTCGCGGTCGACTTCCGAAATGGCGCCGTAGTGGCGTCCGCCGCGACGCCTACTGCTCCGTGAAGGCGCGGGCGAATGAATCGAGCATCGGCCGCGCGAGATATTCGAAGAAGGTCCGGTCACCGGTGTTGATGAAGGCCTCGACCGGTGTTCCAGGATAGAGCTGCTCGGCCCTCACGCCGGGCGGCAGGGCGTCGGCAATCTTCAGCTTGGCACGAAAATAGGGTTCGTGCGTTGCCTCGTCGATCAGCCGGTCCGCGGAAATCTGCGTCACTGTGGCTGAAACCTCGGGCGTCAGGCGCGAGTTCAAGGCGGACAATCTGAGCTTCGCCGGCTGGCCGACGCGAACCAGGTCGACGTCTCGCGGTCGCAGCCGCGCGTCGACGATCAGGCCCGATGCGGTGGGCAGGATCTCCATGATTTTCTCGCCGGGGGCGATCACGCTGCCCTTCGAGTTGTAGGTCGACGATACCACGATCCCGGCGGTCGGCGCCTTGATCGTCGTACGCTCGAGCACCGCCTCGGCCGTCCGCGTCTGTTCCCCGATATCGGCGAGCTTGGTGCGAAGCTCATCCAGCTTGGTCAACGCGTCCTCGACCCGCTGCGTCGTCAGGCGTTCGGTCTGGTCCTGGGCTTCGACGATCTGCGTCTTGGCCGAGGCGAGGTCCGCCTCCAGCGCCCCGGCCTGGCCGACGAGGTCGGCCTCGCTGCGCAGAAGCTGCGAATATTCGGTGCGGTTGGTGAGGCCCCTGTCGAGGAGGTTCGTCTTGATTTCGAGTTCTTTCTTAACCACGCCGGCCTGCTGCTGGATGGCCTGTTGCTGGGCGTTCAATCCCTGCAGCGACTCGCGATGCATGGCGACCCGTTGCGCGAGAATCGATTGCTCCGACCGGAACCGGGCGAGCCTGGCGGCGAACTCTTTCTGCTGCTCCCCGACCAGGGCTTCGAAGTCGTGCTGGAACGGCGTCGGCGCCGCCTCGGTGATCGGCGCCAGCCTGTCCAGTCCGTCGCGCTCGGCCTCCAGCCGCGCCGCGCTTGCCCTGAGGGCGATCGACTGCCGCGTCAGCCGGTTGAGCTCGGCCTGCGCGGCTGTCTTGTCGAGCAGGACCAGATCCTGGCCCTGCCGCACGCGGTCGCCTTCATGGGCCAGCAGCTTGTCCACGATGCCGCCCTCGGGATGCTGGATGAGGATGTTTCCGCCTGTCGCCGAGATCGTGCCCTGCGTGATCACCGCGCCGGACAAGGGCGCGGTCGCCGCCCAATAGCCGAAGCAGCCGACCAGCAGCGCTATCGCCGCATAGCCGGTGAGCGCGACGCGCCGGAAGTTGGTGCGTGGCTGGCCTTCCCAGGCAAGGCTTTGCGTGGTCATCGTCTACGATCCGAAGCGGGCGTTATGCGTGCGGATCATCGTGGCGAACGAGCCTGTCACCGCCGTGTTCGCCGGCGCGGGAGAGCCCTTGGCGGCGACCGGTGGCTTAAGCACGTCGCTGTGCGGGCCGAAGGCCTCGATCACGCCGCCGCGCAGCAGCATCACGCGGTCGCAGGCCATGGCGATCGAAGGCCGGTGCGTGATCACGATGGTCGTGACGCCGGCCTCGCGCGCGGCCGCGAGCATCACCTGGAGGGCGGCTTCGCCCGTGCCGTCGAGATGGGCGCTGGGCTCGTCCAGCAAAAGCAGCCGCGGATTGCCGTAAAGCGCGCGCGCCAGGCCGATGCGCTGGCGCTCGCCGCCCGATAGCGTCCGGTCCGGCGGACCGATCCTGGTCTGATAGCTGTCCGGCTGCGCTAGGATCATCTCGTGGGCCTCGGCGCGCTTGGCTGCCTCGACGATCGAGACGTCGTCCGCGTCAGGCTCGAAGCGGGCGACATTGTCCGCGATCGATCCGGGGAAGAGATCCACCTCCTGCGCGAGATAGCCGATATGCCTTCCGAGCTGGTTTTCGTCCCATGTCCTGAGGTCGGCGCCGTCGATCCTGACGAAGCCGCTGGTCGGCTGCGCGGCGCCGACGAGCAACCGCGCCAGCGTCGATTTGCCGGCGCCGCTCGGGCCCACGATGGCCACCGCTTCGCCGGCGCCAATGCGGAAGTTCAGCCGCTTGATGATGGGCGCGGCGCCCGGCCGGGCATTCGGCGCGACGAAGATCAGGTCCTCCACCGAAATCGCGCCCGACGGGTCCGGCAAGGTCAGCTTGCGGGTCTGTGCCGGATGCTCGACAAGCGCTTTTTCCAGGCGCTGCCACGCTCGCCTGGCGTCGACGATCTGCCGCCACGACCCGATCAACTGGTCGAGCGGCTGCAATGCGCGCGCCGACACCAGCGAGGACGCGAAGATCATGCCTGCGGTCATCTTGCCTCCCAGCACCAGCCATGCGCCGGCGCCCAGTATCGCAAGCTGCAGCATCATGCGCAGCGCCCGAGAAATTCCGCTGAAGATCGCATTGGCACTCGAACAGCGGTCGTGCAGGGTGAGCGCTTCCCCGACATGCCGTCCCCACACCCCTGCGGCGTTCTTAACCATGCCCATGGCGCGCAGCGTTTCGGCATTGCGAGTGAAGGCCTGCTCCGACTGGCTGGCCAGAGCCGAGCGTTCCGTGGACAGGGCATCGTTGCGGCCAATGGCGAGCTGGTTTGCGATGACCAGCACGAAGAGCACCACCGCTCCGGCGAGCGTCAGCCAGAACAGGACCGGATGGATGAGGTAGATGAGAGCGAGGAAGAGGGGAGCGAAGGGCAGGTCGAACAGCACCGCCACGCCACGTGACCTGATGAAGGAGCAGACCGAGGCGAGGTCGCGCAGCGGCGACAGGCTTGCGCCTGCATATCCAGCGCTGAGCGAGGCGGCGAACGTCCTTGCCCCCAGCCTCCTGTCGACGGTGGCCGCGACGCGCTGCGTGTAGATGGCGCGGACCGCGTCCAGGAAGCCGAGGAAGGTAAGCGCCAGGACCGCGATGGCCGACAGATAGATGAGCGTCTCAACGCTGGAGGAGGGCAGGACGCGATCATAGACTTGCAGCAGGTAGAGCGGGGTGACCAGGAGCAGGATGTTGATGAGCAGCGAGAAGAGCCCGACATCGGCGACGACGCGACGGAAAACAGGCCGCAAACCCGACTGTCCAGTCATTCCCGCACTCCCTGTCGAACCCACGGCATGGGGCTGGTCACACGCTTCAGGCCGAATGCTCGCCCGCCATGCCCAAATGGTGTGTGCTGGTCGCCGTGTGGCTGGCCAATTCGAGAGCGTGGCTTGTCGTGTCGTTCAGCGTGTAGGCGCGGATGTAGTCGATCTTCATCTCGGCCGGCGTGGCGAGATGATCCGGCGGTGTGCCGGCGGCGCCGCCGATCGCGAGATTGGCCAGCATGTACATGGGGCTGTGCATGTCGGCCGGCGTGGCTGCCTTGGCGACTTCCATGCCGTCATACGTCCAGACAAGCTCATCGGGAGTCCAAAGCACGCCATAGGTGTGGAAGCCTCCCGTATCCATCACGTTCACCGTGGACGAAACCTCCGTGTGCTGGCCCGTGGCATTCGAATGCGCCGTCATATAGAGCGTGTTCGGATCCTGGCCGCGCGCTTCCACGGCATCCAGCTCCGGAGGCCACGAGCCGTTTTCGGGAAGAAGCCAGAAGGCTGGCCAGGCCCCGGCCGTATGGGGCAACTCGGCCCGCATTTCGAAATAGCCATAAGTCTGGGAGAAGGATTCATGCGTCGTCAGCAGTCCGGATGTGTATCCGTAGTTGTTGATGAGGGGCTTGATGTCGGCGGGCGCCTGCGCCGCGGTGATGGTGAGAACTCCGCCCTGCACGCTGAACGGATGCACCGAGCTGGTCGGGGCGTAATTGGTGTTGATATACCATTGCAGCTCGCTGTTGGCGGTCAGGGTGCTTCCATTCGGTTGGCCCCACCAGAAATTGGAATTCCAGGTGCCGCTATGGCCGTTCCAGAGGCTGAGCGAGTTGAAGTCGTCATTGAAGGATAGCGTCATGCCGGACTTGTCGATCGGCAGTTCGAACTGGCTGGGCTGCAGCTTGTCGATGGTCGTGTTCTTGAACTCGAGGATCTCGCCGGATCCGAGGTTCAGCACAACATTCGGCCCCGCCTGGATCATTTTGGAGTGGATGGCATCGAACGAAGTGAAACCGTAGCCATCGAGGCGGACGGTATCGTTCGCGGCGAAATTGACGATCAGATCACTTCCATTGCCCTTCGAGACGATAAAAGTGTCGCCGCCGCCACCACCATCGATCAGGACATCGTTCCCCCGGCCGCCGTCCAGCGTCTGGCCGCCGGCCGTGGCGGTGATGATGTTGTCCAGCGCATTGCCGAACGCAAAATTGTGGGGGTTGGTGACGACGAGGTTCTCGACATTATCCGGCAGCGTGTAGCTCATCCATGTGTTGATGGTGTCGATGCCCTGCCCGGGGTGCTCGACCACCTTGTTGATCGCCGAATAGAGATAATAGATGTCATCGCCCGCACCGCCGTACATGGTGACATTGACGCCGCCGGCGCCCCAGATGGAGTCGTTGCCGGCGGTGCCATACAATACCGGCCCAGACCCGGCCGCCGAAAACCAATGGTTGGAAGCGCCGCTATAGGGGAGAGGGACGCCTAGCGCGTTGACGACGAAGCTCATGGGACAATCCTTCCTCGTGGTGCTTGGCCGCCCCGCCGCTCGATGAAAAGTTCAAGCGACCGCTTCAAGCAAACCTATAACTCACCTTATCGTTCCAACGAACAAGTAAACAGTACAGGTAAAAAATATCTTATCTTTCGGTCGGGGCTCCGTATGAATGGAATAGGCGATATCTAACGCAATTATGACGTTAGACTCGTCAATTTTACTCAATTTTACCTAATATTGTTGGTTTCTCCAAGGAAACTATACAGCCATCCGTAGATGGACGCACTTGTTGCAGCCGGGTCTTTTGATCTAAGCGGAAGGGTCGAAATCGGCTGGGTTGCCGCAGCGCCGCTCACCTGGAAGGCGGACGTCGGCTCGAGAAGTCCGCATTGTCGTTCAACTCTTCCGTATCTGCCAAGCGAGGTAAGCAGTCGCCGCGCCCACGCTGATCAGCTCTATCCCCAACAGCAGCCCAATCAGCCACATGGCCGTCAGGGGAATCCTGATCCACACTATCAGGGAAAGAAGAATCCCAATCAGTCCACTCCCCAGGACCCAACCCCAGTTGGGAAAGGGACGGATGGTGAGGGCGAAAACCACCTTCGAGATGCCCTCGATCATGAAGAAGACGATCAGCAGCAAGGTGATGGTCAGCAGGCCGTTTCCAGGATGGCGCAGAAAAAGCAGACCAATCATCACGGCAAGGATGACGGAGATGAGTTGCAACCAGAAATGAGGCACGTGGCCCGCGCCGACCAGGCTTATGCCTTGCAGGGCGCCGCTGATGATCAGCAGCCACCCGAGCAGGACCACCACGGCCACCGACGAGATCATAGGAAAGATCACGGCTAGAATTCCGGCCGTGACCAGCAGCACGCCCTCTACCAGATACCAAAGCGAGTACCGCTTGACGGTCTGCCGCATGGCCTCGCGAAAGATCTCCGCGGCGGCATCCAACGAGTTCGACTCGGCCCGCCTCCAAAAACCGTCTGTATCCACGATAGCTTCAAGCCGGTCCGCATGCGCCTTTGCAATTTTCAGGAGAGTTGCCGCCGTTTCCTGGGCTGTCCATCCGCGCGCTTGTGACGCTGCGACCAGTTCCTCGAAGGCGGGCTCCAACGCGACCTCACAGTTGACTTCCCGACCGGGGCTGTTCTCTCGCAGGATTGGCAGTTCAACCTTCGGGGACATGCAAAGGAAGTGGATCGCGGACGAAAGGTTCCGGGGCGCCTCGATAGTTGATCGGATTCTGAAAGGGGCCGGCTTATTGGCCAGCGTGGCGTCGCCCGCGGTGATCGAGCGCGGTCCTCCGCGCCTGAAATGGGTGTTCCGTTTTACGGTGCCCGCCTCGAACTCCCGGAGGTTTTTCCAACTTTCTGCCTCGCACCTCAGTCCGCTGACGTTCGGCGGTGCTTCCTCAGCCTCGTGATCGCGGACTTGTCGACGGTGACCACGCCGCCGCAGTCGATCCGCACGGTGAGCTTATTGGCTTCGCGATCAATACGGATGACGTCCCCAACAAGCACAACCTTGTCTCCGGCGCGGGTCTTGGGCGGCGGGTCGATCGCATAAGGATGGCCATACGATGGAATGCCGGCTATGGCGCGTCCGCTGGGGAGAATGCTTATGACGGTACTCGTCAGCGCGACTTCGTCACCGATCTCGTATTCCTCAGGCGTGTTGTATGGGAGCATGGTCTTCCTCCCGATGCTTTTCCCAATAATGTCGGCAAATTGAGTTGGTTGCCTGAAATCGCCTTTGTACGGTTCCGCACAGACGGGTCTTCGAAGCACTGGCTTGGCAGCGTCAATGGACAGGTGCAGCGCCTTGCCGGCCCTTGCGCACGCGTTCGCATGGAAACGGCGGACTGGGTCCGCCATCGGATTCAGTCAATGGAGTTGCGCAGGAATCGCTATGCGATCCTCTCCGCTGCAACGACAAGCACGCGTCATCTGCGCGTTTAGCTGCCAACGCTGCTCCGGTCAGTCGTCGGGCTCGAATGTCTTTGCGACGTCGTCGATCTTACGCCAGTCATTGCCGTGGCGCCGCAAAACATCCCGAGCTTGCTTGGGTGACAGGTTCGTCGTGGCGGTAAGGTGCTTAACCTCGGCGTCCTCGCCTTTCAGGGGTCGGGTGCGAGGTTGCGCATTGTCGTCAGGTGGCGGTGGCGCTTCCACCGATCGGTCTTTTTTTCGCAACGTAGACACTCCTTTAGCCCAATTAATCGGCGAACAAGGAAAAGGTTGCGGATGACGATCCGGCCCAGATCTCCCGACGTGACCCGAGACATCCGCAAAACACCTGCCGCGCCAAAAGAAGGCAACTCGGCAGATCCGGCCCGGACGCGCTGACCGGGACCGGGTCGTGATAAGTGTCGCGGAAGCCGCCGAGTTTCTGCCGCGAAACTGGCCCGCACGCACCGGCCTCAGGAACGCAAGGCTAGTGAGACCCTTCGCCGCCAGCGTCCGCCAACCCCTCCGTGAAGCTGACCTTGGTCCCCTGCTGGACCATGGAGCCGAGGTCTTCCGCATCCCAGTTGGTCAGCCGGATGCAGCCGTGCGAGAAGGTTGTGCCGATCTTGCCCGGTTCGGGCGTGCCGTGAATACCATAGCTTTCGATGGAGAGGTCGATCCAGATCGATCCCACGGGATTGTTCGGCCCGGCAGCGATGGTGAACGGGCGCCTGGTCTTGACACCCTTGAAAGCAAAATGCGGATCATAATGGTAGGTGGGGTTGTGAACCACGCGTTTGACTTCCGCCATGCCGCTTGGTGCAGGTTTCTCCTCGCTCCCGATCGAGGCAGGGTAGACCGCGAGCCATTTGCCCGAAGGATCGAGCACGCGCACCAGACGAGCGCCTTTGTCGACCTCGACGTTCGCGACAGCGGCGGGAGGGCCGTCCCGGCCAACATCCGGCACCACCAACATTGTGCCGGCCTTCCTGAAGCCGATGCCCGGATTGAGCCTTCTGAGCAATTGTTCGCTGATGTGAAAGCGCTCCGCCAGCTTCTCCACCGCGTTGCGATAGCCGAGCCTCGGTAGACGGGCCATCTTCTCCATACGGCTCGGAATGCGCTTGGTGAAGGGCCCGCGCACGTCCTTGCGCGTCACCTCATAGGTTACCAGCACAGGATTGGTGGAGGTTGCCATGAGCTTGTCCCAGGTCTCCTGAGTGAGCTTGCCATCCGACGGGAGTCCGCTCGCCGTTTGAAAGGCCCCGACTGCCTTGACGAAGTTTTCTGAAATGCGGCCGTCGATCAGGCCCGGCGAGAAGCGGGCCCGGTCCAGAAGGATTTGCGCCTTCAGCACGGCCGGATCAACGTCTTTTGGCTCGCCGGCGGCGAACTGGGCTTGATTGACGGTGGTCATGTCCAGCTTCGCCGCCCGCGCCACGCTACAGGCGAGGGCGAACGCAGCGAAGACGACAAGAAGGAGCCGGATCATCGATGTCACTCTTGGACCGCAACAGGAACCTGCTTCTATGACGCGGGTGCGGGCCCTCTGGTTCCCCTCGCGCGCAACTTCGTCGTCGGAGCTCCCCGGATGGGATTTTCTGCGCCAGCTAGCCGGCCGCCTGTTCTCCGTCGGAGATGGCGATGCCGACGGCGCCGCGAACGCCCGCCGCAGGCTTGCCGACTGGCCCACCCGATGAAGCTCCGGCCGGGGAACAAGCGGAACCCGCCCGCCCCACCGGTTGTTAGAAGCCGTGTGCGCGCGACGAGCCATGACGAACTCGATGCCGGCAAGGATAGTTTGGCCGAGGTCCGCAAGGCCATCTGGCGCTCGCCGAAGCTGTCGCGAGACAGCGCCAGGTGATCCCGTCCATAGGGACGGAACTCGATGATGCTCATGCGCGATAGCGCGGCCGATATCGGCGGCAGGTGAGGAAAGATGCCAGGCTGGGTCCGTGAAGGCTGGGTTCTGCTGAGCGAGAGCGTCAGCGGCTTCGTCAACGACAAGGCGCTGAGCCATGGCGCAGCGATGGCCTTTTACGCCGCCACCTCGCTGGCGCCGATCCTGCTCATCGTGGTGGCGATCGCCGGTCTGGTGTTTGGCCACGATGCCGCCCAGCTCGCGCTGTCGGCCCAGATATCGGGCGTGATGGGAGCACAGACTGCCGACCTCCTGCGGGCGACGATCGAAACAGCGTCGCACAAATCTTCCGGCACGCTGGCCACTATCCTCGGGCTGGTGACGCTCTTCGTCACCGCATCAGGCGTCTTCGGCGAAATGCAGCTCTCACTGAACGAGATCTGGAAGGTCGAGCCCAAGGGCGTCTCGCTTTCGCGGCTGGTGCGGGCACGGGCGGCAAGCCTCGGCCTTGTCGCTGCCCTTGGCTTCATGCTCCTGGTCTCACTGGCGGCGAGCACGGCGGTCTCGGCGCTTGGCGAGTTCATCAACGCACGCCTGCCGTTCGGCGCGCTGATCATCAGCGCCATCAACACCGTCGTTTCCTTTGTCCTGATCGCCCTGCTGTTTGCGGCAATCTACAAGGTGCTGCCGGACAGAACGCTCAAATGGCGTGACGTTGCCATCGGCTCGGTCGTCACCACGCTCCTGTTCACCGTCGGCAAGTCGCTAATCGGCTGGTACATCGGCACAAGCGCCATAGCCACGTCATACGGAGCAGCCGGCGCGCTGCTGGTCGTGCTGCTCTGGGTCTATTATTCGGCGCAGATCTTCCTGTTCGGCGCCGAGATAACGCGGGCCTACTCGGTCAGGCGCGGAAGCCGGCCGGACCTCGCGCCGGTGGTCGCTGCTGACTCCGGCAGGGACCTCGCGCGGCGCGGCCGCGGCGCGTCTGAAACCGAAGTCGTGGCGTGGATGGTCTTGAGTAGCCTCATCACCGCGCTGGTCTCGCAATTCTGGCGGGGGAGGCGCAGCTGAGAGCGGCTGCAAGGCACCGCCAAGTGCCGGCGCGTGACTGCCGTCGAAGCGTTGGATGACGATTTCCATGTAGGCCTTCGAGACCGGAAATGCCTGCGTTTGCCGTGGCCCGCCACGGTGCACGATCCCGAGGGCAATTCCAAATGCCTTCATACCCGTCGCTTCAGGGCCGGCACGGATGTTGCATCGAGCAAACTTGCCAGATGGCGGCGCTAGGCGCGGCCATCTGGATCGTTGACAAGGGTGGCGGGCCGCCTCCCGCAGGGTGGTCAGGCGACCTTGAGATCCTTGAGCGCCTTCTCGAAGGCATCTTTGACCGGTCTGGAAACGTCGGTTGCCGCCTTGGTGGTGAGCGCCTGGAATTCCTTGGCTTGCTCGACACCCATTTCGACGCGTTTACGCAGGAAGGCAGTCTGCAACTCAAAAATTTCCGACAGCGACTTGGCACGGACCAGAGTCTCGAGGTGCGAGAAGTCAGCTTCGGCATTGACACGCAGTGCGGCAATCATCTTCAGCGACAGCTCGCTGCCGGCCGATTTCGCGGTTTCGGCGGTCGACTCGAGCGCCTTCTGGGCGTCTTCAGTGCCCGACTGGAATTTGGCGAGAGCTTCTTTCGATTGCTCGACGCCCTTTTCGGCGACCGCGCGGAGCTGATCAGTAGCCTTGCCGGGATCGAATGACGGAGCTTCGACGGTTTCGGCGGTCTTGTCGGCGGTCTTGGACATTTTTCTTATCCTCTTGGTTGGCGATGGTTGTCTTGCCGCCCGGACATATTGAGGCAGATATGTGACAGTCTTGTGTGCGATGCAGCATTTTTGTTGCGGCGCATTATTTTCGACCGCTGCAAGGCCTGGTTCGCGCGGGAGAGGGCGATTTGAACGGGCATTACCTGTCAGCGTGTCGCCCCGGGGGCGCGCCCCGGCTGGCTGCCATGGAGCACGATGAACTGTCGAGCGTCGTGATGCGTTTCATACCGAGTGAGCAGCGGTGGAAGCAACTCATGGAGGATTTCAAGCGACGACGTGTGAACAAGGGAGCGGAAACGCCGGGCGCTTTCGCGGCATTTCCTTATGACCGGATGGCTGTCGAGCGGTTTCGACAGGCCTTTCCCCGGGCGAGGTGGAATGATGAACGCCGGAGCTGGTTTATTCCAGGCAAGACCGGAGCCCGCCGGTTCGACCGCTGGCTCGCGCATGAAGCCGAATTTGCGGATATATATGGCGATCTGAAGGGCCGAGATGCCTATGCCTTTGACCCGATTACGAGCCCGTACCTGGAAATCGGCGAAGATCTTCGAATTCGAACGCCTTATTCGAAGACTATCGTCGAACAGTTGCGGGCGATCCCGTGGGCACGCTGGGACGACGACCTGCGGCTTTGGCATGTGCCGTTCAGTTCCTATGAGGAGTTACGGCGCCGTTGGCACGAGATCGAGGAGGCGGCTCGACGAAATGAACCGGAGGAGAGGAGACGGCGACGGGAGGCAAAAAGGAACTCGGAAGAGCAAAAAGCCGCCCGTTTGCGCTCCGCGGAACGCAAACGGCGTCGTTATCCCTTGCCGCCTGGGGAACTGCCGCCGCTGGGCCGGCCTGTCGCAACAGCACGGTACGGAATTGTTGTCTTTACCCACATAACGGGCGAGCTTGCCGAGCAGCCGGCTGCGTTAGCGGACTTCTATCCTCACGCGGCCCACGCAGGTTTCGATCCTATATGGGGTATCTGGCGTTCGCCGACGCTATCGGAGCTCGTCGCGACCTGGCCCGCTCGTCATGAACCCGGCCCGGCGGAATACGGGCGGGGTTGGTGGCAACCAACACTTGCCGAACTCAGAACAGCCCGTCGAAACGCGCGTTCCATGGAGCGTCGAAAGGAGAGGAGAGAACTTGGTCGAGTGCCACCGGTGCGAAGATGAATTTGTTCTCCCGCGAAGGAGGCGGCTGCAGCTACCGGTTGACCAGCCACAGAATGATCGACAGCACGATGCTGATCAGGATTCCGGTGGAGATCGGGGCATAGAATGTGAAGTTCTCACGCTCGATCACAATGTCACCAGGCAATCTGCCAAGGCCGATCCGCGACAACCAGGGCCACAACAAGCCGACGGCAACCATGATGAGACCAACGATGATCAGGGTTCGCGACATGACCGCTTCCTGCCCGGGCGAAATACAAGCCGCCGGCCGAAGCGCCGAACGCGATCGACGTGGACAGCGGCATAGTTGAGGCGAAATCATCGTCGTCGGCAAGGTGGCGCGACGCGCCCATCCGCAGAATGTCGGCCCCAGCCGGCCCTGGTAAAGGCCGAGTGGGTAAAGGCCGGTCTGGCCGGGCGCTGCGACGCCCATGGTCATGCCTGACCATTGAAATCTTGCCGCTTGCGAATTGACCGAATGAGATCATCGACGCGGCCCATTGAAGCGGTCGGTGCGTGCTGCCGGACCGATCGGGCATCGAGCCGATTGTCATAAATCCGCCTCAGCAGGTCACATGCAGTCCTGGCGCGCTCCCATGTGCGGCCAACGAGCTTGCATCCTCCCAAGGTCGCGGGTTCGTCGGCAACGTGATCCCAGACGGTCCAGGTGCCAGACGGCGCGGGACGACAGCGAAATCTGGGTTGGCGGTCTTCCATGACCCTTGAACGGCCAATGCCGCTTCGAGTTCGGCTCGACATGGGAAGATGGTTAACCGCCGCGGCGTATCCCTTAGGCATCGGCATGGGCACGGACACCTGGCCGCCGGGCATGGTCTTGACATGCGGCTTGGACTGATGCTCGGCCGGGTCATGACCGGCGGTCGGATTGGTCCAAACTGGACAAATCCCGTGACAAGGTACGCGGTTTTCGGGCTACCCTTCCCGAGCCACGGCGCTTGGAAGAATGAATTGACGCCCTTTTGCTTTCCTTGTTTGAGGGCGCCGGCGCCGGGAGTAATAGTCGCCACGGAATTCGTGAGGAGGAAGAGATGACGCTGAATTTCGACCCCAGGGCGAAGGCGATCACGCTTTACCACGGCGAATTCCGGCCGATGTTCATCGGCGGCAAGTGGGTTCCGGCGCAATCCGGCCAGGAGATGCGGGCGCTCAATCCGGCGACGGGCGAAGTGCTGGCGACGGTGCCGCGCGGGGGAGCCGCGGATGTCGATGCGGCGGTCGCCGCCGCGCGCGCGGCCTTCGAAGGACCGTGGTCAAAATTCTCGCCCTACGAGCGGCAGTGCGTGCTTCTCAGGATCGCGGACCTGTTCGAGACGCATTGGGAAGAGCTCAGCGTTTCCGATACGCTCGACATGGGGCTGCCGATCACGCGCACACTCGCCAACCGCCGCCGCGTCATCGGTATGCTGCGCTTCTACGCCGGCATGGCGACCGCGCTGCACGGCGAGGCGATCGACAATTCCATTCCCGGCGAGATCGTCTCCTTCACCCGGCGCGAGCCAGTGGGTGTCGTCGGCGCGATCATCTCCTGGAATGCGCCGACCGCCGCCTCGATCTGGAAGATCGCGCCGGCGCTCGCCACAGGCTGCACCATCGTCTTGAAGCCTTCGGAGGACGCGTCGTTGACGCCATTGCTGATCGCACGGCTGATGCAGGAAGCCGGCGTGCCCGACGGTGTGGTCAACATCGTCACGGGAACGGGTGCGGAGGCCGGCGCGCGGCTGGCCGAACATCCCGACGTCAACAAGATCGTCTTCACCGGTTCGACGCTGACCGGGCAGGCGATCGCGCGGGCGGGCGTCACCAACCTCAAACGCGTTTCGCTGGAGCTTGGCGGCAAGTCGCCTGTTATCGTCTGCCGCGATGCCGACATCGACAAGGCCGTTCCGGTCGCGGCGATGGCGGTGTTCGTGCATTCGGGCCAGATCTGCATTGCCGGTTCGCGCCTGTTCGTGGCGCGCGAAATCCACGACGAATTCGTGCGCCGGGTCGCCGAGTTTGCCGGCAGACTGCGTATCGGCCATGGCATCGAGGCGGAGACCGAAATCGGGCCGCTGATCAACGCCAGGCAGGCCGGCAAGGTGGAGGGCTACATCAAGGCCGGCAGCGACGAAGGCGCCGAACTGGTCGCCGGCGGCTCGCGGCTGACGGGTGCGCCCTTTGATGGCGGCAATTTCATCGCGCCGACCGTCTTCGGTTCGGTGTCGGACAAGATGACCATCGCGCGCGAGGAAATCTTCGGGCCGGTCATCTCGGCGATGCCGTTCGATACGCTCGACGAAGCGGTGGCGCGCGCCAATGCGACGCCCTATGGGCTGGCGGCCGGCATCTTCACCACTCATCTCGGCACCGCGCACAAGCTCGCGCGCCGTATCAAGGCCGGTTCGGTCTGGGTCAACATGTATCATGCCATCGACCCGGCGGTGCCATTCGGCGGCATGAAGATGTCCGGCTACGGCCGCGAGGGCGGCATCGAGCACCTGCACGAATATCTGGAGACGAAGTCGATCTGGATCCAGACCGACTGAGGGCAGTGGCGGTCAAGTTCATCAACCGCTCCGAGAAGCCATGGCGCACCTCAACCATGCTACGGGGAAACCAGCGGCGACGCCGTCTCCCAGGAACTTTTCTTCCTCTGGCGATTTTCGATATAAGATGGAATCGGAACGGCCAGGAGGGTGTTGCCGATGATAACGACCAAACGGTTTGCGATCTCAGCTCTTGCCGTGGCCATGGCTTGTGCCATGTCCTCGTCGGCGCTCGCCGGGACCAGGCATCGCCACTATCAGCCCGAACCGGTGCATTACGTCCCCGCCGATGACGATCTCATCGACTTCCTGTTCGGTGGCCCGCGCTACTACGACCAGCAGCTGTTCACCACTGCGGCCGGCGCCTGCTCCTACCATCGGAGAGGTCCGGACGCGAATGCGCTTAACAAGATCAACGATCATCATTGCGGGAAATGATCGGCTGGCGAAGGGCCCCGGTCCGTGTTGGACGACGGTGTGTAACCCCGCGCTTTCGCCATTGAAGCACGTGCCGGTCGCATATACTTCAGGGCGATGAAAAAAATCGGTTTCCTGTCATTCGGGCACTGGACGCCCTCGTCGCAATCGCAGGTGCGTTCGGCATCGGACGCGCTGCTGCAGTCCATCGATCTCGCCGTTGCCGCCGAGCAATTGGGCGCGGACGGGGCGTATTTCCGCGTACACCATTTTGCCCGCCAGCTCGCCTCGCCATTCCCGCTGCTGGCGGCCGCCGGCGCCAAGACCAGCCGCATCGAGATCGGCACGGCGGTCATCGACATGCGCTATGAGAATCCGCTCTACATGGCCGAGGATGCGGGTGCGGCCGACATCATCGCCGGCGGGCGGCTGCAGCTTGGCATCAGCCGTGGCTCCCCCGAACAGGTGATCGACGGCTGGCGCTATTTCGGCTACGCGCCGCAGGAAGGCAAAAGCGACGCCGACATGGCGCGGCATCACGCCGAGGTCTTCCTCGACACGCTGCGCGGCGAGGGCTTCGCCCAACCCAATCCACGGCCGATGTTTCCCAATCCGCCCGGCCTTTTGCGGCTCGAGCCGCATTCGGAGGGCCTGCGCGAGCGCATCTGGTGGGGTGCGGCCACCAACGCCACTTCGGAATGGGCGGCCAGGCTCGGCATGAATTTGCAGAGCTCGACGCTCAAATTCGACGAGACCGGCAAGCCCTTCCACATCCAGCAGGCCGAGCAGATCCGTGTCTATCGCGAGGCGTGGAAGGCGGCCGGCCACCAGCACGAACCGCGCGTCTCGGTCAGCCGCAGCATCTTTGCGCTGGTCGACGACCGCGACCGTGCCTATTTCGGGCGCGGCAATGAGAGCCGCGACCAGATCGGCTTCATCGAGGAAAACACCAGGGCGATCTTCGGGCGCAGCTACGCCGCCGAGCCTGACCTGCTGATCAAGGAGTTGGCGCAGGACGAGGCGATCGCCGAGGCCGACACGCTGCTGCTCACCGTGCCCAACCAGCTCGGCGTCGACTACAACGCCCATGTCATCGAGGCGATCCTGACCCATGTCGCGCCGGCGCTCGGCTGGCGCTGACGGCCGGCGACGCGCTACCGTCGGTCCGGTGGGATCGAAGGAGGTTACCGCATGCCGAAGAAGGCCCTGATTGCCTGGGGTGGCTGGGAGGGCCACACGCCCGAACGCAGTGCCACTGTCGTGCGAGGCATGCTGGAGCGCAACGGGTTCGACGTCACACTTGCACAAGGCACCGCTGTGTTCGCCGATCCCAATCTCGGCTCTTTCGACCTGATCGTGCCGGTCATCACCATGTCGACGATCGAGAAGGCCGAATTGCAGGGCCTGACCCATGCCGTTCGCCAGGGAACCGGGCTTGGCGGCTTTCACGGTACGATGGGCGACAGTTTCCGCAACGAGCCGAACTACCAGTTCATGACCGGCGGTCAATGGGTCGCGCATCCCGGCGACATTATCGATTATCACGTGGTCATCACCCAGCCGGACGATCCGATCACAAGAGGCGTCAGCGATTTCGCCTACCGGTCGGAGCAATATTACATGCATGTCGACCCGGCCAACGAGGTGCTGGCGACGACCACCTTCACCGGCGCACATTTCCCGGGCATTGATGGCGTGGTCATGCCGGTCGTCTGGAAGCGCAGATATGGCGCGGGGAAGGTCTTCTACAGTTCGCTTGGACACACGGCGGATGAGTTCGCGGTGCCGGAGATGGCGTTGATTGTGGAGCGCGGTTTGCTGTGGGCGGCCCGAGGGTAGCCACAAGCGCCATTTGGCGCATTCATTCGTCATCCTAGGGCGTAGCAAGGAGCGAAGCGACGCGGCGCAGACCCTGGGATCCATGCCGGGAGTTTTGAGCGGTACGACGGTGGAGAAAGTTCGGTCGGTGTCGTGGAAGGCAAGTTGGCTGAACCGGCGACCGGTGCAAACGATGTTCTGGACCGATGCATTCTTAAGTCACAGTCCCGGCATGGATCCCAGGGTCTGCGCCGCGTCGCTTCGCTCCTTGCTCCGCCCTAGGATGACGAAGGCGTGGTGGCCGCTGTCCTCACCCAATCCCGCCGGTAACCGCATAGGCTCCGGCGGTGCGCCCGTGCTCCAGCCGCACCACCGCCGTGACGATGGAGCCGTACGAGCCGCGCCAGACGCTGTGGAAGCGCCGATGCTCGGCGACCGGGACGAGCGCAATCCCGTTGAAGCGCGCACCGCTGCGTTGCATCGCGATTTCCTCGCCGTTGACATGCACCTTGACGCTGGCTTTCTCCGCCTCGGCTGCTTCAACGGGCAGGTCGAGCATGACGACGATTTCGTCCTGATCGCCCAAGGCTCTGGCCTCGGCGGCCAATGCGATGGCGAGGGGAGGCGCCTCGCCGCCGCCGGTTTGGACGGGCCGGCGCGAAAACACATCGTCGGCCAGTTCCGGCGTGCGTGGCGGGCTTGTGCGGCGCCGGCTCGACCGTTCGTAGTCCCCGGCCATGCGCAGCAGCTTTTCGTCGTCATAGGCCTTGCCGGCGAAGGTCAGGCCGACCGGCATGCCGATGTCGGCCATCGTTCCCATCGGCACGGTGACGGTGGGAATGCCGAAATGGCGCCAGACCAGATTGCCGTTGGCAACCCAGGTGCCGTTGCGCCAGGCAAGTGCGGCGGATGCTTCGTTGGTGTCGGCGTCGGCCGGCCCGACATCGGCGGCCGCGGGCAGCACCACGGCGTCGATGCCTTGCGCGTCCAGCCAGTCCTCGAAGTCGATGCGCCTTGTGGTCTCCAGCCCCTTCAGCCCCTCCTCAATCGTCGGGATATCCCTGAAGGGCGTGACGCCGGATTTCGCCCGCTCGACATATTCCGACAGGTCGAAGCCGCCCTCATAACGATCGGGCAGCGTGCCCGGCGGCTGCGGAAAAATCTTCGGGCCGTCGACCGAGGCGAGATCGGGCAAAGCAGGGTCGGCATTGGCGCGCAGGAAGTCGTCCCAGCCCCAGACGCAGAGGTCCCAGAGTTCGCGGTCGGCGAAGTCTTGCGGCACCAGCCCACGTTCGACCATGGTGCGGGCGCCGGGGCGGTCACGCTCATAGTTGGAGACGACGGGAAAATCGACTTCCACCACCTCGGCGCCAAGCCGATTGAGATCGGTCGCCGCCTGCTCCCACAGCGCCAGCACCGAGGCGCGGGTTTCGATCGGCCGGTCGGCTTCTCCGTCGCGGCCGATATACATCCTGGGCACGCCGAGCCGTTTGCCCTTAAGCGATCCGGCAAGCGTCAGGTCGGTATAGCGTTGCGGCCTTGTCTCCGAACTTTTCGGCAACGCGACCCAGGGCTGCGCGCGCCAGAAATCGCCCCGCGTCACGGGATCGTCGGCAACGATGACGTCGAGCAGTTCCAGCATGTCGGGCACGCTGCGCGTATGCGGCACCACGACGTCCATGGTCGGCACCAATGGCCAGTTGCCGCGCACAGAAATGACGCCGCGCGAGGGCGTGTAGGCGACCAGCGCGTTGTTGCTGGCCGGCGCGCGGCCCGACGACCAGGTTTCCTCGCCGAGCCCAAAGGCGCAGAATGAGGCAGCCGTCGCCGTGCCCGAACCGTTGGACGAGCCCGAGGCGAAGGCGGCGGTCAGGTAGTCGGCGTTGTATGGGCTTTCGGCGCGGCCATAGACGCCACGCTGCATGCCGCCATTGGCCATGGGCGGCATGTTGGTGAGGCCGAGCAGCACCGCGCCGCCGGCCCTGAGCCGGGCGATGGTGAAGGCATCTTCATTGGCGACGAGATGCTCGAAGGCCGGCGAGCCGGAGGCCACCGTCAGGCCCTCGACCTTGTAGCTGTCCTTTGCGGTGTAGGGGATGCCGTCGAGCGGCCCGAGCGTGGCGCCATCGCGCCGCCGCCAGTCCGAAGCGGCGGCCTCCTCGAACATCGCCGGATTGAGCACCGGAACGGCGTTGAGGCTGATGCCATGGCGGTCGAAATGCGCGATGCGGCGCAAATAGGCCGCGACCAGTTCGACGCTGGTGACGACGCTGTCGTCGAGCGCGGTTCGAAGTTGGTCGATCGTCGCTTCGACAAGGTTTAGGCTGGCATCGGTCATCATTGGTCCCAGGCTGTTTTCCGCACGCCATGGATGGAGGCGGCGGCTCGTTTCGGCAAGAGCCAATCGCGTTTTGTTGCGAGCCAAGCTGGGGCAAGCCAAGATTGGGCAAGCCGAGCTGGCTCACCCGCGCACCGGAGCCCCAGCGTCACCCTTGGTGCCTCACATGGTCGATGAACGCGCGCAGTTTGGGCAGCATTTGCCGCTTTGCCGGGTAGTACAGGAAAACCCCCGACGAGTTCGCGGCGAAGGGCTTCAGCACCTCCTGCAAACGGCCGTCGGCGATCGCCGGCTTGGCGAGCGGCGCGGGCACCTGGGCAAGTCCGGCCCCCTTTAGCGCCGCCCCAAGCAGCGTTGGATAATCATGGGCGATGAGCGGCCCGGAGACGATGACCTCGACCGGTTTGTTGCCGTCGAGAAAGGGCCAGGGCGCGATCGATCCGTTCGAGCGGCGCATGCGCAGGCAGGCATGGCCGCGCAGATCCTCGATCTGTTCGGGCACCTTGCGCTGGCGCAGATAGTCGGGGCTGCCGACGACCGCGAATGGCAGCGGCGGCGTCAAGCGCACGGCGATCATGTCGGAGGCGATAAACTGGCCGGGCCGGATGCCGGCATCGAAGCCCTCGGTGGCAAGATCGACGAGTTCTCCACCCGCCACGATCTCCAGCTCGATTTCCGGATAGGCCTGGCAGAAGGAGGCGATGAGCGGCTCCAGAAGGATCGGCACGACCGATGGCGGCACCGAAAGGCGCAGCAGTCCGGTCGGGCGTTGGCCGAGATCGCGTGCGACTTCGCTTGCCGCGACCAGTTCCTCGAAGGCTGGCCCGGCGCGCGACAGGAAACGCTCGCCGGCTTCGGTCAGGCCGACGCTGCGCGTGGTGCGGATGAAGAGCGCCGCCCCGATGCGTGCCTCGAGCGTGCGGATCGCCTGGCTCATCGCCGACGGCGTCACCTTAAGCTCCGCCGCCGCCTTTCGGAAATTGCGATGGCGGGCGACGCTCAGGAAGGCCTCGACGCCATCGAGCGCGCCCTGCCTTACTGTGAAGTTCTGCTTCATGGCACATCGACATTATCGCGGATAGTCGCGGCCTGAAAGCGGTCCTATGTCTCCAGCAAGGACGAAACCAGAGGAAACCGCGATGACAGACAATCTCGACGGCGTGCGCGCCCATTACCACGCCAGCGGCCTGACCGAGCGTCTCAAGACGGCGCTGGCGGCTCTCGGACCAGAGGACCAGCGGCTCATGCCGGAGCAACTGGCCGGGCTCGACCAGTTCCACACCCGTGGACTCGCGGCGACCGCCGAACTTGCCGGCCTGACCGGGATTGGGCCGGACACAACGGTTCTGGATGTTGGATCGGGACTTGGCGGGCCGGCCCGCTTCCTGGCCGCGACTTATGGCTGCCGGGTGACCGGCGTCGACCTCAGCGAGCCGTTCGTCGAGGCGGCGGATTACCTGACCGAACGAACGGGACTGGGCGGAAAGGTGACGTTCGAGGCCGCCAGTGCGCTGGCGCTTCCCTTCGACGACGGCCAGTTCGATGTCGTGCTGCTGCAGCACGTGGCGATGAACATCGCCGACCGGGACGGGCTCTATAGCGAGATCAGGCGGGTGCTGAAGCCGGGCGGCCGGTTTGCCACCTATGACGTCGTGCTGAACGGCGGCGACCCTCACTACCCCGTTCCCTGGGCGCGCACTCCAGCGGAGAGTTTTCTGCTCACAGCGGCCGAAACGCGGACGCGGATCGAGCAGGCGGGCTTTGAACCGCTGGTGTGGCAGGACGACACCGCAACGGCCAAGGCCTGGTTCGCCCAGCTGCGGGCGTCCGGGCCGCCCGCTTTGCTCAATCTTGGCGTTGTCATGGGATCGGGTTTCGCGGGCGTTGCCGCCAACCTCGGGCGCAATCTCGGCGAGGACCGGCTGGGCATCCTGACGGCCGTCTTCGAAGCCGTTCCGGGCAAGGCCTGACAGGAGGCGTGAGATGTCACCGGCAACGATCTTTAATATCCACCTCGCCCTTGGCTACGTGCCTTGGTTGCTGTGCTTCGGCTATTATGTCTGGCCGAGGCTCAGATCGATGGACCCGATCGAGGCGCAACGCGCCATCGCCACGCTGCACAGTTTCCGTTTCTTCGGGCTGGTCTTCATCCTTCCCGGTGTCGTCGGCACCAATCTGCCCGCCGGTTTCGCGGTCTTCGCCGCCTATGCCGACTTCGCCACCGGATTGCTGGCCATGCTGGGGCTGCTCACGGTGCGGATGCGTTCAGCCTTCTGGCTGTTCGTCGTCGCCTTCAATCTGGTCGGGGCAGTCGACATCGTCGTCGACTATTACCATGGGGTTCTGCTCGGCCTTCCCGATCTGGCCGGAGAACTGGGCGCGGCTTACGCGATTCCGATCATCTATGTTCCCCTGCTGATGATCACGCATGTCGCCGCGTTCTATCTGCTGATGCGTCGGCGGCCCGAGGCGGTTCAGGGCTCCTACCCGTGATAAGTACGGGAGAGCGGCGGCCCATATCATTGAAAAACCGTGCCGAGATCCCAGCATGAGAGGGGAATCATGCCTGACCAGAATGCCCGCGCGGCCATCGGACGGCTGCTGTCCGAGAAAACCGGAGTTGCGGCTATTTCCATGAAAGAAAGCATCGCGGAGCTGACAGCAACAACCGGCACCGCGCCGACCCTCGAAAGCCTGCAGGATCTTCTGCTCGAAATGGCCGAGGTCCGGGGCATGATGGTCGTGCTCGACGTTTAGAGCAGTTCCAGTAATTGTGGAACGGCTTTCCTTTTACAGCAGTTCAAGGCCGGCGGTCGCCCGTTCAACCTGAGATTGTTGCGCATTTCGCGCCGGTGCAAGCGTGCCGTCGCCATAGATCATGCGGCCGGCGCGGAAGGTGGCGCGCACACGCGGCACGGGCTGGCGGTCAGCCACGACCAGATCGGCCAGCAGCCCGGGCTCGATGGCACCGCGGTCGGTGAGCCCCAGCGCCGCGGCCGGGTTGGCGCTTGTCAGCGCCGCCGCCGCCACGAGGCCACCGTCGCGCAGTTCCGCCAGGCCGAGAATGGCCGGCAGGATCGAGGCCGGGTGGTAATCGCTGGCCAGCATGTCGAGCAGCCCGGCCTCGTAGGCCTCGCGGGCGGAAAGATTACCCGAGTAGGATTCGCCGCGCAGCGCGTTTGGGGCGCCCATGGCGGTGTGCATGCCAAGCCTGCGGGCTTCCCGCGCCGCTTCCAGGGTTACCGGGAATTCGCTGATCATGGCGCCGAGGCCGTGGACGAGCTCCACCTTTTCCAGCGTGTCGTCATCATGCGAGGCGAGCACGATGCCACGAGCGCGCGCACGGGCTGAAAGGTCCTGCAGGGCGTTCAACACATCGCCCTGGCCCTCGCGGCCGGCCATGCGCTTGCCGACGACCTCGGATGCCGCGGCAACCGACATGCCGCGCTCCTTGGCGATGCGGGCGATGTAGAGTTCGACGTCGCGGTACTGTCCCTGTCCGGGCGTGTGATCCATCAGCGAGATCAGGTGCAGCCTGCCTGCGTCCATCAGCTTTTGCAGCATGGGAACCGCCGGGGTGAAGGTCACCTCGAAGCGGGCATGGATGCGGTGATCGACCAGCAGGTAGGACTTCATTGCGGTCATGGTGTCAATGATCGTGGTCGTATGATCTTCCGAACGCAGCACGCCGCTGGTGACGCTGGCACCGATGAAGGAGAGCGCGGCATAGGCGGTGGTGATGCCGCAGGAGGCGAGCTTCTTGTCGAGCTCGGCGATGCCGATACGCATCGGCACGTGGACGCCGATGCGCGGCTCGACTTCCCGCTCCACCATGTCGCCATGCATGTCGATGAAGCCGGGCAGCAGCAGGCGGCCGCCACCCGATATGTCGGCCTGCTCAACGGGTTCGTCGCGAATCTCGGCGATCCTGCCGTTCTCGATCCTGAGGGCGCCGCAGGCGATGACGCGGTCGTGCAGGACAATTTCGAATTCACTCAGCCACATGTCATGTCTCGTGCAAGGATGCTGTTTCAAGGCGGATTTCCCCGTCGACGAGGTCGGCGACATCGTCGGGCGATGGAAGACACCGATCATGGCGACACCAGCAGATCGCGGGGGGCAGGCGAGCCGTCAACCTATCGGATCGTGACAACCACTTTTCCCTTGGCGTGTCCGCTTTCGACATAGTCGAGCGCTTCGGCGATCTTCGCAAATGGATATGTCCGGTCGACGACAACCTTCAGTTTTCCCTGCTCGATGAGTTCGGCAAGCAGGGAGAGATCGCGGCCGCTTGGGTGCATGAAGAAATAGCGATAGCCGACGCCTCTGCGGCGGGCTCGGGCCCGGATACCGTAGCTGATGAGCCAGAGGACGGCGGAAAGAACCTTGCGGCCGCCCAGATCCCTGATAGCGGTTTGCGGTTCCGGTACGCCGGCCACCGAAACGATCATGGTTCCAGGCTTCATGATGTCGAACATCTGCTCCAGCACCTTGCCGCCGATCAGGTCAAGTCCCGCGTCAAATCTGCCTTCCACGCTGGACAGGTCCTGGACCGTATAATCGATCACCTCATCGCAGCCGAGGGAGCGCACCAACGCTTCCCCTCTCTTCGAAGCGGTCGTCGTTACATGAGCGCCGAGCCATTTGGCGATCTGAATGGCAAAGGTGCCGACCCCTCCGGCGCCGCCGGAGATGAACAGTTTCTGCCCCGGTTTGACACCGAGCAGGTCTCTCAGCGTCTGCAGGGCGGTCAGCCCGGCCAGCGGGACCGCCGCCGCGTCCGTGAAATCCAGCGTCCGAGGCATATAAGCGGCGTGGTCCTCATCGACGCATGCCTGCTCGGCGAAGGCGCCGGCGCGTTCCTTGGCGACCCGGGCAAACACAGGATCCCCCACGCGGAACCGCCCGACCTGGCTGCCAACGGCAACGACATTGCCCGCGAGTTCGTTGCCAAGCACCAGCGGCAGCCTTGGCCGCAGGATGACGCGCAGCTTTCCCTGGCGGAACTTGAAATCCACCGGGTTCAGGCCCACGGCCCGGACTTCGACGAGAAGATCGCGCGGCCCCGGCACGGGTGCCGGTACCTCCATCATCCGCGCGCTTTCCGGGCCGCCATAGCGCTTGAGAACGTATGCGTGCATAAACCTCAGCCTCTCGGCAGGAGCATGCCATGTCCTCGGATCAGCGCAAAGCTGAGCGCCAGATTTGCCGACATTGGCTTTTTGTCGAGTGACGGAGTGGCGACCCATGCGCCGTGCGGATGGCAGGTGTAAGCCCGCCATCCTCTCCAGTCACCGCCGAGGACCCGCCCCGATCCGACAAGCGCATTCACGTTCGCGCGGAACCCGGTGTGCGGCTTGCCCACCGCGGCGAGGCGGGCGTGCCCGCCGAAGTGCGTCAAGCCTGGATGTTTTTCTGCTCATGCCGCCGGTTGGATAGGTAGAAAAGAAACCGGCTAATTTCCGAGCGGCTTCGCCGTCTGGGCCGCCTCTTCGATGAGTTCGGCAACCGCACCGGGTTTCGACACGTATATGGCGTGGCTGCCCGGGACCTCGACGACGGTGGAACCGGCGCGCTTGGACATGGCGCGCTGGGCATCCGGCGGGATCATCTTGTCTTCCGTCGCCACCAGGTACCAGCTCGGCTTCACCTTCCAGGCAGGCGCGCTGACCTTGCCCTCCAGCGCGGCCACGGCCCAGGGAACCTGGGAGTCGGCCATGAAGGAAGCAAGGTCCGGGCGGACATCGGCGGCGAACGACGCGGCGAACTTGCCCCGATCGAGGAACAGGAATCCATCGACCGGCGCCAGGATCGGCGGCACCGGAGCGCTGGGCGGCGGGTTGGCGATCAGGCTCGATACGGATTCGCCTGCATCCGGCGCGAAAGCGGTGATGTAGACCACGCCCGCCACCTTGGGATCGGTGCCGGCTTCCGAAATGACGACGCCGCCATAGGAGTGGCCGACGAGGATGACGTTGCCCGATGCCGCGGCGATCGCGCGCTTGGTCACCGAGACATCGTCGGCGAGCGATGTGGTCGGGTTCTGGACGATGGTGACCTCATAGCCATCCTTCTTGAGGATGTCATAGACGCCTTCCCAGCCGGATCCATCGACAAATCCGCCATGGACCAGCACGATGGATTTCACCGGGGCGGCGATTGCGCTCGTTGCCGACATGCCCAAGGCAAGTGCGGCAGCCGAGACGAGTGCGGTTAAAGCAGTCGACATTGAAGTTTCTCCTTTGGAACCTGGTTGCGGCGGCAAGTTCATCGCGAACTCTTCACGGGCCCACGCCAGGGCTGCTTCAGCGTCCGCTGATTGAACGATCCTGCAGTGCAGGGCCGAGCAGATCCTTGGTCAGCCTCTGGCGCGCGCTGGAGAAAGGTGTCTTGAAACGGGCTCTCGCGTATTGAAGCGATGCCGAATAATCTGCGAACAATTTCCTAAGCCGCGCCAGCACCCAGAAAATGTCGAAGCAAGCAACCGCTTTTGGCCCGTTTACGCTGGACCCTTACAAGGGGACGCTGCTGCGCGAGGGAGAGCCCGTGGCGCTGGGCCGCCGGGGCATTCTGCTTTTGGATGCACTGCTCAAGCGACAGGGCGAGATCCTGACCAAGACCGAGCTGATGGACGCCGGCTGGCAGGGCAGCGTCGTCGAGGAGAGCAATCTTTCGGTGCAGATCGCGCTGCTGCGCAAGGTGCTTGGACCGATGCCGGACGGCGGGGAATGGATCGCGACGGTGCCCCGCATCGGCTATCGCTTTCTCGGGCCAGGCCTCGATGAAGCCAACAAGACGATCCAGCCGCAGACGAAGCCGTCGCTTGCCGTTCTTCCGCTCACCAGCCTCAGCACCGACATCGAACAGGAGTATTTCGCCGACGGGCTCGCCGAAGAGATCATAACGATGCTGTCGAAGCTCTCCGGGCTGGTCGTCATCGCCCGCAGCTCGAGCTTTGCGTATAAGGGAAAATCGGTCGACATCCGCACCGTCGCCAGGGATCTGGGCGTCCGCTATGTCCTGGCGGGAAGCGTGCGCAGGAGCGGCAACCGCCTGCGGATCGTCGCGCAGCTGAGCGACGGCGAGACGGGCGCGCACATATGGGCCGAAAGCTACGACCGCGAGCTGGCGGACATGTTCGCGGTCCAGGAGGAAGTGGCCCGCAAGATCGTCGGCGAACTCCACATCGCCTTGAATCCGAAGGAAGCGGCCCAATGGCCTGGAATCACCTCGGCCGGAACCACCGACATAGAGGCGTATGACTGCTTCCTGCGGGGCCGCGCGATGCAACGGGGCGCGACGCAGAATGCCGATGTCTTCAGGCGGACTGCAGAACTGTTTCGCAAGGCGATCGATCACGATCCCGCCTATGCGGCGCCCTACGCCGCGCTCGCAATGACGATGGCGCATGCCTATTACAATCGCTGGGTGAGCGACCCCGGTTGCGCGCTGGCCGAGGCCGGCAGGCTGGTCGATGAAGCCATCGATCGAGACCCGAACGACCCGTTTCCGCATGGCGTGGCCGCCTTGGTTTCGATGTACCGGAAGGATTTCGAACGCTGGGCAGCGGAGGTCGAGATGTCGCTCACGCTCAACCCGAACTTCGCGCCTTCGCTGTCGCTGCGCGGCATGCTCAACATGTATTCGGGAAAGCCCCTGGCGGCGATCGCGGACATGGAGCGGGCAATCCGCCTCGACCCGCTCTATTCGCATCTCTATCTGCACCAACTGGGAGTGGCGCACCTCATCGCCGGCAAATACGAAACCGCGGCCGCCTTGCTGCGCGAGCGCATCTTGCTGGTTCCAAAGACCGATATGAGCCGCGCCTATCTGGCGGCGGTGCTTGGTCTGCTGGACGACGATGAGGGCGCCCGCCAGGTCTGGAGCGAATTGATCGCGATCAATCCGGACTATTCGTTTGCGGAAGGCATTGGCCAGATGCCCTTCAGGGATCCGCAGGATATGGAGAGGATCAAGAGTGGGCTTCAAAGGGCGGGCCTGCCTGTTTAAGGACTAGGTCGGTTTGAAGGCCAGGGCCGGTTTGAAGCCAGGCCGGAGTGCTGCCGGCGTGGCTTGGATGGCGTTCGGCATCTCAGGAGTGTCCCCGCCGTGGGCGCTATGTGGAAGCCGCGCCGTGACCGGCAGGCGTCACGGCTTTCCTGCTTCTTGTGCCACCTTTCTTCTGCGCCGGTTGGTGTGCGACTGGGCGACGGCCATTCTCAACTCGGGTGTGATCTCCAACGGCGCATCCTCCGGTCCATGCGGGTTCTGCAGCCCCTGGACGTGAACGGTCGGGAATGGGAGTTCGATGCCCTGCTCCTTGAAGACTTGGCGAATTCGTACATAGAATTTGCGCTTCATGCCGAAGGCGCCTCCCGGTCTGGTTGTGACCTTGACCCTCAAGACGATGCCGTACTCGCCGAACTCCTGTACGCCCTGCATCTTGATCGGCGAGAGCACCCAGTGTTTGAACTCGGGATCTTCCGCCAGTTCGAGGCCGATCCGCTTGATCAGCCTGCGAGCGAAGTCGATATCGGTGTCGTAACCGACGGTGATGTTGAATTTGTCCGTGACCCAGTCACGGCTCTGGTTCTGGACCGCCCCGAGTTCGCCGAAAGGTATTGTGAACAGCGGGCCACGGTGGTGGCGCAGCTTCACCGAGCGCAGCGAAAAGCTCTCCACCGTTCCGACATAACGTCCGGATGTAATGTATTCGCCGACGCGAAACGCATCATCGAGCAGAAAAAACACGCCCGAAATGATGTCCTTGATGATGGTTTGTGCCCCAAATCCCACAGCGACGCCAACGACGCCGGCGCCGGCGATCAGCGGGCCGATCTGGATACCCACCGACGCGAGCATCATCAGCACCGCCATCACCACGATCACTGCGAGCAGAATGTTCTGGATGATCGGCAAGAGCGTGCGCAGCCGCGCCTGCTGAGGATCGAGGTTCGGGACGTCCTCCTCGCCGATGACCGCGTGCGGCGTTTCGATGCCCAGCTTTCGTTCGATCAAGGCTTTGATGATCGACCAGCCGAAATCGGCGGCAAGTGCAATGACCATGACATTGATCAAGCCGCGCAATATGAGCGTCGTCATCGTATCGCGATCTTGCATGGACTGCATGTCCAGACCCAAGACACGCGCGAGAAAGTAAGCCGCCGCCAGGATCAAGATCATCCGGATTCCGCGATCGATGGCCGCGATCGTCACCGCCGGGATCGTCGGCCGGCCAGCATCTTCCGAACCCGGCCGCAGGACGAAATTGACCCCGCGCTGCGTCAGCACGATTGCCCCGGGCAGGAAGAACGCGGCGAAGGTAAACCAGAAGAATACATCAAGACCGGCGATGCGCTGCAGGAACAGAACGACGAAATAGCAAGTCAACAACCATGTCGCTGCCGTGTGACCGCTTTGGCGCGCACCGTCCCGCTGTGTTCTTGGCCGACGCCAAACGGCAAGCAGGAAAAGCAGCAGCAGCACGAAATCGGCGCCCGTCGACAGCACCAGCATTCCATCCCGATCGATGCCGAGACCCGGCAAGAGGAAAAACGCGGCGGCGAAGAAGGCGAAGACGCCGACGATCCGGGATAGCCAATAAGTCCAATGGTCGGCTGTTTCGTTGGTGATCGGCAAGGCACGAACCTCGACAGCGTTCTCGACGTTCATGAAGGAAGGGACGAGCAAGGCCGTGACGTACATGCGCACACCCCATGTAACGACCGCAGCCATCAGAAACGTCAGGACAATCTCGCGGATGAGCATCGGCCAGTCGAACAACATGAACGCGCCGGCGCTGCCCAGCGCGAAGGAGACGATCAGCATGCTGGAATAAAGCGTGCGGCCGCCAATCTTCTTGGCTCGCCCGGTGGGGGTGTCCTTCGGCTGCGCGATGATCCAAAGACGAAATGGACGGGTGAGCTTGTACGTTGCCCAGGTGAGCGCCAGCCCGGCGGCGATGAACATCGCAATCAGCAAGAGTACGCCGGCGGATCCCTTGCTGGACATATCCTCCATGGTCGCAGCCCGAACGCGGGCGAACTGGCCTGGCAGCGAGGGCAAGGTTCCCACGATCCTTTCGATATGATGCCTGATCCGATCGAGCGTGGAGGATGCCATCGTGTTCATCCGGGCCGGTGCGGCCACGGGGTCGGACGATGCGCCGGCAGGGGGAGCGCCTGCCTGGGCAGGCGCTTGCGTCGACCCGGCGTCCTGATTTCGTTGTTCGGCCACCCAGGTCTTCACCGACGGGTCGTCGAGAAGCTCGAACAGCTGTTTGACCTTTTCAGGCGGGACACTCGCCGGCGCCTGCGCCTGCGTCGGACCAGCCAACAAAAGGGCGATTCCAAAGACGAGCGGCCTGGCAATCAGGACAAACATCGCAGTCAGATCTCCGAGACGTCGCGCCGGGCGCGTCAGAGTCCTGGCGGCCAATCGTCGAATCCTGAGTGGCATGGTGCTGTAACCTTCCGGTCAAATCGGCAAGCAACGACATCTAGTCCGCCGTTGCTCCTACCTTGAAGAAACCGATGTTGTGGTGCAAGCCTCATCGTTCCGAGCCAGACCGTTGCATGACGGTCGATGATGCGGCGGGACAGCGAGCGCGCCACCGGGTGTCTGTGTCGGTCAAGGGTGGTCGTAGTCGACCGCAACCGCGCGCGACTTGCCGCCTCGGAGGCTGAGTTAAGCCAAGCTCAGCCCAGCAGATTGCGGGCGGTGCGCATGAAAATCCTCGACCCGATCGGGATCAGGTCGTCGGGAAAATCATAGTCCGGATTGTGCAGGGCAGGGTGCTTCTCGCCGGCGCCGAGGAAGAACATGGCCGACGGGGCGCCGTGGCCGAACAGGCCGAAATCTTCCGAGGCACGCATCGGCAGGGCTTCCTGCCCGTGCGCGACACCTTCTTCGTCGAGGGCGCGCCGCAGGTGTTGCACCGCGTCCGGCGCGTTGACGCTGGCGACGAAGATCTCGTGATAGTCCCAGCAGGCAGCGAGGCGGTGGCGGGCGGCGATCTCCTTGACCAGCGCCTCTGCGGCGGCGCACAGATCCGCCATGCGCTCGTCGCGCCGCGTGCGCAGCGTTGCCCAGACTTCTGCATGGGCAGGCGCGATGCCGAACACGGCTTCGCCCATCTCGGCATGGGTGACGGTGACCATGGCGAAGTCGTCATCGGCGAAGGTCGCGCGGCCGAGCGCGGGCAAGGCCGGCATCAGCTCCGAGATCGCGGGCATCGGCGAGATGCCGGTCTCGGGCATGGAGGAATGCGCGGTCTTGCCCTCCAGCACGATGCGCATGCCGCGCGAGGCGCAGTTGACCACGCCGGGCTTCAGCCGCACCTCGCCGAACGGCACGCCGGGCAGATTGTGCAGCGAGAAGGCGAAATCCGGCGCGATCTCGCCGAAGCGCGGATCGGCGACGACGCCGGCCGCGCCATTGCCGGTCTCCTCCGCCGGCTGGAACATCAGCACGACGCGGCCGCTGGCAGGGCGCTGGCGGCCGAGCTGGCGGCCAAGCGACGCCAGGATGGCGGTGTGCCCGTCATGGCCGCACATATGCGACTTGCCGGGCACCCGCGAGGCATGCGGCACCCCTGACAGCTCCTCGATCGGCAGCGCGTCGAGTTCGGAACGGAACAGCACCGTCGGTCCGGCCTTGCCGCTGTCGTAGATGGCGGCCACGCCATGCCCGCCGAGGCCGGTCAGCACCTTGTCAGGCGCGGTATCGGCGAGGAAGGCGACGACCTCCTTGGCCGTATTTTCCTCCTCGTTCGAGATTTCCGGCTGCCGGTGCAGCTTGCGCCGCCATTCGGTCAGCTCGACAATGTCCCGGTTGGTGAGGGTCATGCTTCTTGGCCTCCGCTGCGTTCTTCGTGACATGCCGGTCACAAGGCGAGGACAATCGGCATAGGGCGCTCCCCCTCTCCGTCCGCTGCGCGGCCACCTCTCCCCCACTTTGTGAGGGCGAGGAACCAAGCCTCCCAAAGCCGCGACTTCGGAGATTGGCGTTTCCTCGCCCCCATGTAATGGGGGAGAGGTGGCCGCGCAGCGGACGGAGAGGGGCCGGCGCTGCCGTATGCGATTGCACTGCCCTTTGGCCGGAGAGGTTTCACGCGCAAGATGGTGCGGTCAAGGCCCCTGTTTGTCACCGCCCGCAGCCGTTGGCGCCGCCGATGAGGATGTCATCGTCGACAGCGCTGCACTCATCGATCTATTGATTGATCTCGGGCTCGACGAGCTTTGCCAGGTTCCGGAGCGATTCCTGCCAGCCGAGATAGCAGGCCTCGACCGGGATGACGTCTGGAATGCCGGCCTGGGTGATGTCGATCTCGGTGCCGACCGACACTTTCTTCAGGACTATCGTCACCTGCATCTCGCCGGGCAGGTTGGGATCGTCGAACCTGTCGGTGTAGCGCAGGCGCTCGCCCGGAACGAGTTCAACATACTCGCCGCCGAAGGAATGGCTGCCGCCGGTGGTGAAGTTGCGGAAGGCCATCTTGAACGTGCCGCCGACCTTTGCCTCGAGATGATCGACCGTGCAGGTGAAGGCGTTCGGCGGCAGCCATTTCGTCAGCGCATCGGCCTCGACGAAGGCGCGGTAGACCTTTTCCGGGCTGGTCGTCAGAACGCGGTGCAAACGTACGGTGCCGGGCATATTCTTTCCTTTCATCATTGCTGTTCGATGCCCCAAGGACGAGCAAGGCCTGGCCAGTCCGACATCGGCCCCGGATTTTTTTCCGAAGGCCCGCCTCCGTCGCCCGTTGGGCCTGTCCGGCTGGCGCACGCCTAACTTACGCCGGTTCGGGTGGATTTGGGACTGCATTTTGCGGCGTGTGGCCCATCGTCGCGAATGAGGAAGCGGATGGTCATTATGGGGAGACAGTTTATAACGGTCGGCGAGATCGCGACAATCAAGGGGAGACGATGCGTTACATACGTCCGCTTTCAATCGAAGATGCCGTGGGCCAATTGGCCGGATCGGCGGGGCCGGCGGCCATTCTCGCCGGCGGCAGCGACCTTCTGGTGAGGATGAAGGGCGGCTTCATCGAACCGGAGCTCATCGTCGACATCAAGGGGATCGCCGGCCTGAGCGACATCCGCGAAACGGCCGACGGCTTCAGCATCGGCGCCGCTGTTCCCTGCGCCGTGCTCGGCGAGAGCGCGGTGCTGAAGAAGGCTTGGCCTGGTGTCGTCGAAGCGGCGAAGCTGATCGGCTCCAAGCAGGTGCAGGGCCGCTGCACCATGACCGGCAATCTGTGCAACGCCTCGCCGGCGGCCGACAGCGTGCCGGCCCTGGTCGCGGCCGGCGCGAAGGCGGTGGTCGTCGGCCCGTCGGGCAAGCGCACGATTGCCGTCGAGACCGTGCCGACCGCGCCGGGCAGGACCTCGCTCGCCAAGGGCGAGATCATCGAGGCGATCCTGCTCGGCAAGCGCGCGCCGCATTCGGGCGATGCGTATCTGCGGTTCATTCCGCGCACCGAGATGGACATCGCCGTGGTCAGCGCCGGCGTCAACCTGACGCTGGACGAAGCGGGCGTCGTGACGGCGGCCCGCGTGGCGATCGGCGCCGCCGCGCCGACCGTGTTGCTGGTGGAAGAAGGGGCCGAGGCCCTGGTCGGCCGCAAGCTCGACGAAGCGGCACTCGAGCGGCTGGCCAAGGTCTGCTCCGGCGCCTGCCGCCCCATCGACGACAAGAGGGGCACCATCGAATTCAGACGGAAGGTTGCGGGCGTGCTGGCTAGGCGGGCCGCCATGACCGCCTATGCACGTGCAGGAGGCAAATGATGGCTGGCATAGCAGTTTCAACGACCATCAATGGCGACACGATCGAATATCTGTGCCAGCCCGACGAGACGCTGCTGGACGTGCTGCGCGACCGGCTCGGCCTGACCGGCGCCAAGGAAGGCTGCGGCACCGGCGATTGCGGCGCCTGCAGCGTCATTCTCGACGACCGGCTGGTGTGCTCCTGCCTGGTGCTCGGCGCCGAAGCCGGGGGCCGGCGCATCGAGACCGTCGAGGGCATGGCGCATGGCGATCAGCTGCATCCCTTGCAGCAGAAGTTCCTGGAGCACGCGGCGCTGCAATGCGGCATCTGCACGCCGGGCTTCCTGATCGCGGCCAAGGACCTGCTCGCCAAGAACCCCGACCCGACCGAGGAGGAAATCCGCTTCGGCCTGGCCGGCAATCTCTGCCGCTGCACCGGCTATGACAAGATCGTGCGCGCCGTCCAGGACGCGGCAAGCGTGATGAAGGGAGCCTGAAGATGAATTTCGATCCGCGTTATTCGGGGCGCAGTTTCAAATCCGTCGGCACGCGCCCCGTCCGCCCCGACGGCGTCGACAAGGTGACCGGCCGCGCCCGCTATGGGGCGGACTTCAACATGGCCGGCCAGCTGGTCGGGCGCATCCTGCGCAGCCCGCACGCCCATGCGAAAATCCGCAAGATCGACACCTCCAAGGCCGAGAAGCTGAACGGCGTGAAGGCGGTGATCACCGCCGCCGACCTGCCCGATCTCACCGATGGCGATGCCGCCATGTACGACATCCTCGACAATTGCATGGCGCGCACCAAGGCGCTCTATGACGGCCATGCGGTGGCCGCGGTCGCCGCTGTCGATGCCCGCACGGCAAGGCAGGCGTTGAAGCTGATCGAGGTCGACTACGAGCCGCTGCCGCATGTCACCGACGTCGACGAGGCGATGGCGCATCATGCGCCGCTGATCAACGACACGATCTTCACCGAGGGGCTGGAGGAGAAGCCGGTCAAGCCATCCAACGTCACCAAGCGCAGCCAGTTCGGCCATGGCGACGTGCATGAGGGTTTCGCGCATGCCGACTTCATCGTCGAGCGCTCGTTCAAGACCGAGCAGACGCACCAGGGCTATATCGAGCCGCATGCCTGCGTGGCGAGCGTCAGCTCCGACGGCACCGCCGACCTGTGGGTCTGCACGCAGGGGCATTTCGTCTACCGCCAGCACTGCGCGCAATTGCTGGGCATGGAAGCCTCGAAGCTGCGCGTGACCTCCTCGGAGATCGGCGGCGGCTTCGGCGGCAAGACCCATGTCTGGGCCGAGCCGGTGGCGCTGGCTTTGTCGCGCAAGGCTGGACGGCCGGTGAAGCTGGTCATGACCCGCGACGAGGTGTTCCGCGCCTCGGGGCCAACCAGCGCCACCTCGATCGACGTCAAGATCGGCGCCCGCAAGGATGGCACCATCACCGCGGCGGAAGCGACGCTGCGCTACACCAGCGGCCCCTATGCCGGCAGCTGGGCCGAGGTCGGCGCCATGACGGCGTTTGCCTGCTACAAGCTCGATAACGTCAAGACGGTGGGCTACGAAGTGCTGGTCAACCGCCCGAAGACCGCGGCCTATCGCGCGCCGTCGGCACCGATGGCCGCGTTCGCGGTGGAAAGCGCCGTCGACGAGCTGGCCAAGGAGATCGGCATCGACCCGGTCGAGTTCCGCATCAGGAACGCCGCCCAGGAAGGCACGCGCTCCTCCTACGGCCCGGTCTACGGCCCGATCGGCATCGGCCCGACGCTGGAAGCGGCCAAGGACCATGCGCACATGAAGGCGCCGCTCAAGGAGAACCAGGGGCGCGGCATGGCCTGCGGCTTCTGGTTCAATTTCGGCGGCCAGACCTGCACCGACCTGAACATCGGCATGGACGGTTCGGTGTCGCTCGCCGTCGGCACCGTCGATGTCGGCGGTTCGCGCGCGTCGCTGTCGCTGGTGGCGGCGGAGGAGCTCGGCATCGACTACAGCCAGGTCAAGGCCATCGTCGCCGACACGTCCAGTCTTGGTTACAACGACATGACCGACGGCAGCCGGGGCACGTTCTCGTCCTCCATGGCGACGATCTCGGCCGCCCGCAACGCGATCAGGATCCTGCGCGAGCGCGCCGCGCAGATGTGGGACATTCCCGTCGACGACGTCGTCTGGGAAAAGGGCCACGCGCTGGCCAGGGGCGAGAAATACGGCAACCTCGCCGCGCTCTCGCTGAAGGAGGTCGCCGCCCAATCCGGCAAGACCGGCGGGCCGATCGCCGGCCATAGCGAGCTCGTCGCCGACGGCGCCGGCGTCTCCTTCGCCACCCATATCTGCGACGTGGAGGTGGACCCCGAGACGGGCGCCACCAGGGTCATCCGCTACACGGTGGTGCAGGATGCCGGCAAGGCGGTGCACCCGACCTATGTCGAGGGCCAGTACCAGGGCGGTGCCGCGCAAGGCATCGGCTGGGCGCTCAACGAGGAGTATATCTACGGCAAGGACGGACGGCTGCAGAACGCCGGCTTCCTCGACTACCGCATTCCGGTGTGCTCCGACCTGCCGATGATCGACACGCAGATCCTGGAAATCCCCAACCCCAACCACCCCTATGGCGTGCGCGGCGTCGGCGAAACCTCGATCGTGCCGCCGCTGGCGGCGATCGCCAACGCGGTCTCGAACGCGGCCGGCGTGCGCATGACCCACATCCCGATGTCGCCGCCGCGCATCCTGGCGGCGATCGAGGCGGAACGGGAAGGCTGAGATATCCAACGCTGAGGTCAAGGTGTGTTGAGATTCAAGTCAGGACGAGTCGAGAACGACGGCTTGCGGGAACCGGAGCGGAGCGTACTTTTCGTACGTGAGCACCGGAAGCGCAGGAAGCCTTCGTTCGCAGGCCGGCCTGACTTGAATATCGGCACACCTTAAGCGATGGTCGAAGTCACGCTTTGGGGCGCGCTCGGCCAACTCGCCGGCGGCAAGAGCAAGGTCGAGGTAGAGGCCAAGGATATCAGGGAGCTGTTCAGGAAACTGGCCGAACAGTATCCCGGCTTCGAGCCGTGGATAGACCGTGGGATTGCCGTGGCGATCGACGGGGTGATCTATCGCGATACGTGGGGGAAGGAACTGCCGCCGGGGGCGGAGATATTTCTGCTGCCGAGGTTGACTGGGGGATGAGTTCCCAAATTCACTCGTAAAACCGCGACCGTGGGTTGAAGCCACGCAGCTTTCCAAAATGCCGTCGCAACCAGAACTGCTTGAGCTTCCGCATAAAGCGGCCACTAGTTCTTGCCCGCTTTGGCACAGCCGGCTTGCCGAGCTTGACATCGCGGAGATAACTTATGGCTCGATGATAGCGGATCGGGGCGTGATCGTCGAAGGTGATGTAGATGACGTCACCAATCTTTTCCCAAACCACTGCAATGCTCTTTGACGGAGCAAACTTAGCATGTCGAATGCCGTTTCCGTTGTGCCTCAACATTTGGCCTCGGCTCGGCAATGGATCGAACGTCATTTCATCAATGCGTTGCGCAATATTAGGCCTGCGCCGGTATAAGTCAGCCTTGACAATGTCCCCGCCATCTTTGTCCTCAATCTCCTCTATGATGGCCTGAAGGATTTCGAAGTGCTGCGGATTTTGACGCTCCAGATTTCGGAGCCATCGCTTGGCGTAAGCGCGATTGCTATACGTAATTCTCGACTGTGCCATGCGGCTCGACCTTCTTCCTAGGCACCTATCGTCTTATGTGGAAGCAGGGACCGTCAACTGCACGGTGGAATTGGTCTGCGAAACACATGGTCTGCGAGCAGTCGTTGATCGACCGTGGCATCGCGGTGGCGATCGACGGGTGATCTATCGGGATACGTGGGGGAAGGAGTTGCCACCGAGGGCGGAAATATTCCTGCCGCCGACCTGGCTGGGGAGGGAATGACTGCGCGGACGCACGCTGAAACCTTGGTCCGCAACGAAAATACATCTGCATCACACGTCAGCGGGACCGGAGGGATGCGCGGGGTGGTCTCAACTGGCAGTTCGGGCGCGGACAGTTGGGCGAAGATTTGGCGAGGGTCAGATCGTTTCGGGTGACGAAGTTGGATGCGGTGAGATCGACACGAAGATGTGCGCCAACCGTATTGGCGCCGACTGAGTGCGAAGATGCAGTGAATCGAAGCTGGCGGTTGTCGGCGCGAGGGTCGACGGTGCGATCCGGTGCATCCCGTTCTCGGCCTTGCACTTGAGTGGCTCCACATGACTGTCGATGATCGCTTCGACGTGAGTTGCGGTTTCGGTTGAGCCTGGGCGCAAGAAGGCCCACATCGCGCCCTCGGCAGACCGCGGCCCGTATCTGCCGTCCACGAATCGGATCATGCCATCGGTTACGTAAGCTTTTGCTGGCCGCCCGTTGCCGATCACTTTGCACTCGACGATGAAGTTCGGTGATCCCGACAGCCGCCATTCAATATCGGAGCGGCCGATTATCGAGCGCTTGCCATCGGGACGGAGATCATAGCGCTTGAGTTCGGCGAAAAACTCGCCGTGGAAGGGCTGCTTGCCCTCCTGTTGCTGTGCGTCAAGATAGGCGGCGAGGCCTTCGGTGAGCGCCGGTTCGTCACGGCTCGCAAAGGGTTCGCCAATGCCGGAATACAAGGCTTCATATTCCTGCCATTTCGCGACGAGATAGCTTAGGATCTCAGACGCAGGCGGGCGTCGAACGAGATAAGTCCAGTCGGAATTAGCCCCCAGTCCCGCCAATTGCATCACGCGTGCGCCCGCTCCTTCGGTACACTCTGCAACTGCAACGCCAAGCGGTTGGCGTCCTCGACGGCACAGCGGCGCATCCAGAATCGTGATACCAGTGGTTTGATGAGGAAAATGCGATTACCGTCTACGACTGCCATATCCGGTATCGTCAATAAATTCTCAGCCGGGCGCTCGGTCACCCGCTTAAGCGCGCTTGCGAGTATTTCAATTATGCTGTCATCCTCGAACCGATCGGCGATGGCGCTGTCACCAAGCGTCAGAACCGTCGCCCCCAGGGGAACGCTGCGGCCGGTCCAGGTCGCGACCCGGATCTCACCGGTGCCGCCAGTGGCATTACGCCATTCGTAAAGGGTCTTGCACAGTGCCTCGGCATAGCCTTGCATCAGCTGCATTGAGGGCGCTTGGCGCAATGGTTTCATGAGCGACTGGTGTCGTAAGCTGGTCGGCTGCAGCGCGGCGCCGGCAAGCGTGGACAGCTCTTCGATCATCGCGATTTCATCGGGTGTCAGCCGGAAGTAGGCATAGACCAACTCGTTGGCCCGATATTGGATCGTGCTCCAGCGATGCGGCTGGAGAAGTTCTTCCTCGGCCTCGACCGTCGTTAGGAGGTGATCGACCTGTGTCATGATCGATTCGGCCTCGTCGGGTGCCGGATGCCGTTCGATCGGCCAGAACGGCCAATCCATCGCTTCGCGCACATGAAGCTTCGGCCGCTCCGAGGCGACGCTGCTGCTCAGAAGGAGCAGCAGCCACAAGCCCATGGGTGAGCGCAGATAGGCGGTAAGGAACCGCGCGGTAAGCCGCCCCCGTTCGGTATCCGGCGCTGACAAAACGGCGAGCGAATGCTGGTAAGAGAAGGGAATCTCCGCATAGACGGCCTTAACGCCGTCCTCGGGGTGAGCACCGTCGGTCCACAGTACGCGCGGGCCCCGGAACAGCCGCTCTTCGGGAGCGCGAGCGATCCGGTCGAGAGGGAAGGACCGCAAGCTCTTTTCCGGCACGAACGGGAGATCCCTGGGCAGCGAGGTCGCTGGCAGGAATTTCTCGAGGGCCATCCAGTCCGGGACCTCCTGGTACCAGGATTCCGGAGGCCTGCGGACATCCTCGTCCTTGGCATGAAAGCCCTTGGCATCGTGCCAGCCCGCAGCAGTCAGGTCGCGGATGCTGCCACGGCGCCATAAGCGCTGCAGTAGCGCGATATCGGCGTCCGACCCCCAATAGCGGACCGCCAATTGCGCATCGTCGCTGAGGAGTGCAGTCGCTGACAAGTCCGCCCGGTCCCCGCCATGGACGGCTAGCCGACCGAAGGCGAGCGAGATATCTGTCTTCGGCGTCCAATATTCGAAACTCTCCCGCTCAACGCTGGTAAACCGTTCGTCGCGGGCGCGGGCCGAGGCGATCAGCACCACGAACGGATGCACCGCGTCGGCGAAGATAAGGCGGCGCATGTCCGAGAAGTTGACGATCTTTTCGATCTGGTAGCGACCCAGCAAATGCGCGCGAAAATCGCGCTGCGTCGCATCCCCCGACACGAAGGGTGTGACAGGGAGGATGAGCGCGACCCGCCCGCCCGGCTTCAGCGTGTCGGCGGCGCCGAGCGCGAAGGCCGCCGCGATCTGCCGCTTAGGCACATGGGGGATCGGCATATCCTGGCGCTGCTGCCAAGCCTCCACGGTCTTGGCTGCGGCCTCGCCCGCACGGAGCTCGCGCCACGGCGGATTAGACAGGAATATGCCGTAGCGGGTGCGGTTTGCCGCTTCGCTTGCCTCGCCGAAGAAATCACCCTGGTCGCCGCGACGGATATTATTGGCGAGCGTCGGCAGCTTGTGGCCGCCCTTGCGCAACTCGGCCAAATCGCGCGGATTAAGATCAGAGAGCAGCGCTAGATAGAGACTGAATGCCGTCAGTTGGCATGCATCTTCATCGATATCGCCGCCGAAGATGTGGTCGAGCAGAAGTTTTCGCCGTGTTGCGAAGTCGGCTTCGGCCGGTTCTCCCGCGCGGGCGTGCTTTGCCTCCAGTGCGCGGATGAGCCGTCGGAACGCCGCAGTCAGCAGCATTCCCGAGCCGCACGCGCCATCGAAGATCTTCTCCTTGAGGATGTCACGGTCGGCAAGCGCCAACTCCACGACCCAATCGGCGAGTAGCCGCGGTGTGTAATAGGCGCCTTGCTTGCGCTTCACCTTGTCGGCCGCGGCTTCGTCCGCGCTTGCGTCCTTGGAAGCGAGGAAGGTCTCGTAGATGCTGGCAATCAGCTCAATTGGGATTTGGCTGAAGTCGTAACGCCAGAAACTGGCCTGCCCCGTGCGCAGCGTCGTGCGCTCTAGGAACTGCAGGATCCAGCCAAATGCCTGATCCGACAGGTTCTCCCATCCTGTCTCGCTATCCGCGCTGGTCAGGAAGTCGCCATTGAAATCGATCCGAAGCCTTTGAATTAGCTTGCGTAAGCCCGCGCGATCGCCTTCGCTGACCAGGTCATAGAGAGGATGCACCTTGCGCAGCGAGCGGTAGGTTTCGCCGACGATTTCTCGGTCTTCAAGATAGGTGATGAAGATGAGCCGTGCCACGAGGCGCCGCGCCGCCGGTCCGTCCAAGCCGCAGGCGATGAGTTTCTCGACCAGCACTAGGATATTGTCGAGCAGCACCTTGTCGACGCGCTTGTGCGGATCGAACCAGTTGTCCCGGTTGCGGAGCGCCTCGCCGCCCAGAAGCCCGCTCACTGACCAAGCACGCCGGACTTCCTCGCGCTCAGCGATCGAGTAGCGCTGCGGCGGCGCATCGGGATTGTCGACCGACCATGCCTCGATCCATTCCGGATCGGCGACGAGTACGACACGCGCGAGGTTCTGATTCCAGAGCCGCTCGCAAAAGGCTCTCATTTCCTCACGGCGCGTGCCTGCATCCGGACTCAACCGTCGCTGATCGAGCAGGCAGACTGTCGGCACGCGGTCGATGCAGAACACTGCGTCCCCAGCCGGGCCCCGCTCCGAACTGAAGATCGCGCGCAGCTCGGGCGCAAAGGGATGGGCGTTAACTGCATCGCTGCCGTCGACAACGAACGCGCCCTCCACGCGGTCATAGCCGAGATCGTCGACCCACGGTCCAACCAGATCGCTGCGTTCTTTCATCCTGCTATTCTGACGGATGCGCATCTATCCGGCTAGTGCTCATTTAAAAAATGCTAGACTTTTTTATTTGTGTTGTCATTTTAGTTGTATGGCACGCACATCTGGCTCACAACTAGGTCTAACGCCCGGCAAACGCGGACGCCCTCGAAAGGCGGCAGGGGCGGAGCCATCAGCTGATCAAATGCGCCGATTGCGGTTCATTGAGCGGGCGGCGCTGTGGACAGGGCAGGTCGGGAGGCGTGCGGTCGCGGCAACGTTCGATGTCAGCATCAGCCACGTCACTTCGGATTTTCACCGATATCGGGAAATGGCGCCGCGGAATCTACTCTACGATGTGGCGGAAAAGTGCTTCCGGCCGACCGATTCGTTCAAGCCGCTGTTCGGGGCTGAGGATCCGTCGAGCATTCTGAGCACCATCGCCGCCTCGGTGGACCTGCCGAGCCAAGACCGCGGCCGGCTGCTCGGCTTCACGCCGCCGGTGGATGTGGTGCAGGCGCTTCCGGTGGCAATCGATCAGCCGTTGCTCGTGACAGTCTGCCGCGCGATTACCACCGGTGCATCACTCGACATCACTTATCAATCGATGGTGACACCCGAGGCCGTTGGTCGCTTGTTTACACCACATGCGCTGATCTTCACTGGGCAGCGATGGCTAGTCCGGGGACGGGATGAGCGACATAAAGCGTATCGCGACTTGGCCTTGGCGCGCATTCTCAGCGCCGCAGCCTCTCCGGAAGTCGGTGAAGATCTCCCCCGCGACGATCAATGGCATGATCGCGCGGCGTTGGAGATCACTTTGATCGACGGTCTGTCGCCCGGGCAGGTGGATGTAACCGCGCGTGAGCTCGGAATGCGCCAAATGTCCGACGGGAGCTTCGCGGTGCGGATCGAGCCGCGCCAAGCGATGATCCCCTATGTGCTCGATCATCTGCGATTGCGTCCGGCCGATCATGCCGCCCAGGCAGTCCCAATCCGGCTGCGCAATTATGGCGACATCCGGAAATTTGACCGCCCTAATGTGGCAAGCTGAGCTGGTCGACATTCTATTGCGGCCGGCCGACGGCCACTTTGTGGAGCGGTTCACTCAAGGCTGTCAGGCTGCAAGCGGCCCCAAGGCTGACAGTTGCCTTTACCACCAGCCTAATCATCCCTAAGCCCCGAGCGTCGGCTTCGTATTCACCTCCAGAGGCTCTTCTGCCTTGTCCTCCTCGCCGAGCACCGACAACCCCCGGCTGATCCAGACCGGGTCGACCAGTCGTGCCAATTGCCCAGGCGCACGCGGAGGCGTTCCCCCGGGGCGCAGCGAATTCGGCGCTGCCCGGTCTGCCCCGACGCGACGCCGGACCCAAACCGCTTCGCGCTCTCCGCCCTACGTTCCGAGCGCCCCAGCCACCTGGGCGCGCCCATAAGCCAGCGCCGCCACCGCTAGATCCCCCACAGCCAGCCCCCGGAAAACAAACGCCGTCGTCTCGCCCGGGCTCTGCTTCCCCGGAAAATCCCCGCACACCAGCCCCGTCAAATCTCCGGCAACCATGGCGGTATCCACCATCGGCTTGGCCATATTCCTCTCCTGCTCCAGGTCGTCGACGATGATGCGGTCGAAGCGGGGCATGGTTTCGGACAGCCAGGGCAGGGCCTGGTCGGTCATCACGGTGAAGCTGCCCGGCTTCAGCCAGTTGGCGTCGAGGAAGGGGGCGGGTCTGGGCACCAGGGGCACGGTCGTCACCACCATGTCGGCGCCTTCGATCGCGGCCCTTGCCGTGTCGCATGGCACTGCCTGCAGGCCTCGCGATTGCGCCATTCGGCACAGCGCGTCGCGGTTGGCGGTGCCGCGGCCGAAGGCGCGGATTTCGCGCAAGGGGAAGAGGTCGGCGAAGGCTTCGAGGTGGCCGCGCGCCTGCACGCCGCAGCCGATGAAGGCGATGGACGACGCCTCGCTTGCCGCCATGCGCCTGGCGGCGACGGCGCTCAAGGAGGCCGTGCGCTTCTCCGTCACCCAATTGCCGTCGACCAGGGCAAGCGGCAGGCCGGTCTCGGCGTCGAGCAGCGTGATCAGCGAGTTGATCGTGGGGAGGTCGCGCCCGGCGTTGCGGGGGTTGACGACCAGCGACTTGGTGGCCAGCACGGGCGGATTGGAGGCGACGCCGAGCGTGGCCATGATGTAGCGGTCGTCGCCCGGCTGCACGACCGCCTTCGGCGCGCACCAGACTTCGCCGCGCCTCTGGCCAGCGATCTGGCGTTCGATCTCGTCGACCATTTCGGACGTCGAGATCGCCAGGCGGTCGAGATACGCCGAAGACAGATAGGGCAGGGTATCGGCTTCTATTGCTTGAGTGTTCATGCGGTCTTTTTCCAATGCGGGTCGGCAAACTACCAAGCAGGTGGCCAACCGCATAGGGCGGCGCGCTTTCTCAGTATCGCGGCTTTGGCGGGGGCCTCTAATTTGTGGGCAGGCAATCGCCTACGGCCGATGCTTTCGCCTTACGAGTATCTTCCCCACGAGGGGCAGGGCAATTGCGTTGGGAGGCCGAGGCTTTCGCCCTACGAGTACCCCCCCTGACTTGCCGGGGCGAGCCACGGGTCTCGCCCGTCCTTCGGACCCCCACAAGGGGGAGAGAGACCCTCGTTGACGCTGATCCGTGGCAAATTGTGCATGTTTTGGACGTCAATGAAGGAAGTAGGGGTGCGCGCGGCAGCGTTCCCTCCCCTTTGTGGGGAGGGTTAGGGTGGGGGTCCCCTTCGCAAGAATCCATTTTGCCATAGCCATGACTTTGTGAGGACGACGAAACGCCGGCTCGCAAGCCATGTTGCCGCCGCTGAGGCAGCGGGCACAGTTGCAGGCCTCGCCCTATCGCGTCGGCACTCAGGCCGCGCTGCCGCTTTGGGGCTTGCGGCGGGAGGCCGGATCGAAGAGGGTTTCCGCGAGCGAATTGCTGGAGCGGGCGGCCTGGAAGGCGAGCGCCTCGGGTGCGGGGAGGGCCGGCGAGAAGAGGAAGCCTTGCGCGACCATGCAGTCGAGCGAGCGCAGGATCAGGCGGTCGGCGTCGGTCTCGACGCCCTCGGCCATGACCTCTATGCCCAGCGCGCGGCCGAGATCGATGACTGTCTTGACCAGCGCCTGATCCTCCACGGATTTGGCGAGGTCGCGCACGAAATGCTTGTCGATCTTGATCTTGCGGATCCGGCTGTCCTTCAGCGCGACCAGGGTCGAAAAGCCGGTGCCGAAATCGTCGAGCACGATCGATATGCCGGCGTCGGCGAGGCGGCCGACCTTTTCGTCGACCCTGTCGCGATCGACCGGCGCTTCCTCGGTGATCTCGATCTCCAGCATCGCCGCCGGCACGTTTCTCGCCTTCAACAGGTCGAGGATCATGTCGTCGACATTGCCCGCCTCGAGTTCGCGCGGCGACAGGTTCATGGCGACGCGGACATCGCGGCGGCCGGTTTTCACCAGCTCCTCGATCATGGCGCAGCAATTGCGGAACACCGTTTCCGTCAGCAGCGGCAGCAGGCCGGTCTCGCGCGCCGCGGTGACGATCTCGGGCGGGGAAATCGGCCCATGGATCGGGTGCCGCCAGCGCAGCAGCGCTTCGAACCCGACGACGGCGTTGGTGTCGAGGCGCACCAGCGGCTGGAACCATGAGCAGAGCGCGCCGGCCTCGCAGGCGCCACGCAGGTCGCGCTCGATATGGTGCTTGCGTTCGAGCGCGTGGTCCAGCCCGGCATCGAACATGCAGTGCTCGTTCCGGCCCTTGCGCTTGGCCGCGTAGAGGGCGAAATCGGCCCTGAGCAGCATCTCCGTCAGTCGCGGCCTGTCCGAGACGTAGATGCCGATCGAGGCGCCGACACGCACCGAGTTCAACGCCGGATCGGGTTGCGCGATCGCCGCGATGAGCGTGGAGGCAAGCGCGTCGGTCGCGGGCGCCGATTGGCAGGCGGGGAAGAGCAGCACGAATTCGTCGCCGCCGATGCGCGCGATCGTGGCGCCTTGCGGGGCATGGGTCTCAATGCGGCGCGCGACCTTGACCAGCAGATCGTCGCCGATGTTGTGGCCATAGGTGTCGTTGACGGATTTGAAGCCGTCGAGGTCGATCAGCATGGCCACGAACGGGCCGTCGGAAAGCCCCAGCTGGCCGATCGCCTGTTCGAGCCCGTACCGGTTGAGCAAATTCGTCAGCGGATCGCGCCTGGAATTGCGCTCCATCTCGGCGGCGAATTCCCTCGCCTCGTATTTGAGGCGGCTGGTCTCGCGGAAGCGGGCCTGTCCGATCAGCGCGCTTCTGACCATTCCGGCGAGGAAAAGCAGGACGGTGAAAGCCAGGATGTCGTTCTCGATGTCGCCTTTGGCCAGCACGCATGCGGCGGCGGCCAGAAGCGGCAGCGTCATGAAATTGAGCGCGGCCGGTGCGTATGACGCCGAGTAGGTGACCGAGCCGGCCGATAGGCCCGCAAGCACGATCAGGTAGAGCGGCGCCTGGGCCGTGGTGAAACCGTGCGCCAGCACGGCCAGGAAGGACCAGGCAATGCCGGACACCAGAGCCAATGCGCCGTAGAGGGCAAGCCGGGCGCTGACCGGCCTCGGCCCGCTCCCGGAAATGTCCGGCTGGGCGGCGGCAAGCGCCAGGCGCGCGCAATTGATGATGCTGATCGCCGCAAACCACAGCACCGCCGCCAGACCGCCGCCGGAAAGCATCTGCACAGCCAGGATCAGGGCCGACAGCACAATGCCGACAGGCATGGAAATGAAGATCCCTTTCCTCAGATCAGCGAACTGATCGCGGAGGATCCCCGTTGCCACGGCTTCGCTTTGCCCTTGGGGAGTGGGGCCAGCAAACCACCGCTCGTCATGCCTTGCCATTGCATGGTGTTAGGGCAGTGGAATGAAAATCGTGTTAAGGATTTCAGCGGTTTACGGTGCATTTCTCGAATAAAGGCAGGCGACACGCCATTCCTCGAGGCCAGGGGAGGCGCGGTGGGGTTGCCGGGCAGCAAGCCGGACCGTTGCGGCGCTTTCCGAGCGCGCTATCTGGTTCAGCGGCCGGGAAAGGGAGGCCGCGCAGCAATGAGCCGTGCAGCAGTCGCGCTTTACGTCCTGGGCATGGTGGTGATCATCGTCGGGGTCGATTTCCTGTTCCTCAGAGGCCGGTTCTGGGAACGGCTGGCCGTGAACATCGCGATCGTCTGCGTGTTCGGAGCTTTCTATCTCCTGGTGCTTCGACGCCGTTGAACCGGGCGCGTCCTCATCCCGGGCGGGGCCAGCCAGCGTGGCCAGCCCTCGATCGGCCGCGCGCATTGGCCGGGGCTGTTATCTCGACGGGTCACTAACTGGCTCGTGAAGCGTCGCCGGCTTGGCATTTTGCAGGCCAAATGGTCAGGCCGCCTTGTTTCGCGGCGGTCTTCCCAAGCCGGATTCGGGCCAAAGCCGGATTCGGGCGCTTGCTGGAACCAATGGCGGGCCAGACTGTTTAGCCTTGACTTTGATGCTGACGTGCCGGCCGACTGGATAAGCGGCGATCTTGAGGAGCTTCATCATGAACATTTCGTCCAGGGTTCGTTCCGTCGCGGTTGCCGCGATAGCCGTTGCGGGCGTGGGCTTTGCCAGCGCCGCGCATGCCGACAGCGGCACCATCCGCTTCTCCGTCTACAAGGCGGCCTTCTTCGTCGGTGGCTCCGGAGGCGAAGGCACGCTGACCTTCCATGGCCGCCGTTATCCCATCTCGATCGGCGGTGTCTCGGGCGGTCTCGCCTTCGGCGTGTCCAAGACCTATTTCCAGGGCACCGTGCGCCACATCAGGCGCGCCCGCGACGTGGCCGGGGTCTACGGCGCGGCGGGCGGCGGCGGCGCGGTCGGCAAAGGCGCCCAGGTGATCGTCATGACCAATGACAAGGGCGCCGAGCTTCAACTCACAGGCAGGCAGGTCGGGCTGCAGGTCAACGCCGATCTCAGCGGGATGAGCATTTCGCTGAGGTAGGGGCGGTTTCCCTACCTCACGACAGGAACGATTGTCGGTCGCGCAACGTCGCCGTGATGGCGGCGATGCCGTCCTCGATCTCGCGTCTGTCGGCCAGGATCGCATCGCCGGCGGCCCCTTCGACCATCGATCGCAAGAGGTCCGCCTGGCCGACGAGCACCGCGTCCTTCTCCGCCAGGGCGGCGAGCGTTGCGGCTTCCAACCGGTAGCGCTGGGTCATGCGGTCATTCTCGGGCACCGGCTGATGGCGGATCTGCCCTTCGAGCGCGCCGACCTCGCGCCCCAGCCGCTCGAGCGCCTGGGCGTTGGCGACGATGCCGGAATCGGGGAACGGATTGGCCCGCGAAGGCGGCTGGATGTTCTCGCGGCGGTACCGGCCCTCGGCCTCGTCGACGGCCGCCCGGGCGCGCGCCAGCAGCGAGCACGCCATCTGGCGCACCCGCTGGTCGTCGGCGCGGAGCTGGTTTTCCTGGCGGTAGAAGTTGTAGCCATAGCCGTAGAACAGGTTGATCCCGACCTTGGCGAGCGGTCCGACCTCGTAGAAGCGGCTCATCTTGTCGCGCCCACCTCATCGCCGAGCGGATAGAAGCCCGTGGGCTGGCCGCCAATATTGAAGGGCACGCCGGCGGCGGCGTTGGGTGCGGAAACCAAGCCTTTGTCCGCCATGCGCAACGCCAGATAATAGCGCACCGCCTCGATCGGGCTCAAGCCGATCGCCTGCAGCGAGATCAGTTCGCGCATGCGCTCGTCGCGCGGCATGATCAGGACCTTGAGGTCGTTGAGCATGATGCCGTAGACCTTGAGGAAATCGGTGAGGTGCAGCTTCACCGCCTCGCGGACATCGCTGATCCGTTCGTTGATGTTCTCCATCTTGGTGACCTGGATGATCTGGTTGATCGCCTGCTCGATGGCGGGTCCGGCATAGTCGGCGATTTCCTTCGTATCGATCACCGCGCCCGCGAAAGGCATGTGGGTGATGAGATCGAGCGCTTCCTGCTTGCTGTCGATGTGGATGTAGTAGTCGACGACATAGGACATCTCCGCCATCTCGGCGCTGGTCGCGATGCCCTCATTGCGCACCAGAAGCTTGGAACGGTTGATGTAGATGACCTCGTAGACCCAGGGCGACGATCCGCCGAAGAAACCCTGGACGACCGATCCGACCAGCGGCTTGTCCGGTGTCTGGAGCTGATATTGGCCGGTCTCGTAGACGTTGAGCACCGCGCCGCGCGATTTCAGGATGCAGAAATGGTTGCTTTCGACGGTCAGCAGCGAGCCGGAAACGATGCTCTCGTCGACGATCTTCATTGCCACGGTCCGGGTGCCGAGCGCGTCCGTGCCATCGCGCTGCAGCGACGTGATTACCTGCCTGGTGATCGCCATTTCGAATTCCCCTCCGTTGTGCCGGCACGCCCTGCGCGTGCCCAGATCCTCGCGGCGCGGCTAGCGCGGCGAACAGAGGCCCTTGCCCCTGAATGATTGCTGAAGCCGGGCGGTTCGGTCGGTGCGCTGGCGGTGGCCGGCGTCACCATCGAGCAGGTACTTGGCCCGCCGCTTGTCGCGCGCCGGCGATGCTGTCCTCGTTGGCGCAACCGCCTTCCTGATCGGCTCCATCGCCCCGGCGGAACCGAGGCCGACACCTGTCCCGACCGTGGACTCTCGAATGGCGCGGCTGACAGCCTGCCCGATCAGCTCCTGGCCGTTCTGGCCAAGGAAGTTCGAGACCAGTCCGGCAATGTCGGCTCGTATTGCCTCACCCTGAGCGTCGCCGGCAAGGTCCAGCAATGGCGAAGCGGGGCGGCCGGCCTCGGCTTGCAAGGCTCTCGCCGGGCGCCTGCTCTTGCCCAGCCGCTGCCAAAGAATGAAGGCTATGACGAGTGCAAATACAATAAACGACATTCGACCAGCCCCGCTCAGTGGTCCGCGTTGATTGCAGGATTGAAGATGATGGTACCGGACGGCACCCGTTCAGTGCGCCTTTGCGTCGCCCTGGAACGCTCCCGTCCTCAAGCACCGACAGTCGCGCCCGAAATCCTCAGGGATTACTGGCGGCTCGAACCCCCATTTCCTCCCGGCAAATTTATCCACGATATTTCTTTCCCGGACAGCGCTGTCCGGGAACTATGAATGGGCAAATGCTGGCTACTTGATAGGGTAAGTCCCAGGCGGCGGCCATACACGATATCGAGAGGTCTTCGCGGCAAGACAGGTAGGGCAGGCTCCGGCGCCGTGCTTGGGGTATAGTTCCGCCGGGCGCCGCGAACATCAAGGGAGGACATTGACGTGAACGAAGATGCCGCCAGTCCAAGACCGCTCGCCGAGATTGCCAGCTATCACGCCCATATCTACTATGACGGGCAAACCGAGCGGCAGCATGCCGAATGGCTGCGTCTTCGCATCGGGGAGCGTTTCCGTGTCCGCCTGGGCAACTGGCATGACAGACAAGTCGGCCCGCATGACCAGGCGATGTACCAGGTCTCCTTCGCCAACGAGATTTTCGCTTCACTCGTTCCGTGGCTGATGCTGAACCATCGGGGCTTGAGCATCCTCATCCACCCGAACACGACCAACCCTAGGCGCGACCATCTGGTCGATCCGATCTGGATAGGCCGGCCGCTGGTGGTGCATGGCGATATCCTGGGCGAGGATCACGAGGCGGAAGAGGCGCTGGAGCCCAACACCGAGCCGACGCTGCCGGCGTAGGCGTTTCTTGACATCGCCGCGACCTCCCTTGCCCGGCCGGCCTTACGGGCGTGCCTCGAGCACCATGTTGAACGGGGTTTCTGTGGCGCGGCGGAACCGCTTGAACCCGCCACCCGACACAACCTTGCGCAGCCTCGCCTCGCCGGCCTGGGCGCCGAGCCCCAATCCGACTTCCTGGGACAGCGAGGCCGGCGTGCAGATGAAGGTCGAGGCGGCATAGTAGATGCGGCCGACCGGGTTGAGGTTGGCCGAGAGCTGGTCGTGGGCGAGGGGCTCCACGATCATCCAGGTACCATCCGGCTTGAGCGCCTTGTGCACATGCCTGGCAGCCCCCTCCGGATCGCCCATGTCGTGCAGGCAGTCGAAGAATGCGACGAGATCGTAGGTGCCTGGGAAATCCTTGGCCGCCGCAACCTCGAAGCGGGTGTTGCCGGCAACGCCGGCCTCCTTCGCGGCGGCACGGGCGCGCTCGATCGACGGGGCGTGATAGTCGAAGCCGGTGAAGCGCGAGTTCGGGAAGGCCTTGGCCATCAGCACCGTCGAGGCGCCGTGGCCGCAACCGACATCGGCGACGTCCATGCCGCTCTCCAGCCTCTCGACAACGCCGTCGAGCGCCGGCAGCCAGGAGCCGATCAGATTGGCGTTGTAGCCTGGCCGGAAGAAGCGTTCGGTGCCGCGGAACAGGCAGGCGCTGTGGTCGTGCCAGCCCAGCCCCTTGCCGGAGCGAAAAGCCTCCCGCACCTTCTCCTCGTCGAGCCACAGCGTCGAGACGGCCTCGAACGCGCCGGCCATGAAGGCGGGGCTGTCCTCGTTGACGAAAACCTGCTCCTGCTCGGGGCTGAGGTAGAAACTGTCGCTGGCCTCGTCATATTCGACATAGCCGGCCGCCGCCTGCGCCGACAGCCATTCGCGGACCAGCCGCTCCTGCGTGCCGGTCTTTTTGGCAAGCTGTCCGGCGGTCATCTCGCCGCCCCCGCCCATGGCCGCGAACAAGCCGAGCCTGTCGCCCAGCAGCACCGCAGCTCCGGTGGTGATGGCGCCCAGATCGCCGATCATCTTTCCAAGCAGCGCCTCCAGTTTCTCCTGGTCAGGCTGGGTCTCCTTGTTGCGCTTCAGCATCGGCTTTCTCCTCCGGCTCGATCCCAAACACTTGCCATGGGCGACAAGCCCGATCCCGTCGCCGGGATGGCCCGCCATGACAAATCATTGTACGCCCCGAGGCGACTGGCTGTTACAGCTTCACAGCAACGTGACCGCCTGGGAATTCTCAGCGAGCGCGGCCCGGCCAGCGCATCAGAGCGAATGTGCCAGCTCAAGAACGGCATCTGCTCCAGTGCGCCGCCCGCCGTTCTGAGGCTCCTGGACAGCCCACGTACAACGAAGGAATTCATCCATTCGCATCGCGCTCGTTTTTTAGTAGGCTGTCGCGAGACAAGGTTGAGGATCCGGCATGACGGCAATCAACGACCGTCTTCTCGAAAGCAAGATGACCAAGGTGGAGCAGGCGCGAGCCTGGAGCCCACGCGTCATCTCGAAATTCGAGACGCTGATCAGGGACGCCGACGACCACTCGCTCTATCGGGTCAATCCGCGGAGCTTTGCGCGCGACCGCGCAATCGCCGAGCCCGAAGCAATCGACCTCTTCCTTCATGCCGCCCGCTGTGGCCTATTCGACATGAGCTGGGATGTGCTCTGTCCCCAGTCCGGGATGGTGCTCGACAGTTTCGGCGCCCTGCGCACGCTGAAGACCCACTATGTCTGCGGCCTGTGCGACGTATCGGGTGACACCGACCTCGACGACTTCATCGAGGTCACCTTCTCGGTATCGCCAAAGTTACGGCGCCTGCCGTACCACGATCCCGAGACGCTGCCCGTCGAGGATTTCCACTGGAAGCTCCACTTCGGACGTGACGGGCGGCTACCGGGGCAAGGCGTTCGCTTTCTCGACGTTCTGCGCGGCTTCGTTCGGGGCATGACGTTTCTGCCGCCCGGCACCACCACGGTGCTCCGCGCCGACCTGGGACCGGGCGCTCTCGCGGGCGTCAACGTGCGGACGCAGGCCGCATTCGCCGTGCCAATATCAGGCGATCCGGCGTCGGCGCCGACACTTCTGAAGATCGATTATGACGGCAAACGCTTCTTGCCGGCGCTGCCAGCGGTGCCACCTGGTCCGATTGCCATCGAGGTTGCGAACAGGGGGCCAGTACGCGGTTCGTTGCTTGTCATCAACTGGCCGCCCGAGCTCGTCGCGCTGACTACCAAGCCGGCGCTCGATTTCGAGCCTTATGTTTCCGGTGGAGCGCTGCTTGCGCGGCAAACCTTCCGCCAGCTCTTCCGGTCCGAACGTGTCGACGAGAAGGAGGGGCTCGGCATCCGGCAGATCACCTTCCTGTTCACGGACCTCAAGGGTTCGACCGCCATGTACGAGCGCCTGGGCGACCTCAACGCCTATGCTTTGGTCCGCGAGCATTTCGCTTTGGTCAACGCGGCGGTTCAGCAACATTGCGGAGCGGTGGTCAAGACGATTGGCGATGCCGTGATGGCCGCATTCTCGCAGCCGTCGGATGCGATTTCGGCCGCACTCCACATCTTTGAAGAAATCGATCGCTTCAACAGCGATCATGACGGGCCGGGGATCATCATCAAGATCGGCGCCCACTGTGGACCTTCGATCGCCGTGACGCTCAACGACAACCTCGACTATTTCGGCCAGACCGTGAATGTCGCCGCGCGCGTGCAGTCCCTGGCGGACGCCGGACAGGTCTGCATTTCCGAGGCGCTCCATTCCGCGCCCGGGGTTAGCGAAATGCTTGCGGGCCATCGTGTCGTGGCTTTCGATGCGCCTCTTCGAGGTGTGGAGGGTGATGCAACTGTCTATCGCATTATGCGGGGGTAGACACGATTGCGGAGAGTCGGCTGGAATAGGCCTCGCCGCGCAATGCTCGGCTATTCGAACGAATTTCTTTGCAACTCGTTAATCCGGCCATGCTGTAAATAAGCGACTTCTAATACATTCGACCCAAAACTGCTCAGCGGTTTTGGGATAACGACATGCGTAAAAACGGATGGGTCCGCGGGGGTACGCAATGACCAAGAATCTCGGCAATGCACTCTACACGCCGGCGAAGGAGCAGCAGAGCTCCATGCTGGGCAAGGTTGCGCCGGCACTGTTTCCGCTGGTCGTGGTGGCGCTTGGCTACATGATCGGCAGGCAGTTCTTCGGCATATAGGATTACAATTGCGGCGAAGACGGATCAGGCGCCGGTCTCGGCTTTCGCCTCTTCGGCCTGGGCCTCGCTACGTCTGACGCGCTCGCTGGCCAGGAGCACGACCGGACAGCCGACGGCGGCCAGCACCGCCGTGGCGGTGTCGCCGAAGAACAGCTCTTGGCCCGGCCGTTGCGTGACACCCATCACCACCATCGCGGCGCCCTTGGCCGCTTCCCTGGCGATGGCCCTGTCGGGCGTCGCGCGGGCGCGGATGGCGGTGTCGACCGTAACGCCGTAGCGATCGGCGAGATCGGCGACGTCCTTCAGCACGGCTTCCTCGCGGCGGTGCGAAACCGAGCTTGGCGGGCTGCCCTTGCGGGCCTGCGAGACATAGAGGACCTTGACGCGGGCTCGGTGCGGACGCGCCAAAGCGAGGGCGAAATCGGCGGCGCGCCGTGCGACTTCGGTGCCGTTGACCGGGACCAGAACCGTTGCGCCAGCGCGCAGCATCGGCATCTTGCCGGTGTCCTTGGCGCCGTTCAGCACCAGGCACAGCGGGCCGTCGAAACCGCTGGTGATGTCGTTCAGCGTGCCGCTGAAGGTGCCGTTGTCGGTCAGCGCGTTCTCCAGCCCGACGAGCAGGAGGCCGTAACCCTTGCGGGCTTCCGCGGCGATCGTCTCGGTGGTGGCTTCAAGTTGGGTGCGGGCTGTGAGATGCATCTTGTCGACGGGCGTGTCCTCGGCCTTGCTGACGGCCCTGGCGCTCCTGGCGGCACCCTTCTTGACCTGGTTCGAGGCCCGCTCCGGACCTCTCTCGCGGGCAGGGCCGGGCAGTTCCGCGCCCTCGAGATGGAGGAGCGTGGTCGGCATGCCGCTGCCACCGCCGACCAGCCCGGCCAGATAGGCGGTGAACTTGCCGACCGGGCTGTCGTCGACCAAAAGCAGCAGCCGCTCCAGCTTGGAGACGAAGCCGCGTTCGTCGAGCAGTTCGCGGTCGACGCGCTGCTTCTCGGCATTGCCGACGGGCAGGCGGCCGAGCGCCCAGCGCAGCATGGGCGGCATGGCCAGCGTGGTGATGACGGCCATGGTGACGATCATCGTGAACAGATCGTGGGAGAGGATGTTCATCGACAGGCCGATGCTGGCGACGATGACCTCGGTCGAGCCGCGCGCGTTCATGGCGCTGCCGACGGCGGTCGCTTCCTTCAGCGACATGCCGGCGAACCGGCCGCCGACGAAGGCGCCCGAGAATTTACCGATGCTGGCGATCACCACCAGCGCCAATGTCAGCAATGCCAGCGTCGGGTCGGCAAGCACGGTGAGGTCGGCGGACAGGCCGGCCATGCCGAAGAAGACCGGCATGAAAAGCGCGGTGATGACGCCGCGCAGCTGACTCTCGATGTGGTCGGACAGGATCGGCGATTCCCCGACCAGGATGCCGGCGACGAAGGCGCCGAGTACCGTGTGGACGCCGATCAGGTTGGTGATCAGGGCCATCACGCCCATGATGATCAGGATGACGGTGATGACGGCATATTCGCTGCGGAAAGAATCATTGCTCCAGCGGATCAGCGTGAACACCAGACGGCGGCCGATGGTGAAGGAGAACACCATGAACAGCGCCACCTCGGCCACCGTGGCGATAAGCGGCAGCACCTGCAGGCTGCCATTGGTGGCGATGCCGAAGGTGACGGCGATGATCAGCCAGCCGATCGTGTCCTCGATGATGGCCGAGGAGATGATGATCTGGCCGAGATTGCGGCGCATGAAGTTCATTTCGCGCACCACCATGGCGACGATCTTGACCGAGGAGATCGATAGCGCGGTGCCGAGGAACAGCCCGGCGACGACGCGTTGCGTCGGGTCGGGCAGCAGGGAGCCGGGCAGGAATTGCGCCAGCGCGAAGCCGCAGACGAAGGGCACGACGACGCCGGTGATCGAGATCGAGAAGCAGGCCGCACCCACCCGGCGCACCAGGCGCAAATCCGTCTCCATGCCGGTCAAGAGCAGGAGCAGCAGGATGCCGAGCTGCGAGACGGCGTCGATCATGCTTTTCTGGGCGGGGTCGCTGGAGAATATCATGTGCTGGGCGCCAGGCCATATCAAGCCGAACAGCGATGGGCCGAGCAGAATGCCGCCGATCAACTGGCCCATGATCGCCGGCTGGCGGTAGCGCTGGAAGATCTCGCCGAGCCCGCGCCCGACCAGAAGCAGAAGGACGATTTCGGCGACGAACAGCCCCTCGGCCGAGCCGCCCATGCCCGAGGCATGGCCGGCGGGCTGCGCGGCGAGGGCGCGGCTTGCCGGAGCCAGGGCAAGGATGGCCAGCAGGACAGCGGCCACAATGCTGCGTGACGCCGTTGCCGGTTGACGGTTCATGGGCTCCCTCAAACGCCGCTGCGGACTGACCATCACAACGCGCGGCCGGCGTTTGCGTTGCAGCCGTTGTCGTCAGACGTGGACGTCGCCAAAGGAAAGTTCGCCGTCGTCGGCGGCCGAGAAAAGGACGATGGCGAACAGGCTGGCATAGAATGCCGCCACGACGATCACGATCGCTACACCGGGAATGGGGCCAAGGGCGGCGCTGTCGACCGCTTCGCGCAGCGAACCGACGAAGCCGGTCCGCACACCCACGGTTTGAAGGCTGGGCGTTGATATCTTCAGCACCCATGCCAGCAGCAGGATCAGGAACAGGTAGATGTAATTCCGGCGCAGGCGACGCGCCAGGGCTGCGCGATGAGACAGCAGGAACTTCGGCGCGCGCAGGCCTTCGCCAACGATAAGCAGCCAATCCGAGGCGAAATCGGGTTGTGGGGAGAAGATCTGCGCGAAATAGTGGCGTTCGAACTGACGCACGCGAGACCGGTAGAAGTCGAAAAACCGGTAGCGGCGTGCCTCGATCCACAGAAGCAGCAGGATCAGCAGCATGGCGAACAGCAGCACGCCATGATGCGCGCTGGCCGCCGACAGCGACACGGAAAGCATCGCCGCCACCACGGTGATCGCCCAGTTGGTCGTCCTGTCGAGCCGATCGCGCCATCCAGCCATGCGCGCGATCTCGGCGCGGTGGAAATGCGACAGCGTGTTCACGCGCTCCGTCGATGACAGGACGGGGCCCGCGGGTTTTGCCGACGCGTCGTTCATGGCATCCTCCGGCCAGGACTATAACCGTTTGCCGGCAACATCGTTCCCTGCCGCAAGCCGCCCCGCGAACGGATTGGCACGGCGAGCCGCCGATTGGCTTCGAGGCCGCGCGGCTGCCGTTCCAGGCTGGGATGGAGGCCGTCGATCTCGGATGCCGCTGGTGCGCGTGGCCACGGCTTTGGAATCGTCTCGCCGGGCGCCTTCGCCGACAGCCGCTGGCGACGATCACATTGCATTACCAGGTCTTGAACCCGCCGCAACGGACCCCAGATCGACCGTGCCGGCGCCAGATGGGGCCGGTGCGGACGCGCGCCAGCTTCGTGGGCGGCGTCGGGCGATGGTCTTGTGACCATCGAACTCGGGGCATCATGTGCCGGAGGCGGTGACGCCTCGCGAGGACCGCGACCGGGCAAAAGCGTTCCCAAAGGTGGAGCGGATCGGACCAAAAGCAGGGCGAAAACAGCGAGCGCAAATGGGGTCGGCAGCGATGCCTGCGTCTGACGGCGCATTGTCCCCCCGGAGCATGGCAGCCAGAGCATGCAAGCGTACTAGAAACAGGATCAAGAAAGGAGAAAGTGCAATGACCATTCGTGATCTCATGCCGTGGGGCCGCGATACCAGCCAGTCTCCGACCCTCTTTCGCGAAGACGACCGGGACCCGTTCATGGGCCTGCATCGCGAGATGAGCCGCCTGGTCGACGACATGTTCCGCGGCTTCAATTCGCGGCTTCCCTCCATGGGCAGGTTCTCTTCGGCCGGCCCCGGTTGGCCCAGCATGGAAATCACCGAAACGGACAAGGAGGTCCGCGTGACAGCCGAGATACCCGGCATGGACGAGAAGGACATCGAGGTGCTGCTCGATGACGGCGTCCTGACGTTGCGGGGCGAAAAACACGCCGAAACCGACGACAAGGAGCGCCAGTTCTCCGAGCGGTTCTATGGCCGCTTCGAACGTCGCATCCCGATCGGCTTCGAAGTCGCAGAGGACAAGGTTGCGGCCGATTTCCGCAACGGCGTCCTGTCCGTGACCTTGCCGAAGTCCGAGAAGGCGCAGAGCAAGGCGAAGCGCATCCCCATCGGCGGCAAGAGCACCAAGCACTAGAGCAGACCCAGCCGGGCGGGCGCGCCGCGCACGTCCGGCATCAGCCGGCGGATTTCGCCACCGGCCGCACGGCCCTCTTGAGAATCTCCCAGCCTTCGGCAACATGCCGGCAAGGCTGGGAGCGCAAGGATGAGCAAGGCCATTTCCACCACACCGCGAAAGTCCGTACCGCGCAAGTCGCCGATGGCGCTGACCGAGGCGCTGGTGGCGCGCACCTTGCGCGTGGTCGAGGATGCCGGGCCGACACCGGGCATGGTCTATATGCGCGACGCCGACTATGCGCGGTTCCGCGACGAGATCCTGGCCAGCGCGCCACCGGGGCCGCTGAAGCTGTTCGCCTATGGCTCGCTGCTGTGGAAGCCGGCCGGCGAGGTGAGGGGTGGCGAACGGGCGGTGGCGAGAGGCTGGCACCGATCGTTCTGCTTCACCGTGCAGCGCTTCCGCGGCACGCTCGAGCAACCTGGCCTGATGATGGCGCTCGACCGTGGCGGCCAGTGCCAAGGCATGGTGTTCGAGATCGCGGAGCCGATCGCCGCCAATCTGGAGGCGCTGTTACGACGCGAGATGACCATCCTGCCCGCCGTCAACGTGCCGCGCTGGCTGCGGGTCACGACCGATGGTGGGGCAGACCGGGCGCTCGGCTTCGTCGTCGATCCAGCCAATCCGCGCTACGCCGGCAAGCTCGACAAGCCCGCGGTCGCGGCGACGCTCGCCCGCGCCGTCGGCCACTGGGGCTCGGGCGCCGAATATCTGTTCGAGACGATCCGCCATCTCGATGCCTGCGGCATACGCGACCGCAATCTGTGGCAGTTGCAGGAACTGGTGGCCGAAGAGATCGGCCGTGCCCACGGCGCCATCTAGCGACGGATCGCCTGCCTTGGCGAGAGATCAGCCGAAGCTTTCCAAAGTCGTCATCCCTGGGCGAAGCAGGAGCGAAGCTCCGTCGCGGAGACCCTGGGATCCATGCCGCGACCTTTGCCGTGGAGTGCAGCGGAGCAGAATTCTAGACCGTTGCAACGCTCTAAAATCGCGGCATGGATCCTGGGTCTCCGCTGCGTCGCTGCGCTCCTTGCTACGCCCCAGGATGACGAAGCGATTGATGTTTCCGCCAATCCATGATGTCGCCTGTCAGCAGGCGAAGTCCTGAGATGTCGCCGTAGCGGCCCTCGACGATCGAGGTGCACAGCGTGGCGCACCACTTCAGTCTACCCCTTGACGAACATATATCTCTGTGGTTATACATTAATCAATAGCCATCGGGTTATGGATTGCAAATGCCGGATGCCCACGACATGCTCTTCAGGACGCTCGCCGACCCGACAAGGCGGGCGATCTTCGAACGGCTGTGCCGGCAAGGAGAACAGACAGTTGGGGCGCTGACAAGCCAGTCCGGCGTCTCACAGCCTGCGGTGTCGAAACATCTCGGCGTGCTCAAGCAGGCCGGGCTGGTGCGCGACCGCCATGAAGGCCGCCAGACGCATTACAGCGCGCAGCTTGGCGCGCTGGCGCCGCTGATGGACTGGACACGCGAGATGGCGGGGTTCTGGGAGAGCCGGTTCGATGACCTGGAAGATTTGCTCAAGAGGATGGACCAGTGAACGATAGTGCCACGGAAAACCGCACGGTCGTCGTCGAACGCCAGATTTCCCATCCGCCCGAAAAGCTCTGGCGCGCGCTGACGCAACCGCACCTGATCGAGGAGTGGCTTATGAAGAATGATTTCAAGCCAGCTGTCGGCCATCGCTTCAACATCAGCGCCGATTGGGGCGGCGTGCTGGACTGTGAGGTGCTGGCCGTCGAGCCGAACAAGACGCTGTCCTACACCTGGAACCTCGCGCATCACGATCCGGCCTTCGATCTCAGGAGCGTGGTGACCTTCACGCTTACGCCGACACCAACCGGAACGCATCTGCGCATGGAGCAGTCCGGATTCCGGCCCGATCAAAGGCGGGCCTATGGCGGCGCGAGAACCGGCTGGCCGCAGTTTCTCGAGAAGCTGGAAGGCCTTCTGGACCGGACGGACTAACGTCCGCCGGCCGATTGAACGCCACACTGATTTCACCGGGCGGCCCACCGCCAGCAAGACCTATGGAGGATTACGATGAAGATCAAACTGACCAGCATCTATGTGGACGATCAGGAAAAGGCGCTTGCCTTCTACACCGGCGTGCTCGGCCTGACCAAGAAGGCCGATTTCAGCAACGGGCCGTTCCGCTGGCTGACGGTCGCCTCGCCAGACGAGCCCGAGGGCACCGAGCTGCAGCTGGCGCTCAACGACAACCCGGCGGCCAAGGCCTACCAGCAGGCGATGTTCCAGCAGGGCCAGCCCGCGGTGATGTTCTTCACCGACGACGTCAAGGGCGAGTGCGAGCGCATTGCGGCGCGCGGCGCCAGTTTCAAGATGCCGCCGACCGAGGTGACCGGCTCGACCATCGCGCAGCTCGATGACGGCTGCGGCAATCTCATCCAGATCACCCAGCTGGCGCGCTGGTAGCAGCGGCCGATTTCAGCATGTTTCCAAAGGAGGTCGTCTTGGACTGGAGCAAGTGGATCCGGCAAACGCATCGCTGGTTGTCGATCATCTTTACCGCAACCGTCGCCGCGAACTTCGCCACAATGGCCTTTGGGCAGCCGCCGGCCTGGGTGGTCTATTCGCCACTCCCGCCACTCTTTCTTTTGCTGTTCAGCGGCCTCTATATGTTCGTGCTGCCCTATGTTGCGAAGGGACGCGCCGCGCAGAGGGCCACCGGATAGGAGTGTGAGGGTATGGCGCAGTTGACCAAACCCCAGTCGACCAAACCCCAGTCGACCAATTCCGCCGACGAAGCTCAGCCGAAGCTGCTTTCCGGCGGCAATCCGCAGGTCGCCAAGGGCTATGGCGATGCTCCCGTGCAGGCCTATATCGCGGCCATGCCCGGCTGGAAGCGCGAGATGGGCCAACGTCTCGACGCGCTCGTCGAGCGCGCCGTGCCCGGCGTCCACAAGGCGGTCAAGTGGAACTCGCCGCTCTATGGCATCGAAGGCGAGGGCTGGTTCCTCGGCGTCCATTGCTTCACCAAATACATCAAGGTGGCTTTTTTCCGCGGCCAGTCGCTGGAGCCGGTGCCGCCGGGCCAATCCAAGAGCCGGGACACGCGCTACCTCAACATCCATGAGGACGACCCGCTCGACGAGGCCCAGTTCAGCGCCTGGGTGAAGCAGGCCAGCCAACTGCCTGGCGAGCGGATGTGAGCGTTCTATCTATCAGGCGCAAAGGAGAAACGGCATGACGACCGCCGGATCGCAGGAGAGCAAATCCGCCTCCGAACTGATCGACGGCAGGATCAAGGAACTCGGCGACTGGCGCGGCGAGATGCTGGGGCGGCTGCGCGCCCTGATCCGGCAGACCGACCCCGCCGTGGTCGAGACGTGGAAATGGCGCGGCGTTCCGGTGTGGGAACATGACGGCATGATCTGCACGGGCGAGACCTACAAGAGCGTCGTCAAGCTGACCTTCGCCAAGGGGGCGGCGCTGCCCGACCCCTCGCGGCTGTTCAACTCCAGCCTCGAAGGCAACACGCGGCGCGCCATCGACTTCCAGCAGGGCGAGGAGATCAACGAGGACGCTTTCAAGGCACTGGTGCGCGCCGCCATCGCCTTGAACAAGTCGAAAGCGCGGAAGTAGTTCTGCCGCGCCATGGGCGATTATGCGTAACGGTCGTCGTCGGCGCTGCCCCTCACCTGCCTGCCGGCATCCTCTCCCCGTATAGGGACGGGGAGAGGGGCGCTCTCGCTGCTGCTTTCGCCAATCACTGGCGTTGCAAGAATGGCGACGAGATCGCGGCCAGCCCCTCTCTCCCCGTTTTACGGGGAGAGATGTCCGGCAGGACAGTGAGGGGCAGCGCCCACGGCCGAGATTGCCGATCATTTCTTGGCCGCAGCCACTCGGCATGTCCGACATGCCGAGTGGCTGCGGCCAATAGGGATTCGCCACCTCGCCGAGAAGACAGGCGCGTTTACGATCTGGGAAGCTTGATGGTGCTAGATATCGCCGGATGATGGCTGGCCGGATTGGCCGGCTCCGGATGGATTCGCCATGAACAGCCCGATGCGCATGCCGTGGGTGGACACGGCCAAAGGCCTCTCGATCATCCTCGTGGTGATGATGTACTCGGCCTACAACACCGGCGAGTACACGGGCGGCGTCGGCTTCCTCCACTATGTCATCGGCTTCGCGACGCCGTTTCGCATGCCGGAATTCTTCCTGATCTCCGGGCTTTTCCTGTCGCAGGTGATCGACCGGGCGTGGCGGCGCTATATCGATCGCCGCGTCGTCCACTATCTCTATTTCTACGTGCTGTGGGTGATCATCTCGATCGGGCTGAAGATCGGCATCTTCAGCCGGGATCCCGGCGGCATGCTGCACGACTTGGCAATGGCGGTCGTCCAGCCCTATGGCGTGCTGTGGTTCATCTACATGCTGGCGGTGTTCGGCCTAGTGGCGAAGCTGTTGCTGCAGTTTCGCGTCCCCGCCTGGATCGTCATCCCGATCGCTGCCGCCCTGCAGATGTGGGCGCCCCATCCGGAGAGCTATGCGCTTGAACAATTCGCGGCCTATTTCGTGTTCTTCTACCTCGGCTTCGTGATGGCGCCCTTGGTGTTCCGGCTCGTCGAATGGACGCGAAGCCGCCCAACCCTGGCCGTCTTCGGCCTGGCCTTGTGGGCGATCGTCAACGGCCTGCTCGTCTATTCACCGGGTTATGCCCTTCAGCCGGTCGGCATGCAGATGGGCCTGGCGGCGTGGCCGCCGTTGCACCTCACCCTGGCCGTCGCCGGCGCGGTGGCGCTTTGCGTGCTCGGCGGCTTCCTGTCCAAATTCCCGGCCATGGAATGGCTGCGGTGGCTCGGCGAACATTCGCTGGTCGTCTATGTCGCCTTCACCATCCCGATGTCGCTCTTCCGCGGCGCGGCGCTGGCAAGCTGCCTCCTGACCGACACAGGCATGCTCAGCCTGGCGGTGCTTCTGGTCTCGACCATCAGCCCGGTCGTTCTCTACTTCATCGTCAAACGCATCGGTTTCGGCATGTTCCTGTTCGAGCGGCCGGGCTGGGCGCATATCGACGTGAGCGCTCCGCAACCGAGCGCGTTCACGCCCAAACCGGCACTGTCCGCCGCCACCGCCCAATCGAGCCTGAAGTAGCCGAGCTCCAAACGGCCCGAAGCGTTGCGGCCAGCCTCAGCCGTTCCGGAGTTAGAACTCAGTGAGGTCTCCGAGACCAATTCGCCGTCAGCGAAGTTTTAAGGGCTGTTGCGCCATGGTGGTGGCCCGCCAGGAGCTAAGCCATGTCCAATCCGTCATACACTCCCAAAGGCCCGGCATCGCAGCCCGGCAGCCGGGGAGGGCGTGACAGTGCCGGCGAGCGCCGCCGCGATGCCGCCACCATCGCCAGCCTCAAGGCGGAAGTCGCGGCACAGGCCGCACTGATCGCCAGGCAGGAGGTTTCGCTGGCGCACAGCCGCAAGATTTTCGACCGCGCATCGGTCGCCGCGCGTATCGGCGTGTGGGAGTGCAGCCTGCCCGGCGAACAATTGCACTGGACCGATGTGGTTTATGATCTGTTCGATTTGCCGCGCGGCGCCGCACTCGACCGGAGCGAGATCATCAAGTGCTATCCGGCGGAGTCACGCAAGGCACTGGACAGCCTGCGCAGCCGCGCGATTGTCGAGCGCAGCGGCTTCACCCTCGACGCCGAGATCACCACCTTCGCCGGCCGCAGCCGCTGGATCCGCATCACCGCGACGGTCGAGTGCGAGGACGGCGTGCCGGTGCGTATCTTCGGCATGAAGCAGGACATCACCGAGGAGAAGATCCTGTCGGATCGGATGCGCTACCTCGCCGAATTCGATGCCATGACCGGGCTCGCCAATCGCGCCCGCTTCCAGGCGCGGCTCGCGCATGCCGACGAAGACCGTCCGCTCGGCGCGCTGCTTCTGATCGATCTCGACGGCTTCAAGGCCGTCAACGACACGTTCGGCCATGTCGTCGGCGATGAGTGCCTGAAGGCAGCCGCCGAACGGCTTGCCGGCGGCTGCGGCGAGGCGGACCTGGTGGCGCGTATCGGCGGTGACGAATTCGCGGTGCTGCTTGGCCCGCATCTCGACCGGGGTGCCGTCTCCGGCATGGCGCGCCGCATCGTCGAGGCGATGGGCAGCCCGGTCGCGGTCCGCGGCCAGTCGCTGAGACTGGGCGCTTCGGTCGGCATCGCCTTCGCCGGAACGGACACGCCATGCGACCTGTTCGCACAAGCCGACACCGCGCTCTATGCGGCTAAGGCGGCTGGCCGCAACACGTTCCGCATCTTCAAGGCGGAAGCCGGCGTGATTGGCCGCAGCGTCGCGGCGTGACGGTGGAGCCCGCCCGGAAAGTGAGAGCGGTTTTGCGCCCGGAATTGCGTAAAAACAGAGAGTTAGAGCTGTGAATTAGAGCTGCGGCCGACTCGCCGGGCCGCTGTTTCGCTGGCCAATTGTTCGCCTGGCAGACATTTCGCAATGTGCCGACAAAACAGGTCTTCGAGCTTAACTTTTCCGCAAACATTTATCCGTTAGGTCGATCGCCATGGCCTCGTGGCGGAGCGGCTACGCTGGAGACGGCAAATCTCTGAAGCCTCGGTTCGATCCCGAGGCGAGGCCTCCAACATTCTCAGCGGAAATCGTCGGCCGTCAGCACATACAGGCTCTTGCGGGTGCGGTCGTAGGCTTTCGACGCCACGTCCCGGATGGCGCTGCCCTCGGCGTCGAACGTGGCCAGGTAGCCCGCCTCGTTGGCCACGGTCGACGGCTTTATCTTCGACATCGCATCGGCGGCGACGGAAAAGGATATCTGGAACATGCCGTCATGGCCGACGAACCGGATGCGCTTGCCGGCTTCGTCATAGCTGCGGCTGCGATTGGGAAAGGTCAGGCTCATCTTGGCCTCCTGGGCTCTATGCTCCGACGCAATTCCGGGCGGCTTCACACCCTTCTGGAAGTCCTCCTAGGCCTTTTTCACCGCCCGTTTCTTCTTCGGCGCCGGGTTCTCAGCTTCCGCTATCCGATCGGCCTCTTCCTTGGCCAGCCGCAACTGCCTCAGTCTTGCCGTCTTGATCTCCCTGGCGCGCGCCTCGGAGATGTATTCGGCGGTCGCCTTGCTACGCTCCGCCGTCTTCTTCTGCTTGTCGACAAAACGAGCTTCGGCTTTCGCCATTAGAGTCTGATTGCCATCAGCCATCGAACAAATCTCCTTCATGCAGAAATCGCGGAAACAAACTTGTCGGATAAATAGGCGCTCGGCCGATAAAATTCAAATTTTTGAAATATTTGGCGGTCCGCGGATCGCGGGAAAGCGGATGCCGAGATAATATTTTTGAATATTTCATGCCGGTCGCAAATCATTTTCGCACGCCTGTCCATCAGTGGCGACGTGCCCGCACCCATGATTGCGAGGGCGGACTGCTCGCCTCATTGTATAGGGTAGGGGGCTACGCTAAGCCGGTCGGCATGACACACACGGTCCGGGAAAAGCAGAAGCTTCTGGCGCGCGTGCGCCGCATCAGGGGGCAGGTCGAAGCCATCGAGCGGGCTCTCGACAGTGAGGCCGGCTGCGAGGCGGTCATGCATCTCATCGCCGGCGCGCGCGGCGCAATGACCGGGCTGATGGGCGAGGTGATCGAGGATCATGTGCGCACGCACCTGGTCGATTCGGAGCGCCACCCCGGCGCGCTCAACAGCGAAGCGGTCGAGCAGTTGCTCGATGTCGTCCGCACCTACGTGAAATGAGTTCCGCCATGACCGAAGCCAACAGCGCAGCGGCTTTCCACAGCCATATGTTCCTGGGCGAGGAACACCGGAAGAGCGAAGGCAAGACCTGGGCGGTGATCTGGCTCTGCGCGGCCATGATGGTGGCCGAGATCGTCGGCGGCTTTCTGTTCGGCTCGATCGCCCTTGTCGCAGACGGGCTGCACATGAGCACGCATGCCGGTGCGCTGCTTTTGGCGGCGCTTGCCTATACCTATGCGCGCCGGCATGCCAGCGACCAGCGCTTCACCTTCGGCACCGGCAAGCTCGGCGACCTCGCCGGCTTCACCAGCGCCATCATCCTGGCCATGATCGCATTGCTGATCGGCTATGAATCCGTCATGCGCCTCCATACGCCCGTGCCGATCCATTTTGCCGAGGCCATCCCGGTCGCCTGCCTTGGCCTTGCCGTCAACATTGCCAGCGCATGGCTGCTCGGCGGCGGTCATGATCATGGGCATGGCCACGGTCATGAGCACGCGACCGCGCACGGACATGACGAGCGGCGTCGGATCGCCACGGCGGATGGCGAGGTCGTGCTGGAAGTGTTCGAGGAGGGCGTGCCGCCGCGCTTCCGGCTGCATTCTCAATCGGGCGTGGCGCTTGCTTCGTCGTCCGTCTCGATAGAAACGGTGCGGTCGGATGGTGCCAGGCAGAGCTTCGCCTTCAGGGGTCTGGTCGATGGCCTGGAATCCATCGAGGCGATTCCCGAGCCGCATGCCTTCGAGGCAAATGTCAGGATCGGCGGACGGACCTATCCGGTCCTGTTCGAGGAACATGAGCACGCGCACGGCAAGGCCACGCATGACAACAACATGCGCGCCGCCGTGATCCATGTCGTCGCCGACGCGGCGGTGTCCGTGCTGGTCATCATCGGCCTGATCCTGGCCCGCACCTTCGGCTGGCTGTGGATGGACCCGGTTGCCGGCATTGCCGGCGCGGTGGTCATCGCCAGCTGGGCGCTGGGACTGATCCGGGACACCGGCGCCGTGCTGCTCGACATGAACCCCGACCGCGGCATGGCCGAAAGCCTGCGCCGGACCATCGAGAGCGAAGGCGACCAGCTTGCCGACCTGCATCTGTGGCGGCTCGGGCCGGGCCATCTCGGCGCCATCGTCTCGGTGGTAACGCGGACGCGCCGGCAACAGGATTACTATCGCAGCCGGCTGGCGCGGTTCCGGTCCTTGTCGCATCTGACGATCGAGGTCCGGAAGGCGGCGTAGGCTTTCGCCTTTTCCTGGAATTGCGCTCAGCATCACGTCGCGTGTCAGCGGTGCATCCGACATCGACACAGGTGCATGTGTGGCGCCGACCTCGATGGCGGTTTTCGTCGTGATCCGAATTCACGCTATATGATCCGGTGCTCGTTTGGTGCAGAGTTGCGGAAACGGAACCGCTGATTTACTACGGAGACAAGCCATGTTTGCGGCCAAGGCCATCGACACCTCGGACAAGCCGGCGTTCTACCGCGATCTGGCGGCGCAACTGAAGGGGCTGCTCGAGGGCGAGGAGGACTCGATCGCCAACGCCGCCAACACCGCGGCGCTGATCTTCCAGATGGTGCCCGACCTCAACTGGGCCGGCTTCTATTTCCTGGCCTCGGACGAGGAACTGGTGCTCGGCCCGTTCCAGGGCAAGCCGGCCTGCGTGCGCATCGCCGTCGGCAGGGGCGTGTGCGGAACCGCTGTCGAACTCGGCACCTCGATGCTGATCAAGGACGTGCATGATTTTCCCGGCCACATCGCCTGCGACGCCGACTCGCGCTCGGAACTGGTCGTGCTTCTGGAAGACAATGACGGCGTCTTCGGCGTGCTCGATCTCGACAGCCCGACGCCGGGCCGTTTCGACGGGGAAGACCAGGCCGGCATCGAAAAGCTCGCGGCGCTCTATGTCGCGGCGAGCTCGTTCGAGGATTGACGGCTGCTCAGACCAGCTTCACCAGCATCAGGCTGAAGCAGCCGATGAACAGGAAGGCCGAGAAGGCGAGCGCCAGCGGGCGCAGGCCGCGCGAGCGCAGTTGTGAGATGTCGGCCTGCAGGCCCATGGCGGCCAGACCCATGGTGAGCATGATGGTGGTGGCAAGCGCCATCGCCTGCTTCACCTCGACGGGTACAGCGACCATGCTGTTCAGCGCCACGACGGCGACAAAGGCGGCGACGAACCATGGCATGGGCGGCCGCGCTGCCGACTGGTCGCCGCTGCTCTTGCGGCGTGCCATCAGACCGAGCGCGATGACCATCGGCGCCAGCATGGCGACGCGGGTGAGCTTGGCGACGGTGGCGATCTCGCCGGACTGGGTGCCGTTCTGGAAGCCGGCGCCGATGACCTGCGCCACCTCGTGGATCGAGGCGCCGGCCCAGAGACCGAAGGCGTGCTGGTCGAGGCCAAGCAGCGGCGCCAGCAGCGGGAAGCCGAGCATGGCGACGGTGCCGAACAGCGTGATCGAAGCGACGGCATAGGTGACGTCCTCGTCGCGCGCATCGGTGACGATGTTAATGGCCACGATCGCCGAGGCGCCGCAGATCGAGGTGCCGGCGGCAATCAGCTGCGCCAGCTTGGCGTCGACGCCGATCAGCCGGCCAAGCGTGATGGTGAAGAGGAAGGTGGCGCCAAGGGTCAGCGCGACGATGCCGACGCCGCTGGCGCCGATCGCGACGACCTGGCCGAGCGTCAGCTGGAAGCCGAGCAGCACGATGGCGAAGCGCAGCAGGCGCTTTTGCGAGAAGGCGATGCCGGCCTTGGCATGCGCCGGGGTGCCGAGCACGTTGGAATAGACCATGCCGGCGACGACGGCCAGGATCATCGGGCTGAACAGGGCAAAGCCGGAGACATTGCGCGCCGAGAAGGCGACGGCGGTGATCATCGCCACCAGCACGATGCCGGGGACGATGCCGTTCCACACCGAATCGAGGCGCTTGCGTCCAGCCGCCAGATCGGCGGAAATCGTGCTCTTCGGAATATCGTTCGCGATGCGGGTCAGGGAAGACAATGCAATTCTCCAGGCAAGCATGCCGTAGAAATGTCATTTCATGATCAATCTTTCCAACGAATTATTTTCGTTAGAATGATCGATTTTTATGAACGATTGCGTAAGCTCTTCGGACGCCAGCGCAGCCCTCATTGCCCTGCCGGGCGCTCGTCGTTCGAAAAGCCAAGCAATCGGCTTTTTCGTCCGTTGCGCGGACCACTTCTCAACTCCCCGTACGGGACGAAAGGGCAGTTTCGACTCGGCGCTTGTTCTTTAGCGTAGGCGATTGGCGAAATGATCGGCGACAGCGCCCCTCTGCCCGTCTCTGACCGCCGAAATCTACCACGACGCCGACAAGGCCCGCGAGCATTTGGAGGCCATTCATTGGCCGCATGGTCCGTTCTGCCCTCATTGCGGCAATGCCAATCCGGAGCGCATCACCAAGCTTGCGGGCAAGTCCACTCGTCCCGGCGTCTACAAGTGCAACGAATGCCGCCTGCCGTTCTCTGTCACCGTTGGCACTGTGTTTGAGCGCTCCAAGATCGGTCTGCACAAGTGGGTGCTGGCCTCGCATCTATATGCCTCATCCAAGAAAGGCATGTCCGCGCACCAACTGCACCGAATGCTTGGCGTCACCTACAAAACCGCTTGGTTCATAGCGCACCGCATTCGCGAAGCCATGAAGGAAGACGTTAAGTCATCTGGCCCGCTTGGCGGCGAAGGCAAGACCGTCGAAGCCGACGAAACCTACATCGGCAAGCGCGAGACGCCCCGCGTTTCAGAGCAGCGCAAGGGCCGCCCATTCACCAAGAAAGGCAAGGGCGGCGGTGCACACGAACGCATTGTTGTCGGTCTGGTCGAGCGCGGCGGCAAAGCCCGCATGTTCCACCTTAACGACGCCACCAAGGCGACCGTGCGTGACGTGCTGGTCCGCAACGTTGACCGCAACTCGACGCTCTACACCGACTCCTCGCGCCTCTGGTCGGCATCTATCAGCATTGCGGCGAAGCCCACTTGCACAGCTACCTTGCCGAGTTCGATTTTCGCTATAACCGCCGCACGGCGCTTAAAGTGTCAGATGCAGAACGTGCCGAAGATTTGCTTCGCATGGCCCGTGACAAGCGCCTTACCCATCGGCGGATTGGTGAAGCCGATCTCGCTTAAGCAAAAGGCGAAACGACTCTTGCGTCTGCAAAAAAAGAAGTAATATCCCGTCATTTTCAACAGGAGGGAATATGATGGCAGACAATAGGCTTACAATCGAACAGTCGATGGAGGAATCGAAGGTACAGGCCCTTCGTGAGATTGTCGCTGAGTTGCGCGCAATGAAGTTGGAGGTTCAGCAGCTTCGCGTACAGGTGACGAACGTGGCCGCAAATCAGGCGAGGAAGCTATAAAGTCCAGAAACAATTCGGCGCGGGAAACGGAAATCATCGGATCTTCCCCAATGAGTGCAAACCGCGCCGACATTTCCGGAGCGGCAAGATAGTCGCGCCTATTTCTTTGGCTTTTCGTCACCACTATCCGTATCCTTTTTCTCCAGCTTGGGCTCATGCGGCTTCGGCGGCGTCTTCAATAGGCGGCGCAAAATCTCGTCGCCCTTTCCTGGTCTTTGTCTTTTGGGGTTTCAGACATGGCAAAAGCGGACTTCTATGGACCCTTGCTAAAGGTTGAACGGGCCGACTATCACATCGGCCAACTCGAAATCATTTTCCGGCACTACGTCGGTAATAACGTGAAGCGTTTGCGGCCCGAGCGCAATCACAGAAGGCTGAAGGCGGGGCAATCCCCACGGCAAACCACGTTTCCCAAAAACACTCCCACAGTCCTTGGTGATGCGCTCCATAATCTGCGAGTTGCCCTTGATCACGCGTACCACATCGTCGCCGACGCCAACTCCGCCAACTTCAGCGAACACCGACGCTTCCCATTCGGCAAGGATAGGAAGTCTCTTGAAGGTTCCATCAACGGACAAAAAGAGAAGGGATTGACGCCAAGCGACGAGGTCATCGCGGTCATCTTGGATGAGATACAGCCTTACGAAGGAGGGAAGTTCGGACTGTACGGACTCCACAGGCTCGACATCACCGACAAACATATCGTCCTTATTCCCACCGTCTCTCGCATGGCTATAGAACGGCTTGAATTTGTCGATAGCTCCGGCGCGAAAACAGGGGGAGGCATCTACAATCTTAGCCTCACAGTTGAGCATTCCCAGAAGGCCGAATTTATTTCCTTCCAAGGCGGAACAGGGGCGGTACTTCAAGGCGATCCAAAGGCGGCCTTCAAGATAGTTTTCGACAAAGGACAGCCCTTTGAGGGTGAGAGCATCCTTGATACCGTCCGGTCGCTCAGGTCGGCGACGGTTGAAGCCGTCAATCTCCTCAAGAACGCTATCTGAATTTGGTGCCGGCCAGTCGGCGTAAATCATAGGAAAATTTCCGGTACGTCAAGCATATAACTAGGAAAATTGTCCTTCGCTATCTTATTTCTGACATTACACTTATCAGGGCTTGGATGCGGCGGTCGCGTTTAATCCAGTCAGGAGTAAGTCGTTCCCATTTCTCCACTTGGTCGTGATTTTGTTTTACCTCCAGCAGAGCGGAAAGCGCGCCCTTCCAATCCCCTTTCGCTGCGAGAATCTTCGAAAGATATTCTAATTTTTCGACCCTTACAGAATTGGCGAAAGGACCTCCCTTACTATCACTAAGGGCTATAGAAACGCGCATCTGTGCTTCAGCTTCTTCTAGACGGCCCAGCTCAAATAGGCATTCGGCAAGGTCAGCCACGTGAAGACTATGCCCGCCAAAGTCCGGGAAGCCAGGTGCAGTTCCAATCGCGATTGCTTCGCGATAAAAGGAAACCGCTTGGTCCAATCGTCTGGCGCGCCTCAGCGCTCCCGCCAATCGCCACGCGCTGTTCGAAAGATAGAGATCGTCGCGTGACTCTTGCTTTCGGTCGTAGCCATAAATTGTCTCCGCCTGGATTACTGCTTGATCTGTCATTCCAAATTTCAGGAGCCAATTTAGCAGGCTCATATAAGCTGATCGAACTTGATCAATCTTCGACCCTGGTTGACGGACTTTCATCGGATGGTCGGCGACCACTCGCTCAATCTCTTTTTGGCGGTCAAAGCAAATACCTATTGCTTTATCGCTATCACCAAGAAGAAATCTTTCCTGGGCCATCCCAAGATTCATGGAGACGCTGCCTTCGGACAAAGGCCCTTCCAATACATCATAAATCTCGCGGGCTTGCTGAAATAGCCCTTCAGCTTCCTCATGATTCCCGAGTTTCGCCTCTATACCGGCAAGGGCGCGTGTGATTGTTGCCGTCTCGGGAGAGACTTGACCGTATGCCACAATCGACAGTGCAAGCGCTTCGTTCGCGCGGGGCTTCCAAAAAGCTTCGCCTCCTCCGTCCATGAGGGATTGCCCCATACCGGACGTCAAGGTCCGAACTCTCTCTTGTGCTTCGTCGCGATCCATATTTGACCTTCGCCTGGGTTAGTATGGGGGGCGAACATTCGCTGGACGTTAACTTCTAACGCGGCCTCCGATCCAGCCAGCATCTTGAATTACAAAATCACCCTCCCAGGAATCACCTCCGATTCAATGTTTCAATCAATGCCTGAACCGCTCTATACGGGGAGAGGATGCCGGCAGGCAGGTGAGGGGCGGCGCAAACGTCTCCAGAATACCAATTCAAAACGCGAAGCGACTGCCCCTGACAGCCGGTATGATTCATGGGCCTTTGCGCAGGGCCGCGATATCAAAGCTGCCTTGTCGATGACCGACCAGACGTTCCTGATGCGGTCGTTCAGGAATTCATAGAAGACGTTCTCGCTGAAGGAGACCTTCTTGCCGTTGATGGGCAGGCCGAAGAAGGTTCCCTTCGGGGTGCAGTTGAACCGAAGGCGGCTGGCTATGAATGGCGGCTCGGAGATCATGAGCTGGACGTCGAAATAGAGGTCCGGAATGTCCCGGAAATCCCGCTCCAGCATCTCGCGGTAGCCCGACAGCCCGACCCGGTCGCCATTGTAGTGCACCTCGTCATGCACGAAGCGATGCAGGCTTTGCCAGTCCTGGTTGTTGAGGCAGTCGATATAGCCTCGATAGATGTCGGTCTCGGTCACGTCGATGGCTCCGGGGTTCGTCTCATCATGCTCCGCCAGGAAGATAGAACGACCGCGGGTGCAGTCCAGATGGGCTGCGGCTAGCCCCTGTACCGCAGCGCGTCGACCAGCAGCGAGAAGGCCGGCGTCGCCTGGCGGCGGCTGGGGTAGTAGAGGTGGTAGCCGGGGAAGGGCGGGCACCAGTCGGCCAGCACCCGCACCAGCCGGCCGTCGGCCAGGTGCGCCGTCACCTCGTCGTCGGGCAGGTAGGCAAGGCCGAAACCGGCCAGCGCCGCATTCATGCGCAGCCCGGCCGTGTTGAAGATCAGCTGGCCCTCGACGCGCACCTTCAGCTCGCGTCCGGCCTTTTCGAACTCCCAGGCATAGAGTCCGCCATAGGTCGGTAGCCGCAGATTGATGCAATTGTGGGCGGTCAGGTCCTGCGGCGCGCGCAGCTTCGGCCGCTTGGCGAAATAGGCCGGCGATCCGACCACCGCCATGCGCATATCCGGGCTTATGCGCACCGCGATCATGTCGTGCGCCACCTGTTCGCCCAGCCGCACGCCGGCGTCATAGCGCTCGGCGACGATGTCGGTCAGGCCGTAGTCGACGATGATCTCCACCTTGATGTCGGGATAGTCAGGCAGGAATTTTGCCAGGGCAGGCCACAGGATCGTGTCGGCCGAATGCTCGCCGGCGGTGATGCGGATGGTGCCGGCCGGCTTTTCGCGCAACGCGCTCAGGGCGGCGAGCTCCATCTCGATCTCGTCGAGCCTTGGGCCGATGGTGCGGGCCAGGCGCTCGCCGGCTTCGGTGGGCGAGACGCTGCGCGTGGTGCGGGTGAGAAGCCGCACGCCCAGCCGCTCCTCCAGCGCGCGCACCGTGTGGCTGAGCGCGGATTGCGAAACGCCGAGCTTGGCCGCCGCCCTGGTGAAGCTCCTTTCCCGCGCGACGGCAAGGAAAGCGGTCAGCTCGTTCATGTTATCGCGCGGCATTCATGAATCCTCCTCATAAGTACATGCCGGATATAGCAGCTAATCCGGGCCAATCGCACGCGCTAGATTAAGACCATCGCAACGGGCGGCCCGAAGCCGGCGGCCCTGGGAACCGGCGGCAGTCCCGGCCGGCCTCGAGAAGGAATGAAATCATGGATATCAAGCGAAGCGGCTCGCAAGCCTCGGCGAAAGGCCCGGCGGAGTATTTCACCGGATCGGTGCGCATCGATGCGCCCTTCCAGGGCAGCGATCCCGCCCGCGTCGGCGGCGCCACGGTCACCTTCGAGCCCGGCGCGCGCACGGCCTGGCATACGCATCCGCTCGGCCAGAGCTGATCGTCCTGTCCGGCGCCGGCCTGGTGCAGCGCGAAGGCGGGCCGATCGAGCAGATCCGCCCCGGCGACATCGTCTGGTTCGCGCCCGGCGAGAAGCACTGGCACGGCGCGGCGCCGACCACGGCGATGAGCCACATCGCCATTGCCGAAGCGCTCGACGGCAAGGCCGTCGACTGGATGGAGCATGTCACCGACACGCAGTACGGGGCTTAACCGAAAGCCACCGGCACCACGCCCGAACCCCACATCCAACAAAGGAGACCATCATGACCGATGCACAGGCGGCTCCCAAGAGCCCGTTCTCCGACATCGCTCCGGCGCTCGGCAGATACACCGACGAGGTGCTGTTCGGCGATGTCTGGAAGCGCCCCGGCCTTTCGCCGCGCGACCGCAGCCTCATCACAATCGCCTGCCTGATCTCGGGCTACCGGACCAACGAGATGCCGTTCCACATGAAGCGGGCGCTCGAGAACGGCCTGACCCCGGACGAGCTCATCGAAACCATCACCCATCTCGCCTTCTACGCCGGATGGCCGCCGGCAAGCACCGCGATCGGCATCGCCCGCAAGGTTCTTGAACAAGCCGAGGCCGAGAAGAAAGGAGAATGACAATGGAAAAACGCACACTTGGAACGGGCGACCTGGAAGTTTCGGTCATCGGGCTTGGCTGCATGGGCATGAGCCAGTCATACGGGCAGCCGATGGAGACGCCGGATGCCGTCCGCCTGATCCGCTCCGCGTTCGAGCGCGGCGTCACCTTTTTCGACACCGCGGAGGTCTATGGGCCGTTCAAGAACGAGGAGGTCGTCGGTGAGGCGCTTCAGCCAATCCGCGACCAGGTGGTGATCGCCACCAAATTCGGCATCGACATCGCCGGCACGGCCGGACACGAAGGCATGGACAGCCGGCCGCAGCATATTCGCGACGTCGTCGAGGCCTCGCTCAAGCGGCTGAGGACCGACCGCATCGATCTTCTCTATCAGCACCGCGTCGATCCGGTCGTGCCGATCGAAGAGGTGGCGGGCACCGTGAAGGACCTGATCGGCCAGGGCAAGGTGAAGCATTTCGGCCTCTCCGAGGCGGGCGTGCGCACCATCCGTCGCGCCCATGCGGTGCAGCCGGTCGCCGCGCTTCAAAGCGAGTACTCGCTGTGGTGGCGCGAACCCGAGGAGGCGATCCTGCCTGTCCTCGAAGAACTGGGCATCGGCTTCGTGCCCTTCAGCCCCCTGGGCAAGGGGTTCCTGACCGGCGCCATAGACGCCGATACGAAGTTCGACAGCAGCGATTTCCGCAACACCGTCCCGCGGTTCGCGGAGGAGGCCAGGAAGGCAAATCAGGCACTGGTCGATGCTATCGCCGCGATCGCGGCGGAGAAGAAGGTAACCCCGGCACAGGTCGCGCTTGCCTGGTTGCTGGCGCAGAAACCGTGGATCGTTCCGATCCCCGGGACGACCAAGCTCAGTCGACTCGAGGAGAACATCGGATCATCCGCTGTCGCGCTGACGGCGGGCGATCTCGCCAATATCGAAAGCGCGGTCTCGGCGATTGCCGTGCAGGGAGAGCGCTATTCCCCGCAACAGCAGGCGAGAATCGATCGCTGAAGCGCAACCCGCGTGAGGCCCCGCCGGACTATTCGTTTCGTCCGGACGGCGGTATTCGCCATGAGCGGGTATTGACGTCCCTGGCTTCCTGCTCCAGCTTGGCGCTATGATTGCTTTCGCGTCCGCCAGCACCCGACGCCGCTCCCGCACAATGCGGAGCGGGACGCTGATTGCGCGACGACAAAGGCCGGCAGAATAAAGTCTGGTTCGTTCGTGTCAGCCCCGCTCACCTGAACAGGTCGGCGGGTTTTTGATGTCTGGAGTGTTGAGATGACAAACAAGTCCATCCGGTTTCGGCCGGCCGAACCCGCCGATGCGGCCACCATCCGCGACATCGTGCGGGCCGCCTATGCCAAATGGGTGCCGGTGATCGGCCGCGAGCCGCTGCCGATGCGCGCCGATTACGTCGAGGCTGTCGGCGAGCATCCGTTCGACCTCGCGGTGGAGGAGGATCGCATTATCGGCATGATCGAAACCATGCTGGCCGACGACCACCTCTGGATCGAGAATGTCTGCGTTTGGCCGCAGGCACAGGGCAGGGGCATTGGCGGGCTTTTGCTGCAGCGGGCCGAGCAGAAGGCGCTCGAAGCGGACCGCCCCGAGCTTCGCCTGCTGACCAATGGCGCCTTCGAAGCCAATGTGTCGCTTTACAAGAGGCATGGCTATGCGATCGACCGCGAGGAGCCGTTCATGAACGGAACGACGGTCTATATGAGCAAGAGGCTGGCAGGCTGAAGCGGGCGGCCGTTCGTCCCGATTGCCTGGCTCAATGACTCTGGTTCAATGACTGGGCTCGCTGGCTCAACCAGTTCGGGGATTGCGTTTGACAGCGCCGTTTGCGCATCGTTATTGCAAGCCCCATATCACGGCCGGAACGGCCATGCGGCGCACCCAGGAGAAAACCATGTCACACAATCTGCAATTCTATATCGATGGCGCATGGGTCGATCCGGTAGTGCCCCGGACGCTCGATGTGGTCGATCCGTCGAACGAGGACGTCTTCGCGCAGATCTCGCTCGGCTCCAAGGCCGATGTCGACAAGGCGGTGGCCGCCGCCAAGCGCGCCTTCAACACGTATGGCTTCACCTCGGTGGAAGAGCGGCTGGATATCCTCAACCGCGTCATTGAGGTCTACAAGAAGCGCAGCAAGGACCTGGCGCTCGCCGTGTCGCGCGAGATGGGCGCGCCCCGCCAGATGGCGCTCGACAGCCAGGTCGGCGTCGGCCAGGCGCATCTGGAAAAGATGGCCGAGGTGCTGAAGAGCTTCCAGTTCCGCCGCGTCAAGGGGTCGTCGCTCATCGTCAAGGAACCGATCGGCGTCGTCGGCCTGATCACGCCGTGGAACTGGCCGCTGAACCAGATCACCTGCAAGGTCGGCCCAGCACTTGCCGCCGGCTGCACCATGGTGCTGAAGCCCTCGGAAATCGCGCCGCTCGACGCCATCATCTTCGCCGAGATCCTCGACGAAGCCGGCGTGCCGAAGGGTGTGTTCAACCTCGTCAATGGCGACGGACCGGGCGTTGGCCAGGCGCTGTCCAGCCACCCCGATGTCGACATGATGTCGTTCACCGGTTCCACCCGCGCCGGAATCCTTGTGGCCAAGGCCGCCGCCGACACGGTCAAGCGCGTGCACCAGGAGCTTGGCGGCAAGTCGGCCAACATCCTGTTCCCCGATGTCGACCTCGCCAAGGCCGTCACCAAGGGCGTCGCCGGCTGTTTCGGCAATAGCGGCCAGTCCTGCAATGCGCCCACTCGCATGTTCGTGCCGCGCGACCGTCATGACGAGGCCACCGGCTATGCCAAGGCCGCCGCGGAGAAGTTCACCGTCGGTCCGGCCGACGGCGCCGACACCAAGCTCGGCCCGGTCGTCAGCCAGGTCCAGTTCGACAAGATCCAGGAGTTGATCCAGGCCGGCATCGACGAAGGCGCGACGCTGGTTGCGGGCGGCGTCGGCCGCCCGGCCGAACTCAACCGCGGCTACTTCGTCAGGCCGACCGTGTTCGCCGACGTCACCCACGACATGCGTATCGCGCGCGAGGAGATCTTCGGGCCGGTGCTGGCGATCCTGCCCTATGACACGGTGGAACAGGCGGTCGAGCAGGCCAACGACACCGTCTACGGGCTTGCCTCCTACATCCAGGCCAAGGACATCCAGAAGGCGCGCGACGTGGCCGCGCGTATGCGATCGGGCAATGTCTACATCAACTACCCGACCTGGGACGCCGGCCTGCCCTTCGGCGGCTACAAGCAGTCCGGCAACGGCCGCGAATACGCCGAATACGGCCTCGAGGATTTCCTCGAGATCAAGGGCATCGCGGGCTATGAGGCGGCTGAGTAGGCATCGAGTGCTCGTGCGGCGCTCGACTTGCCGCAAGTAGCCAATCGCCCGAGGCGGCGCTGCCCCTCATCGCCGTGCCGGCGTTCGTTGCTCGAAAAGCCAAGCAGTTGGCTTTTCGTCCGCTGCGCGGACCACGCCTCACCTCCCCGTATAGTGACGGGGAGAAGGGGCTTGCCGCGACGCTGGCGCCTCTTCCTGCAACGCTGGCGATTGGCGAAATCATCCGGCCTAGCGCCCTTCTCCCCGTTGCTATACGGGGAGAAGATGCCGGCAGGCAGATGAGGGGCGGCGCCAATCTTGGGTGATTGACGGCTTCCAAAATTGCCATCATTTCCGAAGAGTTGCTCCCGATGCTTGGGGACCACTCCTTGCCAATTGGCAGATGTATGCTATATATCTGCCAATCGGGAGCAGGAAAATGCAACTTCAGTCCATCGTCACCACACCGGCCACGGTCGGCAGCGCCATTTCGGATGAAGAGGCGGGCGCCTTGGCGCGCACCACGGTCAACCTGTTCAAGGCGTGGAACCTGACCGACCTCGAAGCCTGCATCCTGCTCGGCGGCATGTCGGCGCGCACCTGGGCGCGGTGGAAGGAAGGCGGCATCGGCAGGATCGACCGCGACCTGCGCACCCGCATGGCGCATCTGATGGGCATCCACAAAGGCCTGCGCTATCTCTTCACCGAGCCGGCGCGCGGCTATGCCTGGATCCGCAAGCCGAACGCCACTTTCGGCGGGCAGTCGGCGCTCGACCTGATGCTGCGCGGTGAAATCTCCGACCTTGCCGCCATGCGCGAATGGCTCGACGCGGAGCGTGGTGCATGGTGAGTGGGCTCGCGGTCCGGCGCCGCGTCCACTGGCCCCAGACTTTTCGGATCATCCGCTCCATCCATCCGCCGATCGACCTCTTCGAGGACATCGCCGATCCGCGCGACTGGGAGGCGCTGGCCGCCGTCGAGGAGAAGACCAATCCGCGCATAAGGCTCGAGATCGGCGATCTCGGCAAGGTGGCGGCGGCAAGGCGAGTTTCCGGTCCCGGCGCCAGCTTCGTCATGGCGCCCTTCGTGCATTGTTCGACGCTGCGGCCCGGCCGTTTCTCGGATGGCAGCTACGGCATCTATTATGCCGGCGACAGCGAGGATGTGGCGCTGGCCGAGACCATCCACCACCATCAGAACTTCATGCGCGCCACCAATGAGGATCCGGGCTGGACGGCTGACTTTCGCGTGCTCGTCGGCAGCGTCGACCGCGAGCTCGATGACGTTAACGCGGTGCCCGGCGTGCTCGACCCCGACGACTACACCGCCTCGCAGGCGGAAGGGCGGGCGCTGCGGGCAGGGGGCAGCGACGGGCTGGTGTGGAACAGCGTGCGAATGCCGGACGGGCAATGCATCGGCATCTTCTGGCCCGACGTCATCACCGTGCCGGTGCAGGGCCGGCACTACAGCTACCATTGGGACGGCGGACGCGTGGATTTCGTGCGCCAGCACGATACCGGCAAGGTGCTGGCGGTGACATGATGGGCTACGGCGCCGCACAAGCATGGTTGCCGATCCCGGCCGATCCGATCGAGCGGGGAGGCAGTCTGGTCGGCGACTGGAAAGTCAGCCGCACAATGATCGATTACCTGACCGGCGCGACCTACCGGTTCACTGGCGAGGTCATCGTGACGCAAGACGCCTTCATCGAGCACGGCACCATGCGGGTGGGCTCGCAGGAAATGCCTGCAAGCCGACGCTACCGGCTCGAGCCGGGCGAGGGGGTGACGCGCATCCTGCACGCCGATGGCCGCGACTTCATTGAACTGGAGGCGAAAGCGGCGCAAACCGTCCGGCATCTGTGTGGCGCCGACCTTTATGTCGGGCGCTTCTTCTTTCGCGGCGCGGGTCAATGGGCCGAGGCGTGGCGCGTCAAAGGTGCGCACAAGAACTATGCGAGTCTTGGGCGGTTTCGGCGCATCCACGATGCGGTTCGGGCATCATACAGTTCGTGAGGCCGGCGCGTGCGAAAGTCGCGAAGCCGTCCTCACCCTGGCGCGATCGGCATCCGCCATTCCGGATCAGCGCACCACCAGCACCGGGATCTCGGTGTAGGAGAGCACTTCCGCCGTCTGGCTGCCCAGAAGCAGCCTGCCCAGTCCGCGGCGGCCATGCGAGGCCATGACGATCAGGTCGCAGCCCAGGGCCTGCGACAGTTCCAGGATCGCTTCGGCGGGCCTTTTGTCCTCGACATGGACAACCTCGGCGGAGACGCCGGCCGCATCGGCTGAAGCCTTGCACTTGTCGAGAACCTCCTTGCCGTATTTGCGCGCTTCCTCCTGGAAGACCGCCAATTCATCGCCCGCCGCATAACCGGCCATGGCGCCGCCCCAGGCGAAGATCGGGAATTGTTCCGAGACGGTGACGAAGGTGACGGTGGCGCCGACGCCCTTGGCCAGCGTGAGGCCGTGGGCGACGCCCTTGCCGGCCAGTGCCGATCCGTCGGTGGCGATGAGCAGATGTTTGTACATGATGATCTGACCTGTTCTGCAAGGGCCGATGCCCCTGGGGTGGCGGGAGCCCGAAAAGGGCTGATCCTGATATAGGCGCGCCGTCGAGGCCCTTACAGGGCCAGCGCGATGCGGATCAGGGCCAGGCGAGGGCATCCCGAAGCGCGTGGACATCAACTCCACGACCTTACGGATCGGTAAGGCGACGGCGATACGCCGGTAAGGTCGGCCCCGCAAGATGGCGGTCACGGGACTGTGGGTTGCCAGGGAACTCGCCGCATGTCCATCGTGGACATCCAACTGGATCGACGAGACCGAGCATGACCGCCGACCGCCGCAAGGCCTTCCGAACCCTTGGGGCCATTGCCTTAGGCTTTCTGATCCTGAGTATGGGAAGCGGGCCGGCAGTGGTTTCCGCCTTGGCGGCGGGCGCCGCCATTCCCGTTGTCGCCGATGTGGCGCGCCGGACCGATGTTCCGGTGTTCCTCCTCGGACTAGGCTCCGTCGCGCCGCTGCGCACGGTGACCGTGACCAGCCGGATCGACGGCCAGCTGGTCAAGCTCGACTTCACCGATGGTCAGGATGTGCATGCCGGCGACCTGCTTGCCGAGATCGACCCGGAGCCCCTGCAGGCGGCGCTCGGGCAGGCGCAGGCCACCAAGACGCGGGACGACGTGTCGCTGGCCAATGCCAGGCTCGACCTCGCCCGGGCGCAGACCCTGACCACCAAGGGCGTCGGCTCCACACAGGTGCTGGACACGGCAAAGGCGACCGTGGCGCAGCTCGAGGCGACCGACAAGGTCGACCAGGCCGCCATCGACATCGCGCAGATCCAGCTCGGCTTCACCCAAATACGCTCGCCGCTGGATGGACGGGTTGGCATCCACATGGTCGACGCTGGCAACATCGTCCGTGCCAGCGATACGGGCGGCATCGTCCGCATCAGCCAGATCCACCCGATCGCGGTGGATTTCTCGCTTCCGTCCGACGCCCTTCCGCGCATCCAGGCCGTGATGAAGGCAGGCAACGCCGCCGTGGTCGCGCAGGACAATGGCGGCCAGCAACTGGCCTCCGGCCGGCTGAGCGTTGTCGACAACCAGATCAACGGCGCCACCGCGACGATCAGGATACGCGCCGTCTTCGACAATGCCGACGACCGGCTGTGGCCGGGACAATTCGTCAATGTCCGCGTCCAGGCGGATCTGCGGCGCGGGGTGGTCACCGTCCCGGTGACGGCGATTGTGCGCGGTCCCGAGGGGACGTATGTTTTCGTCGTCGGCAAGGACAGGCACATCGTCAAACGGCCTGTGACGGTAGCGTATTCGAATGCCGAGCTGGCAGTTGTCGGGAAGGACGTCCAGCCCGGCGATACCGTCGTCACTGACGGCCAATACCGCATCCAGGAGGGAGATGTGGTCGACGTCACCGGCCCGGCCCAGGCGGCGAACTAGCTCCATGAACATATCCGCGCCCTTCGTCATCCGGCCGATCGCCACCACGCTGCTGGCCATCGGGGTGACGCTGGTGGGTCTCGTCGCCTATTTCCTGCTGCCGATCGCCGGCGTGCCGCAGGTCGACATCCCGACGCTGCAGATATCTGCCCACCTGCCGGGCTCCAGCGCCGAGACGATGGCGACGACGGTCGCGGCACCGCTGGAGCGGCAGCTCGGGCTGATTTCGGGCGTGACGTCCATCAGTTCGAGCAGTTCGCTCGGCCGTACCTCGATCCAGGTCGAATTCGACCTCGACCGCACCCTCGACGGCGCCGCGCAGGATGTGCAGACCGCGATCAGCGCGGCCAGCGGCGATCTGCCGAAGGACCTCCCCAGCCCGCCGACCTATGAGAAGGCCAATCCGGCCGACGCCCAGCTGATGTCGATCGCCGTCACCTCCGCCGATCTGCCGATCGACAAGGTCGACGACTATGTCGAGAACTACCTGGCGCTGCAGCTGTCGCGGGTCACCGGCGTCGGCCTCGTCGACTTCCATGGCGAGCAGAAATCGGCGGTGCGCATCCAGGTCAACCCGTCGGCGGCGGCCGCGCTCGGGCTCAGCCTGGAGGACATCCGGTCGGCGATAGCGACAGCCAGCGTCAACGCGCCCAAGGGCACCCTGGATGGGCCTCGGCAGTCGCTGACGCTGGCCGCCACCGACCAGCTGTCCACCGCGGCGGCCTTCAACTCGGTGATCGTCGCCTATCGCAACGGCGCACCGGTCCGGGTCAGCGATATCGGCACGGCCATAGACGGCGTCGAGGATATCAGGCAGGCGGCGTGGCTCGGCAGCCAGCGCGCCGTCATCATCGACGTCCACAAGCAGCCCGGCTTCAACATCAACCAGACGGTGCAACTGATCAAGAACGTGCTGCCGGAGCTTCAGCGCACGCTGCCGCCCTCGGTCAAGATGCAGATCCTGGGCGACCGCACCCAGACAATCCGGGCTTCGGTCTCCGAGGTGCAGTTCACCATGGCGATCAGCATCGGCCTCGTCGTGCTGGTCATCTTCCTGTTCCTGCGGCATGTGCGCGCCACGCTCATTCCCAGCATCACCATTCCTGTGTCGCTGCTGTGCACCTGCGCGGCGATGTATCTGCTCGGCTACACGATCGACAACGTCTCGCTGATGGCGCTGACCATTGCGGTCGGCTTCATCATCGACGACGCCATCGTCATGGTGGAGAACATCATCCGCCACATCGAGAATGGCGAAGCGCCGCTGCAGGCGGCGCTGGACGGATCGCGCGAAATCGGCTTCACCATCATCTCGATGACGCTGTCGCTGGTCGCCGTCTTCATCCCGCTGCTTCTGATGGGTGGGCTGATCGGCCGGCTGTTCCGCGAATTCGCGGTCGCCGTCAGCATCGCCATCATGATGTCGGGCCTGATTTCGCTGACGCTGACGCCGATGATGTGCGGCCGGCTCTTGAAACCGATCGACCGCGATGCCCGCGAGAACATCGCGTCGCGGGCCCTTGAAGCAGCCTTCAATGGCATGCTGTACGTCTATGAGGTCGGCTTGCGCTGGGTGCTGCGCCACAAGCCGGTGATGTTGCTGTTCATGGCGGCGACGCTCGGCGCCACCTTCTATCTCTACCAAATCATCCCGAAGGGTTTCTTCCCGCAGCAGGACAATGGCACCATTTCCGGTTCTTCCGAGGCAGCCCAGGACATCTCTTACGACGCCATGGTGCGGCGCCAGCACGAACTGGCCAAGGTGGTGACCGCCGATCCCGATGTGCAGACCGTCTATTACTGGGTCGGCGCCAACCCGACCGTGAACAGCGGCCGGCTGATGATTGACCTCAAGCCGCTGAGCGAACGTCATGCGACGGCGACGCAGGTGATCAACCGTCTGCGCAAGGCGGCGGCCAAGGTGGAAGGCATCGCCCTGTTCGGCCAAGCCCGGCAGGACGTGCAGATCGGCGCACGGGTCAGCAAGACGCAGTACCAGTACACGCTGCAGGATCCCGATGTGAACGAGCTGTTCAAATGGGCGCCGATCATGCTGTCCAAGCTGCAGACCCTGCCCGAGTTGCAGGACGTGACGGGGGATTTGCAGGCGAGCGCGCCCAGGATGACGCTCAAGATCGACCGCGATCTGATCGGCCAGCTCGGCATCACCCCGCAGGCCGTGGACGACACGCTGTATGACGCCTTCGGCCAGCGCCAGGTGGCGACGATCTTCACCCAGCTCGACCAGCACCATGTGGTGATGGAGCTGCAGCCGCGCTTCCAGGAGGATGCGTCGGCGCTGGCGCGCCTGTTCGTGCGCTCCAGCACCAGCGGGCAGATGGTGCCGTTGTCGGCGCTGGCGCATTACGAGACGTCGGTGTCGCCGCTGACGATCAACCACCAGGATCAGTTCCCGGCGGTGACGCTGTCATTCAACCTGGCGGCCGGCCATTCGCTCGGCGACGCCATTTCAGCCATCCAGAAGCTCGAACGATCGATGATCCTGCCGCCGACGCTGACGACGCGCTACCAGGGCTCGGCCAAGGTGTTCCAGTCGTCGCTGGCCAACCAGCCCTATCTGATCCTGGCGGCGATCATCGCCGTCTATATCGTGCTCGGTATTCTCTATGAGAGCTTCGTGCACCCGCTCACCATCCTGTCGACGCTGCCGTCGGCGGGCGTCGGCGCCTTCCTGGCGCTGATGGCGCTCGGCTATGATTTCTCGCTGATCGCCCTGATCGGCGTCATCCTGCTCGTCGGCATCGTCAAGAAGAACGCGATCATGATGATCGACGTCGCGCTCGAGGGCGAGCGACGGCGGAACCTGTCGGCGGAAGATGCCATCTACGAGGCCTGCGTGCTGCGCTTCCGGCCGATCATGATGACGACGATGGCGGCGCTGCTTGGCGGCCTGCCACTGGCGCTGGGCAGCGGCGCCGGGTCCGAACTTCGCCGGCCGCTGGGCATCGCCATTGTCGGCGGCTTGCTGCTGTCGCAGTTCCTGACGCTCTACACCACGCCCGTCATCTACATCTATCTCAGCCGGTTCAGCCATCTCAGGTGGTTCTGGCGCCGCAAGGCCGATCCCGAAATCGTCGTGCCCGCCGCCGGGCCGGCGCTGGCGGCGGGCCCACAGGCGGAGATTCGGCAGATGCCGCCTCGACCGAAGCCGCACGAGCGGGCGGCGAAGCGGCGCTGAAGCGGGTGTCGTTGCTGCCGGGACTTTCCCCGTGCCGTGCGGACCGCTACAGCTTGGCCCGACACAACGAAAGGCCGAGCGGATGAGCAGCGCGCTACCCCAAATCCACCTGGTCCGGCATGGCGAGACGGCGTGGAGCCTTTCGGGGCAGCACACCGGCCGCACCGACATGCCGCTGACGCCGGCCGGCGAGGCCGCCGCGCGGGGCGTGGCGGAGCGGCTGAAAGGCCTGGCGTTTTCGGCCGTATGGTCGAGCCCCTCGCAGCGCGCCTACAACACCAGCGTGCTTGCCGGCTTTGGGGAGCGGAGCGTCAAGATAGACGATCTGCAGGAGTGGGATTACGGCGCCTATGAAGGGCGCACGACCAACGATATCCTGGCCGAGCGGCCCGGCTGGAACGTCTTTCGCGACGGTTGCCCGCAAGGCGAGACGGCGGCCGATGTCGGCGCCCGTGCCGACAGGATCGTCGACCGCCTGCGCAAGGCCAATGCCGACATACTGATCTTTTCCAGCGCGCATTTCCTGCGCGTGCTCGCCGCCCGCTGGCTCGGCCTGCCGCCCGAAGGCGGCGCTCTGTTCGTGCTCGACACGGCCAGCATCAGCGTGCTCGGCTACGAGCACGACCTCGGCGAGCCGGTCGTGCGCAAGTGGAACCTGAAATAGGGCGCTCTATTTGTCGAACTTCCGGATCGCCTCGGCGGTCACGGGCGTGAAGAAATTCACCAGATTGCCGTCCGGATCGCGAAACAGCAACGAGCGGTTGCCCCAGGGCATGGTGGTCGGCTCCTGCACGGTCGTGGCCTTGATGACGTCCGACAGGCGGGCGAACTCGGCATCGACGTCGGCGACGCGGAATTCGATGATGGCGGTGTGGTTGTCGGCGGGGCGGGCGATGTCGCCGCCGAACAGCATCAAGGTGCGCGTGCTGCCGATCGCCAGCGTGCAGGCCGGCGTCGCCAGTTCGGCGAAGTCTTCCGTGTACACCGTCACCGGCATGCCGGTGATCTCGCCGTAGAAGCGCACGAGGCGCTGAACATCCGATGTGATGATGCGGACAGAGACGAAATTCATCGCTTTGGCTCCTTGATCGCTGAAGCCGCGACCGGCTCCTGATCGATCTATAGGCCAGGCCTCCTGACAGCTTTCCGTCAGGAGACGGCGCGGCTGTCATTCATTCGCCTGTTTGCCAAAGCCAGGATTGGGGCAATAGACTGGAAGGCCCATCGCCGATCGCTTGGGCGCAACGTCAACAACAGCCTGGAAGGAATGGATGATGACGACACTGTTCGTGAGACATGCCGTGTCCGATTACAAGGCATGGCGCAAGGTCTATGACGCGTTCGCCCCGGTTCAGAAGGCCAGCGGCGTAAAGGCTGAGAGCGTCTACCAGGCGGCGGACAATCCCAACGACGTCACCGTGACCCATGACTTCGCCAGTGCCGCCGACGCGCGCGCCTTCATCGAAAATCCAAAATTGAAAGAAGCGATGGCGAGCGCCGGCGTGGTCGGCGCGCCCACCATGTGGATCACCAACAAGGCCTGATTTGGCCAGGAGCGGTTCATTGTTTCATGGAAACGCCGAATCGCTCCATTCCCTTGTTTTAACGCAATTCCAGCCTGGCGGGGGAGGCTTGTTCACCACCCACCAGCACCAATTCCTCCTGCGTCAAATGCCGCGCGGTGCCCTTGCCGAGGTCGCCCAGCGGCAGCCGGCCGATGGCGATGCGGATCAGGCGCTTGACCTCGATGCCGTGCGCTGAAAGCAGGCGGCGGATGTGTCGGTTTTTGCCTTCGTCGAGCACGATCTCCAGCCAGGCGGTGCGGCCGCCGCTGCGCAAAAGCGCGATCGAACTTGCCGTCAGGGTCTCGCCATCGACGGTCACCCCTGCGCGCAGCGCGTCCAGCATCGCCTCGTTCGGCACCATGCCGACCTGCACATGATAGGTCTTGGGCAGATGCGAGGCCGGGTCCATCAGCCGGTTGGCGAAGCGGGTGTCGTTGGTCATCAGGAGCAGGCCTTCGCTCGCCTTGTCGAGACGGCCGACCGGCGAGACGAAGGGCAGGTCGAGCCCTTCGAGGCAGGCGTAGACGGTGCCGCGCTGCTGCGGGTCGTCGCGGGTGGTGACCAGCCCGCGCGGCTTGTTGAGCATCAGGTAGACCTTGCGCTCGGCAACGACCTCTTCGCCGTCGACGCTGATCTTGTCGCGGTTCATGTCCACGCGCTGCTCGGGATCGCGCACCACCTTGCCGCCGACACGCACGCGGCCCTCAGCAATCAGCACCTGCGCCCGCGTGCGTGAGCACAGGCCGAGCTTTGAGAGCGCGCGGTTCAGGCTGACGCCCGGCGGGGTGGGTCGCGCGCCGCTGTTTGGTGTTCCTCGTCGTGCCATGCCGATCGCCGGTGTTGGTTGGCCGACTGATGGCATGAGCGGCGAGGCGTGTGCAAGACATGGCCTCGCCTTCTCCCGGCAAGGGAGAAGGCGGGTCGCGTTGCCTCAGGCGGCTGCCTTCTCGTTCGCGATGCCGTTCAGCACAGCAAGCGCGTCGGCCGGCAGGTCGAGGTCCGCGGCCGCCAGGTTTTCCCGGAGATGGCCGACCGAGGAGGTGCCGGGGATGAGCAGGATGTTGGGCGCGCGGCGCAGGAGCCAGGCGAGCGCCACCTGCATGGGCGTCGCGCCGAGTTTGCGAGCGACATTGGCCAGCGTGTCCGACTGCAGCGGCGTGAAGCCGCCGAGCGGGAAGAACGGCACATAGGCAATGCCGTCAGCACCAAGAGCATCGATCAGCGCGTCGTCGTTGCGGTGGGCGATGTTGTAGAGGTTCTGCACGCATACGATCGGGACGATGCGGCGCGCCTCCTCGATCTGCGCAAGCGTGACGTTGCTCAGACCTATGTGCTTGACCAGGCCCTGCCGCTGCAGTTCAGCCAGAACCGTCACTTCCTTCGCGATCGAGCCCTCGGATGGTTCATGCAGGCCGTCATGGCGGCGGAAGTTGACGACATCGAGCGCATCGAGGCCGAGATTGCGCATGTTATCGTGCACCGCCGGCCTGAGTTCTTCCGGCGCGAAGGCCGGAACCCACGCGCCCTTGTCGTCGCGCCGGGCGCCGACCTTGGTGACGATGGTGAGGCTGGCGGGGTAGGGGTGCAGCGCCTCGCGGATGATCTGGTTGGTGACGTGCGGGCCGTAGAAATCGCTGGTGTCGATGTGGTCGACGCCGCTGGCGATAGCCTCGCGCAGCACGGCGATCGCCGCGTCGCGGTCCTTCGGCGGGCCGAACACGCCGGGTCCGGCCAGTTGCATGGCGCCGTAGCCCAGGCGCTTCACGATGCGGTCGCCGAGTTTGAAGGTTCCGGCCTTGCTGATGTCGGTCATGGTCTCATCTCCTTTTGGATCGGCCCAATATAGACTTCGAGCATCTGCACGATAATATGGTGCAATCGGAACACCCTGTGCGGAAAGACGAACAATGGCGGCGGATCTTGGTGACCTCCAGGCGTTCATGGCGGTGGCGCGCGCCGGTGGCTTCCGCGAAGCGGCGCGGGTGAGCGGCGTCAGCGCTTCCAGCCTCAGCGAGACGGTGCGGCGGCTGGAGAGCGGGCTCGGCGTGCGGCTCCTCAACCGCACCACGCGCAGCGTCGCGCCCACCGAGGCCGGCGCGCGGCTGCTGGAGCGGCTGGGGCCGGCACTCGGCGAGGTCGAGGCGGCACTCGACGTGGTCAACGGCTTTCGCGGCCGTGCGGCCGGCACGCTGCGGCTCAACGTGCCGGTCGTCGCCGCGAAACTGGTACTGCCGCGCCTGTTGCCGCCCTTCCTCGCCGCCTATCCCGACATTCGGCTGGAAGTGACCGCCGAGGACAGTTTCGTCGACATACTGGCATCGGGCTGCGATGCCGGCATCCGCTATGACGAGCGGCTGGAGCAGGACATGATCGCCGTGCCGATCGGCCCGCGCCGACAGCGTTTCGCCACCGCCGCCGCGCCAGCCTATCTCGACCGGCACGGCCGGCCCGGCCATCCGCGCGACCTGCTCGATCACGCCTGCCTGCGCGGCCGCTTCGCCAGCGGCGTGACGCCGCCCTGGGAGTTCGAGCGCGACGGCGAGGTGGTGAGCGTCGACCCGACCGGCCCGCTGCTGGTCAGCACCGGCACCGCGATGTCGCTCGCGCTCGAGGTGGCGGTCGCCGGCGGCGGTATCGTCTCGCTGTTCGAGGACTGGCTGCGTCCCTATTTCGACGACGGCAGGCTGGAACCGGTGCTGGAGCCCTGGTGGCAGGAGTTTTCAGGCCCGTTCCTCTACTATCCCGGCCGCCGCCTGATCCCGGCGCCGCTGCGCGCTTTCATCGATTTCATCGGCACGATGCGATGGGGGTGAGTGCAACGGGCATGCCGCCGCATGCTTGTCTCTTCCGCCGGAGGTCAAATACCTTGTGTAACACTTTGTTGTCATTGAGGGTCTATCGAGGAGGCGATACGGCGAAAGCCCGGTAAGAGGAAAGGCGCGCGATGGGTTCGCCCTGGTCCGAATTGCTGGCCAATCTCGCGGTCGTTGCGATGTTCGTTTCGGTCTGGATCCACACGCATGTGTGGCTGGACCGCAGGCCGGCCATGGCGAAGGCGGTGGCCTTCGGCCTGCTGATGGGCGCCGGTGCCATCATCCTGATGCTGACCCCCATGCAGTTGCAGCCGGGTGTCCTGGTCGACCTCAGGACGACAATGATCGGGCTTGCCGGCTTCTTCGGCGGTCCTGTCGCCGGCATCGTCGCCGGGGTCATGGCCGGAGCGTTCCGGACTTTCGAAGGCGGCATAGGCGCCTTTGCCGGCGCGGTCGGGATCGCGGCCACCATGCTGATCGGCATTGCCGGCAACCTTGCCCTCAGGGGCCGCCCGCCCGCCATGGCCGATATCATGATCCTTGGCGCGGCGGCCGCGGCCGGATCGCTGCTTGGCCTCTCCGTCCTGCCGCGAGCCGTCCTGCAGACCGTTCTGCCGGAGGTGGCGCTGCCTTCCACCTTGCTCATCTTCGTCTCCGTGGCGATGTCGGGGCTTGCGCTTCACCAGGAGCGGCGTCGTCTCGAAGCGTTGCAGTCCAGGCGCATCTTCAAGGCCGTGGTGGAGACCTTGCCCGACTGCCTCAACGTCAAGGACCTCGACGGGCGGTTCATCATCGCCAATCCGGCAACGGCCGAGCTGATGCATGCGCCTGATGCCAGGGCGCTGATCGGCAAGACTGATTTCGACTTCTATCCGCGCGAAACGGCGCAGGAATTCCGCGAGGACGAGCTTGCCGTGCTGGCGTCCGGCGTCTCCTCCACCATCGAACAGCGCCTGCACCACGAGGACGGGACCGACGGCTGGCTGGCGACCTTGAAAGCGCCGTTTCGCGACAAGACCGGGGCGGTCGTCGGGCTGATCACGCACAACCGTGACATCACCATACGCAAGCAGCTGGAGACCGAGCTGGCGGAAAGCCAGGCGAGGCTCGGAGACGCGCTGACGCACATGGCCGATGGCCTGGTGATGTTCGACCCCGACGGCATGCTGGTGCTGTGCAACGCACAGTACCGCGCCATGTTTCCGAGGACGGCCGACATCAGGGTGCCCGGTGCCGACCATCGCAATATCTTGCGCGCCTCGGCGGCGCGCGGCGAAGGGATCACGCCGCCGGAGGCGGTCGAGGACTGGATCGCCGACGTGATGGCCTCGCAGACGCTTGCCAGCCACCGCCAGGTGCGGCTCGCCGACGGGCGCTGGCTGGATGTGCGGACCCGGCCGACCGGGAACGGCGGAAGCCTCAGCGTGTTTTCCGACATCACCGAGGCCAAGCAAGTCGAGGCTGAATTGCTGATGGCCAACGAAAAGCTGAATCTGCTTGCGCATCGCGACGGGCTGACCGAACTCTTGACGCGGCGGGCCTTCGACGACGCGCTGTCGCGCGAGTTCGCCCGCTGCCGGCGCAACATGAAACCGCTCAGCCTGCTCATCATCGACGTCGACTGGTTCAAGCAGTTCAACGACCATTACGGCCATCCGGCGGGTGACGAATGCCTGCGCGCCGTCAGCCGCTGCATCGAGGCGACGGCCCGCCGGCCGGTCGACGCGGCAGCCCGGTATGGCGGCGAGGAGTTCGCGCTCATCCTGCCTGAAACCGACGCGAGAGGCGCCTTCGTCATTGCCGAAAACCTCAGGAGCAAGGTGCGCGACCTCGCGCTCACCCATGCCGGCAGCGAAAAGGGCATCGTCACCGTCAGCATCGGGGTCGGTACCTTCGAGGGCGGCGCGGTGATCGAGATCGCCGATCTCATCAGGCGCGCCGACGAGGCGCTGTACGGGGCCAAGGCCGCGGGACGGGACCGCGTGCATGGCTGGCGCCCGCATCTCAGCGAGCCACGCTCGACCGGTTCCGCGCGCAAGCCGTGAGGCTGTCACAGGCTTGTCATGGTCCGCTGCGATTAATCCATAAATCTGGATAAATGGATTGATGGACAAGACAGCGGCATTGCTGGCGCTCGCCGCGCTCGGCCAGGAAACTAGGCTGGAGGTGTTCCGGCTGTTGGTTCGCGCCGGGCCCGAGGGGACGCCGGCAGGCGAGATCGCCACGCGGCTGGGCGCGGTGCAGAACACCATGTCGGCGCATTTGAAGACCCTCGGTCAAGCCGGGCTGGTGCATGCCGAACGCGAGGGGCGCAGCATTCGCTACACCGCCGACATGACCGGGTTTCGCGACCTCCTGGCCTATCTGATGGAGGATTGCTGCAACGGCCAGCCGGAGCTTTGCCAGCCGATCATCCAGGCCGTGACCTGCAAATGTTGAGGTGGGAGCCATGACCGACCTTCGACGCCGTCTCGCGGCCGAGGCGCTGGGCACCGCCATGCTGGTTGCCACGGTGGTCGGCTCGGGCATCATGGCCAGTCGGCTGACCGGTGACGCCGCGCTTTCGCTGCTTGGCAACACGATGCCAACCGGCGCCATGCTGGTGGTGCTTATCGCAACGCTGGGACCGGTCTCCGGCGCCCATTTCAACCCGGCGGTCACACTGGTTTTTGCGCTGCGGCGCGAAATCGACTGGTTCGCGGCGCTGGCTTACGTCGCCATGCAGGTCCTCGGCGGCCTCGTCGGCACGCTGGTGGCGCATGCCATGTTCGAACTGCCATTGCTGGAGATTTCGGCAACAGTGCGAAGCGGGCATGGGCAGTGGCTGGCCGAACTGGTCGCGACCTTCGGCCTGGTCTTCACCGTCCTTGCCGGCCTGCGCTTCCGGGACGATGCCATCCCCTGGCTGGTCGGGCTCTACATCACCGCTGCCTACTGGTTCACCGCCTCGACCTCGTTCGCCAATCCGGCGGTGGCCATCGCCCGCGCCTTCTCGAATACGTTTGCCGGAATCCGGCCATCCGATGTCCCGGCCTTCATAGCCGCGGAATTGGCAGGTGCGCTGCTTGCCCTGTCGCTGGCCGGCTGGCTGCTGGCGGACCCCAGAATCCTTACCCGGATGAAAGCCGCGCCATGACCATCACCATCTATCACAACCCCGACTGCGGCACGTCGCGCAACACGCTGGCGATCATCCGCCAGTCCGGCGAGGAGCCGCAGGTGATCGAGTATCTGAAGACGCCGCCGTCGCGCGGCAGGCTTATCGAATTGCTCGAGGCGATGGCGATGACGCCGCGCGAGTTGTTGCGCGAGAAGGGCACGCCTTATGCCGAACTCGGCCTCGGCGATCCCAAGCGGAGCGACGACGAGATCCTCGATTTCATGCTGGCGCACCCGATCCTGATCAACCGGCCGATCGTGGTCAGCCCGCTCGGCGTCGTCCTGGCCCGGCCGTCCGAGGCGGTGCTCGATTTTCTGCCCAACCCCGACATCGGCCCGTTCACCAAGGAGGACGGCGAGATCGTCGCCGACGCCGGCGGCAAGCGGGTTGTCTGAGCCACTACTTCGGCCGGTCTCGGAACTTGCGCCAGTCGACGCCATCGGCAATGGCGGCATTGCCTTTGGCGGCTTGCCGGTCGACACTGCTCCGCAGCACAATTCAAAAGCTTCCGCCCATGACTGGAATGTTTCCCGCCACCTCCATGCCTGACCGAGATTGGTGGGAGGTGCTTTGGCCAGAGCCGTCGGGTCTTTTGCTGTCGTTAGGTATCGAGCCCGGCATGACGGCTCTCGATCTGTGCTGCGGCGATGGCTATTTCACCGCTCCGCTTGCGAAAATCGTCGGTGGGCGCGTCTATGGGCTCGACCTCGACCCGGACATGATCGTGGCGGCCAAGGCCGAAGTGGAGCGGCGCGGCGTTTCGGTCCTGGAATGGATTGTTGCGGATGCCGGCGAAGTTGCGGAACTTGTGCCTGAAAAAATCGATTTTGTGCTGATGGCCAACACCTTCCACGGCGTGCCCGACAAGCCAGCCCTTATCAAAGTCGTGGCCCGTGTGCTCAAGCCGCGCGGTCTGTTTGCGCTCGTCAATTGGCATCAGCGGCCGCGAGAGCAGACGACCGTGCTTGGCAAGCCGCGCGGCCCCGGGACAGAGATGCGCATGTCACCCGAAGCTATGGTGGCGGTTTTGGAGGCCAATGGTTTCCAGCTTTTGCGAATGGTTGATCTACCGCCGTATCACTACGGGGCAGTGTTCGAACACAGGGAATGATACGAAATCTCCCCTCCCAGTGCGAGGTGGGCGCCTGTTGCAGGACACCGGATTGTGGGCTCGATCACCCTATAGTATGCCCACCCACCAAAGAAACACGGCGAAGGTCGCGGCGAATACAGCGAGGGTGTAAATGGTAAGGAGCAGCAGGACGGGGAAAAAATCGCTGTCGAAGACTGCCACGATCGGATGAATTTTTTTGTGATCCCCTTGAGAGTCCCCGATGTCGTTGCGCGTTAAGTCATTTTCGACCGCCGAGGCTCCGGTATTTTGATTTGAAACTTTTTCTGCCGTGCTCAAAATTCTTTTGGCGATGTCTTCGCTCTTCGCGGGACCTTCGGATAGGCGATCCCGCCTGGCCGCTTTGGTGAACAATTGAACGCCACGCATGCTCATGGCTACTAAGCTTCTTGCCTGACTTATGTTCCTTCAAATGTCAGCTTCGCATGCATTTCGTGCGGTGACGCTTGATCCGTCGGTGATCCTGCTGATGCCGCATTTCGGCATTGGCATCCTCGGATGCGGATTGGATTGGCGGTGCTCGATTCCTTCCAATCCGGACATCGGCCCGTTCACCAAAGAGGATGGTGACGCCGGCAAGCGGCTCGTCTGAGCTTTATTTCGGCCTCAGAACTTGCGCGGGTCGATGCCCTTGGTGCCCGGACCGTAGGGGCTCGGATAGATTTCGCCAATGGTCATCAGTTCGATCTCGCCATCGAGCGTCGAGCCGATGATCTTGACGTCGGGATCGTCGCAGCAGAACTCCCAGATCACCTGCCGGCATTCGGCGCATGGCACGCCCGAATAGGGGCCGTGGCAGACGATGGCCTCGATCTGCCGCTCGCCCGCCGCCGCCATCTGCATCACCGCGTTGCGCTCGGCATGCACCGATTGCTGCAAGGTTACGATTTCGACATTGCAGGCGGAGAACAGCCGGCCCGAAGCGGTGCGCACGGCCGAGCCGACCTTGTGGTTGGAGTAGGGCGTGTAGGCCTTGTCGCGCGCCTCGGCGGCGGCGGTGACGAGGGCCTGGTCGGCGCTTGAAAGTTTGTCGAAGCTGGTCTTCTGGAGGCGCTCGCCCGCATCCGAGCCGCCGGCCATGAAGAGATGGCTGACGGGCTGCAGCCGGGCGTCATCGACCTCGCCTTTCCGGTCATCGGGCCGTTCGGGCCACTCGGTCGCGGCACTCACCGTACCCTATGTGGCGACCACCTACAGCGTGCTCGACCTTGCCACCGTGCGCCGCCACGCCGCGCAGGCGGCCGGGGAGATCGGGCTGGTCCTGGCGCCGGAGTCATCGCAATGACCGGAGATAACGGGTCAGTTTGAATCTAAGCCGGGCGAGTCGGCCAGAATAGCCAGAGCAACGCCGCTGCCGCGACTATCCAGACCGCGATCATGAATATCAGGCCGGCCTTGCTTACCGGCTTGGCGCGTCGGGTCGCTTCATCCCGGAATTCCCGCATCAGATCGACCGGGACCAGCTTGACCGCCAGCATGATCCCCAGCGGCACAATGATGAGGTCGTCCAGATAGCCGATGATCGGAATGAAGTCGGGGATCAGGTCAATGGGGCTCAGCGCGTAGGCGGCGACCGCACCGGCAACCGCCTTGGCATGCCAAGGTACGCGTGGGTCGCGGGCGGCAAGCCAGAGGGCGACGACATCACGCCTGATGGCTTTGGCCCATTTTCTGGTCGCATTCAAAATCCTCAAACCAGCGCTCGTTTCTTGCAAGGGCCGCGCGCGGCCGGTGGCTGTAGTGGCTATCGCCGGGTAATACGCAGGGAAGCACGAATTCGCATAAGATGTATTGCCCCACTATCGGTGCGGACGGCCGATCATAGTCGGGTGACCGGCGGGCGCCTCTAACGGCTTGCCACCTCGTGCCGCCGAACGAGGCGGTACTCATGCCAGATCAGCCAGATGACGATGAGATCGAACAGGGTGAGCACGATCAGCCCCGCCGAATGGGTATAGCTGAAGCGGTAGAGCTGATAGACGATGAACAGCAGCAAGGCCACCAGCGAGGCCGGATAGGCCCATAGCTTGCCTCTCAGCAGGCCCACTACCAGGGCAATCTTGATGAGGCCGTGGCTGAGCAGGTAGAACGCGTAGAAATGCTGCGTGCCGACGGAGAAATGGCTCGCCGCGTGCATCAGATGGCTGGCGATGAAATCGTTCGGGTCCTCGGTCAGCTCTTCCTGTGTCAGCCTGTTCACCAGCGACACGATCGTGCTGGTGCTGACAAAAGCGAGCAGCAGACCGCCGACGCATTCGACCAGCGCATGTGCGCCCTTAAGCAGTAGGCTGACCTCGAAAATCTGGTGGACACGCTGCTCGTTCATGCGGTCTCCTGTCCCGTGGCGTGGCGCTTCGACGTTCAACCGGCCGGGCGTCATGGCGCCGGGTAATCGTCCGGCTTCTGCGGCTTCGGCCGCCGGGCGAGGTCGCGGATACGGTCGGCGACCGCACCGTCCAGCGGGTTGTAGACGATCATGTTCAGGTCCGGCCGGCCGTCGACCGCGAAAGCCGAGTATTCCAATTCGATGTCGCCGAGTTCCGGGTGCTTCAGGCGCTTTGTCCCGTCGCCGTGGCTGAGCACGTCGTTTTCCCGCCACAGGGCGGCGAATTCGGGGCTGACGCTGCAGAGTTCGTCGACCAGCTGGGTGACCTCGGACACCGCGCCGGCGCGTGCCGCGTCGGCCCGGAACGCGCCCACCACGAAACGGGCGAGGTTTTCCCAATCGTGTTGCTTGGCGCGGATAGTGGGACTGCGGAACATGAAGCGCAGGATGTTGCGCTGGCCGGCGGGCAGGGCGCCGTAGTCGGTCAGCACCACTTCGGCGGCGCGGTTCCAGGCAACGACATCCCAGGTGGCGGTCTTGATCAGAGCTGGGCTGGCATCGAGCGTGTCGAGCAGGCGCTGGAGGCGAGGGCTGACGCCGTCGGCCCCGATGTAGCGGACTTCGGGCGGGCGCCCCAGCCCGAGCATGAAAAGATGTTCGCGTTCCGCCTCGGTCAGAAGCAGTCCCTTGGCGATCCGGTTCAGCACATCGGCCGAGGGCGCGCCGCCACGGCCCTGCTCCAGCCATGTGTACCAGGTCGGGCTTATGTTGGCGCGCTGGGCGACCTCTTCGCGGCGCAGCCCCGGCGTGCGCCTGCGCCCGGAGAAGCCGAACGATGCCGGATCGAGCCGGGTGCGGCGGTCTTTCAGGAAGGCTGCGAGCGAACCGGCGGAATGGATGGGCATGACCGAGCCTGTTAGCAACTATACCATGATAAGGTCACTACTTTAATGGAATAATAGATCGGGGATACTGCGCCTGCAACTGTGCAGGAGATTTTGCATGCGTATCTTTCTCACCGGCGCGACCGGCTTCATAGGTTCGGCGCTTGTTCCCGAACTCATCCAGGCGGGCCATCAGGTGATTGGCGTGACCCGCTCCGACGCTGGCGCGGAGGCGCTGGCCGCGGCCGGCGCCGAGATCTGTCGCGGAACCCTCGAGGATCCCGACGGTCTGCGCGACGGCGCGGCGAAGGCGGAAGCGGTGATCCACACGGCGTTCGACCATGATTTCTCGCGATTTGTCGAGAATTGCGAAAAGGACAGGCGCGTCATCGCGGCCCTCGGCTCGGCCCTTGCTGGATCCGACCGGCCGCTGGTGATCACATCCGGTGTCGGCATGGGCAGTCCCGGACATGGCGAACTGGCGGTCGAGGACGTCTTCAATCCCAGCCACGGCAATCCGCGCATCGCCTCGGAACTCGCGGGCAACGACTTGCTGGAGGCCGGCATCAACGTGTCCGTGGTGCGCCTGCCGCAGGTCCACGATACGGTCAAGCAAGGGCTGATCACGCCGCTGATCGACATTGCGCGCCAGAAAGGCGTCTCGGCCTATGTCGGCGAAGGCCGCAACCGCTTCTCCGCGGGCCATGTTCTCGACGCGGCGCGCCTTTTCCGGCTCGCCGTGGAAAAGCGGCAGGCCGGCGCCCGCTATCACGCTGTCGGCGAGGAAGGCGTCGAGGTGCGCGCCATCGCCGAGGCGATCGGGCGGGGCCTCAACGTGCCGGTCGTTTCGATCGCGCCTGAACAGGCGGCGGAGCATTTCGGCTGGATGGCGATGTTTGCCCCCATGGACCTGCCGGCCTCCAGCGCGCTGACCCAGGCACGGCTCGGCTGGCATCCGACCGGGCCGACGCTGATCGCCGATCTTGACGCAATGCAATACTGATGTTCCGGCAAAGCGCCTTCAGCCGGAGGTGACGGCGTAGCGCAAATGGACGAGACCGTGCGCGAGGGCTTTGCAGTCGGTGAGGGACAACTGGACCTTGCCGGCGAGGCCGCTCCCGCCGAACTCGACAAAACCCTGGTTTGCCGCCCGCGCATCGAGCGCGGGGGCAACGAGAAGGCTGAGTTCATCGACGAGGCCCGCCGCGAAGAAGGAGCCGTTGATGCCGGCGCCGCCTTCGAGCAACAGCCGGCGGATGCCGAATTCACGCCCGAGCACCTCGGTCATGGCGGCGAGATCGATGTCCGTCGTCTCCGAGACGATATAGGACACGCCGTCGCCGGCAAGCTCGGCCAGATGGCTGTCGGCGACGCCGTGGCCAAGCAGCACCACGACATGGTCGCCGCCGATGTCTGACTTGGAAAAGTGGAGCTTGCCCGAGGCATCGAGCGCCACGGCGAAGCGGCCCACGTCGCGTCGGGCGAAATGATGCGGCCGCTTGACTTTGCCGGCATGCGCCGGCGGGTGCGCGTCGGCCTTGCTCATCTCGGCCATGGTGACACGGCCGACGATCCAGGCGTCGCCTTCGAGATCCCCGTGGACCTGTTCATAGACGCCTGACCATTCGGCCCGGGTTCCGTCCGGGCTTGTGGTGTAGCGGCTCGGATGGAGACTGCCATCAAGCGATGCGAGCATATGGCAGATGATGTGCGGTTTCATGCAGTTCTCCAACTCATGGGCTTTGAAAATTCCCGTCGGCATTGCGCCTCGTCGTCTTGAGTGACCACCTCAAGCCGCCTCAAGCTCCATCACTTTCTCGGCAGCCTTCGCGAGAAACCCGGACCGGGTATAGCCATGGGCTTCGGCAAAGGCATCAATCCGTTGGAGAACGTCGTCCGGCAACGTCACGTTGATACGCACGGTCTTCCTCGCCTCGGTCTTGGCCGCGACGAGGATTGCAACACCGTCACGATTAACGGCGTCCGCCATCACAGCTTCCAAACTGGAAGGCTCCGGAATTGCATCGCCATCCTCGATCAAGCCTTCGATATGGAGGGCGAGGGCCTCTTCAGCCATCAGCCGCGCTTCATCCAGATTCCTGCCCGCGGTAATCACGCCCGGGAAGTCAGGGAAAGACACGCCGAAGTCGCTGCCGACATCCCTATGGATTAGTCCGATATACTGCTTCATGTCCGTCACCTCAGTTTCAGTCCTGCCTGCTTTTCGATGCTGCGCAGAGTGCCTATCGGGATATCGCGCTTGGGGTGAGGAACGGTGACCCGCCCTTGCTTGTCGCGGTGTTTGAACTGCGCATGACTACCTTTTCGGGCAACCTCGAACCAACCATCAGCTTGCAGCAGGCGGATAATCTCGGCACTGGTCATGTGTATTTATACACATTGAAAGGCAGGATTTCAACAAGGGCGTGAAAACGGCACTCCCGCTTTCCGGCTCGAACCGCCGAAGGATACCCCACAATCCAAAATTCAGACAATTCCGATAATTCACGATCGGGCACTGTTATATCGATGTTGCACAAACGGTTGACCCTGGGTTAGCATCCTCTTGCTGACGCCGATCGGAGGAATTTGAAGCGGCGGTCAGCTGGAGCGGCATGCGCCATCGGGCGCAAGGAGGATGCTCCAACACTTTGAACCGACGCATGATCCTTCCTGAAACCGGTCCCGGTTTCCGGGGCCGTGCGTTCTTGTGGAGGAGGATCACCCATGAACAGACGTGAATTCCTGATGACGTCCGTGGCCGCGGGCGCCTTGGTGCTGGCCGCACGTTCGGCGTTCGCCGAGGACAAGCTGACCATATTGGGCTCGGTGCCCAATCTCGGCTTTCCGTTCTTCGTGCACATGCTGAACGAGATCAAAGCCGAGGCGCAGGCTCAAGGGGTCAACCTGACCGAGAGCGACGGCCAGAATTCGGCCACCAAGCAGACCGCCGATATCGAGGCGGCGCTGGTGCAGAAGGTCAATGCCATCGTCATTTCGCCGCTCGACGTCAACGCTCTGGCGCCGGCCATCGAGGAAGCGGTGAAGGCCGGTGTTCCCGTGGTGACGATCGACCGCCGCGTCGATGGCGTCCAGGGCATCCTTGCCCATGTCGGCGCCGACAACGTCAAGGGCGGCGAGGCGGAAGCGCAGGCCGTGGTGGCGGCATTCCCCAACGGCGCCAAGCTGTTCCACCTGCAGGGCCAGCCGGGCGCGGGTCCGGCGATCGACCGCAACAAGGGCGTGCACAATGTGCTCGATCCCGTGAAGGACAAGTACCAGATCATCTTCGAGCAGACCGCCAACTTCGCCCGCGCCGAGGCGCTGTCGGTGACCGAAGCCGGCCTTGCCGCCAACGGCAAGCCGGACGCCATCATCTGCGCCAATGACGACATGGCGCTGGGCGCGCTCGAAGCCTGTGCGGCACGCAACTTCACCGACGTCAAGATCTATGGTTTCGACGCGCTGCCGGAAGCGCTGGTCGCCGTGCGCGACGGCAAGCTTGCCGGCACGGTCGAACAATTCCCCGGCCAGCAGTCGCGCACCGCCGTGCAGATCGCTGTCGCCTACGCCAAGAGCAAGACCGAGCCGAAGGAGAAGCTGGTGTTGCTGACGCCCATCGTCATCGGCAAGGACAATCTCGACAAGGCCGAGAGGCTGAACGAGACGAAGTAGGGGCGCCATAGTGGGTAGGCTGGCGGGGTGATGTTCTGCGAGCAGGACCAATCGCCGACATTGGTGCTGCCCCTCATCCGCCTGCTGGCACCTTCTCCCCGTATAGTGACGGGGAGAAGGAATGCGCTCCAACGCTGGCGCCCCCTTCTCCCCGTCACTATACGGGGAGAGGGTGAGGGTGAGGGGCAGCGCAGACATCTCAAGTCTCGGGGAGCACTCCTTGCAGCCACCTGAACCCGCATCGCCCGTCCTGCTTGCCGTCGAGGGCGTCACCAAGCATTTCGCCGGCGTCACCGCGCTGAGCGACGTCTCGCTCGAGGTCAGGCCCGGCGAAATCCTCGGCCTGCTCGGCGAAAACGGCGCGGGGAAGTCGACGCTGCTCAAGATCCTGTCGGGCGTCATGCCGCCGTCGAGCGGGCGCATCATTTTCGACGGCGCCGACTACCAGCCGGCGAGCCCGCAGGACGCCAAGCAGCACGGCATCGTCACCATCTACCAGGAACTCAGCCTGATCCCGACGCTGACGGTGGCGGAGAACATTTTCATCGGCCGCGCGCCGACCGGGCCGCTCGGGCTGGTGAGTTGGCGCAAGATGGAGCAGGACTCCCGCGCCATCATCGCCCGTGTCGGCCTCACCATCGACCCGATGACGCCGGTGTCGGCGCTGTCGGTGGCCGAGCAGCAACTGGTCGAGATCGCCCGCGCGCTGTCGCTCAAAAGCCGGCTGATCATCATGGACGAGCCGACCTCGGCGCTGACCGAGACCGAGGTGCAGCGGCTGCTGTCGATCATGGACCGGCTGCGCCAGGACAAGGTCGCCATCATGTTCGTCACCCACCGGCTCGAGGAGGCATCGGCCATCTGCGATCGCATGACGGTGCTGCGCGACGGCAGGCTGGCGGGGCATCTCGACCGTGACAACGGGCGGCCGATAAAATTGCCACGGATCATCGAAAAGATGGTGGGACGCGCCGCCTCAGAACTCTATGCGCGGCCTGTACAGCGCGCGGTCGCCGGCGATGTCGTGCTTTCCGTACGGGGCTTGCGCACCGTGCGCGATCCCGAGGCGCCGCACGCCATCGTGCTCGACGGCGTCGATATCGACCTCAAGGCCGGCGAGATCCTTGGCGTCGCCGGCCTCGTCGGCTCGGGCCGCACGGAACTGGCGCGCGCCATCTTCGGCGCCGACCGCATCGCGGCGGGCACGATCACGCTCGACGGCAAGCAAATCGCGCCGGCTTCACCGGCCGACGCCATCGCGCTCGGCATCGGCCTTGTGCCGGAGGATCGCAAGCACCAGGCGATCTTTGCCGCGCTCGGCATATTGCCGAATTTCTCCGTCGCTTCGCTCGGGCGGTTCAGCAACGGTTTCGGCTTCATGGCCGAGCGGCGCGAGCGCGACGCGCTCTCGGGTTTCCGCAAAATGCTGTCGATCCGCATGGCGTCGGCCGAACAGGCGATCGAGGGCCTGTCGGGCGGCAACCAGCAGAAGGTGATCCTGGCGCGCTGGCTGGCGCGCGATCCAAAAGTGCTGATCGTCGACGAGCCGACGCGCGGCGTCGATGTTGGCGCCAAGGCGGAAGTCCACCAGATCCTGGTGCAGCTGGCGGCGCGCGGCATCGCGGTGATGATGATCTCATCCGAACTGCCGGAAGTGCTGGCGGTGTCGGACCGCATCGTCACCATGCGCCGGGGCCGCATCACCGGCGAGATGCCGGGCGTCGAGGCAAATGAGGAAAAACTGATGGAACTGATGGCGCTCGACAAGCAGGATGCGAGGGGGCAGGACGCGCTCGGGCCGGAAGCACTCGGGCAGCAAGCACTCGGGCAGGATGGGGAGGGGCTGACATGATGAGCATCGCCGAGGAACAGAGCCAGCGCGGCGGCGCCACACTCGCAAGGCTTTTGATGAGCTTCGGGCCGCTGCTGTTCCTGGCAGCCCTCGTCGTCGTCTTCACCGTGCTGAAGCCGAGCTTCATCGACCCCATCAACCTATTCAACATCACCAGGCAGATCTCGATCACCGGGCTGATCGCGCTCGGCATGACCTTCGTCATCCTCACCGCCGGCATCGACCTTTCGGTCGGCTCGCTGCTTGCCTTCTGCGGCATGGTGGCCGCCGTCGTCGCCAAGGGCGGCGCGGCCAACACGCTGTCGCTGTCGACCTCAGGCACGCAGGGCTATGGCTGGTTCGCCGCACTTCTCGCCGCCGTTCTGGTGGGAGCGGCCGCCGGCGGCGTGCAGGGCCTCGCCATCACAAGGCTGAAAGTGCCGCCCTTTGTCGTGACATTGGGCGGGCTGACGGTGTTTCGCGGGCTGACGCTCACCATCTCCAATGGCGGCCCGATTTCGGGTTTCGATGCCTCGATGCGCTGGTTCGGCACGGGGCTGATCGGCCCGGTGCCGGTGCCGGCGATCATCTTCGCCATTGCCGCCATATTGTGCCACATCGTGCTGCGCTACACGCGCTATGGCCGTGCCGTCTATGCCGTCGGCGGCAATGCGGAGGCGGCACGGCTGTCCGGCCTGCGCGTCGACCGCATCCTGGTCTCGGTCTATGTCATCGTCGGCTTCTTCGCCGGGCTCGCCGCTTTCGTGCTGTCGGCCAGGCTGAATTCCTCGGAAGCGGTGGCTGGCATCGGCTACGAACTGACGGTGATCTCGGCCGTCGTCATCGGCGGCACATCGCTGTTCGGCGGCATCGGCTCGGTCGGCGGCACGGTGGTTGGGGCGGCCCTGATCGGCGTGCTGCAGAACGGGCTGCAGTTCAACAACGTCTCGTCCTACACGCAAAGCATCGTCATCGGCCTGATCTTGATCCTGGCGGTGGCCTTTGATCGCTGGCTGAAGTCGCGGGTGAGGCGGTGAGGAGACGTTTGCGCGAGGCACCCCCTCTGTCCTGCCGGACATCTCCCCCTCAGGGGCAGGGCTATCGCATATGGAGGCCGAGGCTTTCGCCCTACGAGTACCCCCACCCCTAACCCTCCCCACAGGGGGGAGGGAGACTTCCGTCGATGCCGATCCTGCAGATTGAGCATGTTTTTCGATGCCGGGGCGGAAGTAAGATGCGCGCGGCAGCGTTCCCTCCCCCTTGTGGGGAGGGTGTAGAGACCGGGGAGATGGTGGACAGGCGTTCGGAGACATCGTGGACACTTCCCGAGCATCGAATCGGGAGGGACG